>CAZQRW010000005.1:0-52337 GCA_964596115.1 uncultured bacterium
CTCCAGAAAAGGAGGTATAAATGGGGTTAAAGATGAGTGAGAGAAAGGCAATTACCAAGGAAGTAGCGAGGAAGTATA
Source organism: uncultured bacterium (assembly GCA_964596115.1). Classification (GTDB taxonomy): domain Bacteria; phylum Hydrothermota; class UBA3072; order UBA3072; family B12-G15; genus CAZQRW01. The sequence goes on from CAZQRW010000005.1 coordinate 79, forward strand.
AGAAAACGAAGAAGGGAAGACGAAGCATGAAGAATGAAGAATGGAGAAGGAAGAATAGAAGGACACCCTCCCTTAATCCCTCCCATCAAGGGAGGGAAACTTCCTCTCCATCTCTCCCCCTCGAAGGGGGAGATAAAAGTGAGGGTGAAGGAATAATGAAGGATGAAAAACGAAGAAGGAAGGATGGAGAATGGAGAAAAAAACTTTTCCACTTCTCCACTTTAGGGGTAAAAATGACCTCCTCGCCCTTGAAGGGAGAGGATAGAGGTGAGGGTGAATGAAAGGTAGCAAGAAAATTATATTGACAAAAATTTTTTTTGCGTTAAAATCAACAAATGGTTATGGACTATAAATCATGGGATATCAAAAAGAAACTGGGTTATTTGGAGATTATTCTTAATGTATTATTATTAACAATTTTTGTCCCTCTATTGAAAATAAAATTTTCCTATCTTCTTTTTGTTTTTTTCTTTGCTGGATTACTATTTCGTTGGAAACCGCTACCATTACGAAAATATTCGTATTTAACCCTGTCCAACTCAATTTCTATTCTTCTGTATCTGCTTTATGGGCCTGTTAGTGCCGCCTTCTGGATATTCATCTTTTTAACATTGGCAGATCTAATTTTCAAAAAAGGACTGTTACAAGCCTTAATAAATGGCTCGGCATATGCGCTATCAATCTTCATTGCAGGGATGATATTTGGTTCTCATATAATGGACCATTGGATGTTACTATTTCTATTTTTCCCCTGTCATTATTTATTACAAAACGGTGTATTCTTTTATCTTTCCGAATTCCTCTCAAGGAAAACTGAAAAGCAGGAAGTCATTTATATACATTTTTGGGAATCATTTTATTATATACTCGTTATCATTATTTCTGTTACAGGTTACTATGTGATAAGAAAGCCCAGTATGTTAAATATTACACTTTTCCTCATTGGATTTTTATTACTCAGATGGTTTGTGAGAGAAATTTCCTCTAAAGCAATAGAGGGGGAGATATATAGGGACCTTATAAAGCTTCAATCAGAAGTAATGAGAAAATCTTTTGATCAGACTCTTGAAGCAGTTGTTTCATTTTCCAGGAGGTATGTAGATTGGACGGGATTCAACATCGGTAAGGTTGACCATGAAAAAAAGGTTATCAATTTTATATATAGTACTGCAGGAGAATTTGGAGAGTATGGGACTCTTCCGATAACAAAAGGAATAACAGGTAAATGCGTTCGTGAAGGCAAGGCAATTATTGTTCAAAACACAGGTTTCTCAAAGGATTATATAGCCTTAAGAAGTGACGTGAAATCTGAAATGGCTTTACCATTAATTTCTGAAGATAAAGTTATTGGGGTAATAGACTTTGAACATAGGTTGCCTAATGCATTCACAGAAAAAGAGGTCGAATACGCTAAATTTTTTTCCTCCCAAATATCATTTGCATTTCAGACAAACATTGCGCTTCAGCCTCTTGTTAAGGCTTCCATTAATCTTAGAGAATTTACTGATAAGGCATATGAGGCAACAAATCAAACGAGGGAAAAGATGGGTTATATGTTGCGACAGATGGAAGATATTATCAAAGGAGGGGAGAGCCAAATTTCTTCGCTTCAAGAAGTTGAGAAAGTTCTGGAAGCCCTTGTTGCTTCACATGAGAATATAAAATCTTTAAGAGAGGGTATTTTCAAGAAAATAGAAGATTTTTATGATATAGTTGAGAAAAGTAAAGGACGTATTGAAGAGAATCTTAAGAGCCTGAATGAGATTTCTGAAGCTATAGAATCTGTAGAAGAAACTGTTGGATCACTGAAAACTTTCTCTGGTGGTATAATGGATATAACAAACTCCTCAAAGGAGATTGCAGAGGACACATCCCTTCTTGCATTAAATGCATCCATTGAAGCTGCAAGGATTACGAGTTCATCAAGTGCTTTTTCGGTAATTGCAGAAGAGATAAATAACCTTGCAAAGACCGCTTCAAATAATTCTGATCAGATTTCCAAACATACAGAATCGATTATTGAGACCGTAAATGATCTTTCAAACAAAACAACACATGTAGTAGAAACAACGAGAAATATCGAGGTTGCCTCATCGTCAATAATGGAACAATTCGGACACATCACTGAGAAGTTATCGTTGCTCAAGGATAGTTATAGTCAAACAATAGAAGTGGCAAAGCGGGAAATACAGAATATAGAAGATCTTAGGAAGGGAGTTAAGGAAGCAGTTGCAGTTAGCGAGGGTAATATAGAATACATAAGATCAGCCGATAAAATGCTCCAGGATCAAAATCTTATTATTGCGAACCTAAACAAGGATATTAAAACACTCAAGGATTCAGCAGATAGATTAAATTCTATTGTTACAGAGTTCAGACTAAACCTTCAGTGATTACAATCAAACAATATTACATTATTCTTTATTTTCACTCTTCTTTTCCTAATATTAATGGCTTATTTATATTTATAATAAATTCCCCATCTGAAGGAAGTAAATGCTTAAACTGAAGGCTGAGCAATCGTTTAATAGATTTTTCTGCCAATAAAGGGTTGCAATAAAATGTAGGGTTTGGTTTCCGAATGCGCCCTCCCTTTACCTGAAGGCTGTCGCCTGTAAATAGAATTTTCCTTTCTTTACTGTAAAGCGATATTGAACCTGGGGTGTGACCAGGGGTATGGATCACTTTTAATCCCTCTAACACAGGAAATTCATACCCTTCCTTGAGGGTTTGGATATCTCCAATGCTGCTTTGGTATTTTAGACTGATGTAATCCAGAAATTTGTATATCTTGCTTGCCTTTGGGTAGACTTTTCTGAAATGGTAGACATCCAAAAAATGGATGAACGGGATACTCCCAAAATAATTGGCGATAATATTCACGCCTCCTGTATGATCAGGGTGATAATGAGTTAAAATTATAAAATCAAGCTTGTTTGTTTTATTTTTTATGTAAGTTATAATCCTTTTTGCGTTTAATCTGAAGCCTGTATCAATAAGAACAACTATATCTTCTGTAATTAGATAGACATTATTATAAAAGATTTTATCAATTCTATGGATATTTTTAAGGATTTCCATTTGATTACAGAAACTATAAGGGCTAAGGTTTCTTGGAATGTGTAAGCTTCGTGCTGAGTTCTTTTATTTTTTTCTTTACATCTCCAAAATTAGGATTTACTTTTACTATTGTCTTAAATTCTTTTAAGGCCTTAGGAGTATCACCCTGCTTAAGGTAGAGATCCCCAAGATGATAATGGAAGGCGAGCAGTGTCTCAATAGATTGCCCCTTTTCTCTCTCAAGTGTTTTTCGATATATCGCTTCGGCTAATTTCGGTTCCCCCTTTTCCTCATAGCAAATTCCAAGCATCTCGAGGGATTTCAATTTTTCCTTTTCACCCCTCATCGCAATTTTAAACTCCCTGATGGCTTCATCTAAAAGTCCCATTTCTTTATATGTAAACCCAAGGTCATAGTGGCTACTGTAGTCTTCAGCAGAGATACTTTCAAATACCTTTTGTTTGAATTGTGCCAGGAGGGATTCTATGTTTTCCTCACCTTCTATTATCGCTGCTTCTTCTTTGTTTTTTTCTTCTTTTACCTCTGTAGCACTCTCTTCTTCCAGTAGTTTATCAAAATCAATGCTGGCAAGTATTTCCTCGCCTTTCGGGATTTCTATTTCCGTTACAACACCTTCTTCCTGGAGAATATTCAATAACTCAGGATTGTCAGGTGCAAGTTTCTTTACTTTCTCAAGGGTTTTTTTTGCCTCTTCCGTTGCCCCTCTATTTTTGAGACATTCATAGAGAGATATATATGCTGTTGTCGCCTCAGCAGTATTGCCTTCTTTAAGTGCAATCTGGATTAGTCTTTGGCGTGATCGTAACCCATATGGTTTAAGGTCAGCAATTTTTTTATAGAGTTCCTTTGCCTTATCAAAATTGTTAATTTCAAAGAAATAATCAGCGGCTTTGGTATAGTATTCTACAGCTTCTTCTATGGATTGAACAGATTCATACAGTTCGCCCAGGGTAACCCAATCAACCCAATCGGTAACAGATCTCTCTATTGTTTCAATGCCAGGTTCAGGTATGTTGGAAATATTTTGAGGAGTGCTCTCATTCAGGATTGATTCAAGCTTTTCAGAGCCTTCCTTCTCTTTTTCGGTTTCAAGTGGGGCTACTTCAGGTTTTGATGGCATTGTTTTGGCTTTGGAGCTCTCCTTTTTGGTTTTTTCCTCTTCAAATATTGTTTTAGATTGCTCAAATATTACTTCGGCACCTGGCGTAGTAGATTTTTCTTTTTTGGAAGGTGTTTTTCCACCTATTTGAATAATTTTTTTCTGAACTTGATCAGCATCATCCACTCTTCCTTGCTCTCTGTAAATCTTCTCAACCTCTTTTAATTGTTCAATGGCATCGGTATTTTTGTTTTGAGATAAAAATATTTCAGCCAGTTTCATTCTTGTATCTGTTTTTTTAGGTGTAAGTTCGATGATCTTCTTATATGTTTCAAGAACACCGTCTATATCCCCTTCTTTTTTATATTTTTCAGCGAGTGAATAGTAAGAACTAATTGCATCACCAATGAGACCTTGTTTTGAGTATAATCTTGCAAGGGTCTCGTTTAGTTGCAGTTCATCCTCTCCTAATTTCAATAACTTTTGAGCTACCGCAATAGCATTGGGATAATAATCCAGCTTTTCATATCCTTCGAGAGAATTCCAGAGCAATTCTTTTGCTTTTGAAGTATTTCCTGCTTTTTTAAATACTTCTCCAGCCTCATTTAGTATGGCTGGATCCTCCGGCGATAGCTCAAGTATCTTTTCGTATATACTTGTCGCTTCCTGGAGCTTATTTTTTGCAAGATAAGTTTTTGCTTTTATTTTGAGATTGTTTATTTTTTCAGTCTTTCCCATATTTCTTCACAGCCCCATTTCTTCGCATATTCTCTCTATAATTTCTTCATCGATTGGCTTTTTCTTTAAAAATGCACCTTCAAGAAGGGCATTATCTGCAATTACATTGATCACCCTCGGGACTCCATTGCTGTGTTCATATATTGATTCTATCGCAGATGAAGTAAAGACTTCTCCATTTACCCCAGATTGTTTAATTCTGAATTTGATATATTCCTTTGCTGAATTGGAGGATAAAGAGGATAATTTGATAACCGATGAAATACGTTGATAAAGAGAGGGATTATTCTTTAAATTTTCAAGTAGTTCAGGCATACCTGTCAAAATAATAGATATAAGTCGAGAGCCTACAAGTTCAAGGTTTAAGAGCCCTCTCAGTTCTTCCAAAACTTCAGGGTCGACTATATTATTTGCTTCATCTATAATTAGAACTGATTTTTTTCCATCTCTATGTTTAGAATAGAGGAAATTTGTTATGTTTACAGAAATTTCTGTCCGTGAGCCACTATCTGTATCTATCCCAAAAAGTTCAGCTATCTTCATAACAAACCAGTCTACATCAAAGTTTGGATGGGTTAAAATCATTAAACCTGTGAGGAAATCACCATCTTTTTTTAATTCATTTAATATTTTGCGAGATAATGTAGTCTTTCCGCAACCTATTTTACCTGTAAGAATGCCCAGGCCCCTATTTCTTCTGGCAATATGGAGAAGTTTTACAAGTGCCCTCGTGTGTTCTGGCCCACTATAAAAAATAGTAGGATCTGGTGTATCTGCAAAGGGCTCCTTCTTAAAACCAAAAAAAGATTCGTATTCCATTTATCCTCCTATAGGAATATGATGTCATCTTCTTCAATCTTTGTTCTTGCAGGTTCTTTTGTCAATCTCCTGGATTTTCTCCTTTCTATTTTGGAGATCTTTTTCCCTGATGTCCCCTGTGGTTTTCTTGCATTGATTTCCTCATATTCAGGTTTTTCATTTCCACTTATTTTTGAGGATCTTTCAACAACTGGAGACAACTTCTTTTTAACGTCTCTGAAATCTGGATTTATTAGAAAAATTCTGTTGTAGAGGTTTGTTGCATCTTCTGTTTTTCCGCTCTGTTCCAGTAACTCGGCTATGTTATAGATTTTATTAAGTCTTTCTTCGCCAGCAAGATAGTTGTCAATGAGATTCAGTGCCTTACTATACTTCTCTTGTGAGATAAGAACAGGAATCATCTCTTTTACTGCATCCATAACATGTTCTCCGTGTAATGAAATTACTTTATTTAACTCCTCTACACCCAGGTCAAGAAGCCCCTCGTTGATCAGTGATTTTGCAAGGTTAAGCCTCAAATTTTCTTCATCGGCAGGTAAAATGGGTATGTTTATTTCCTTAAGCCATGATAGGGATGGAATACCCAAGCCTTCAATATTTATTGACCTAACCTCTTTATCATCAGGATATTTTTCTTTCACCTTTTCCAGTATTTTTTTTGCCTTATCCATCTCTCCTTTAATAGCATGAGATTCAATTGCCCTTATGTAGTTTTGTTTTGCATCTTCAGGTGATCCGATATCCCACAGCAAATCAGCCATCTCGAGGTAGGATTGTGCATCAAAATCTTCCATTGAAGGTTTTGCGATTTCCCTTACTGAATCTCTAATTTCTTCCGGGAATATACTAATAATCTCAGCGGCTTTTTCTGGTTTTCCTCCTTTTTCGAAGTATTCCAGAAGATATTTTACACCGTCATTTACAAGGCCATATTCAGCAAGTGCCTTTGCGAGTAAAAGTGAATTTTCAATATTACCGTCAGATACGTACAATTTATATGAAATTATAAGAGAATTTAGAATTTCATTATCCATAGATCTCTCCTCCTTTTATTAATGTGCTTACAGGGTTCTCGCCAATCCAATATGGTATCTCTCGAAAATCTTTGTATTTTGTTATTACTATATCAGCATCTTTACCTTCTTCTATGCTCCCCTTTTTATCTCCTAATTTTGAGGCATATGCGGCATTTATAGTTATACCTGCTATGACCTCCTCTGGTGTGAGTCTATAGTGTATAGCACCAATGCTCCCAGCGATTGGAAGATATTTTAAGGGAGAAGATCCAGGATTGAAATCCGAGCCTATCGCAATTGGAATACCCTTATCTCTAAATTGTTTTATAGGTGGTTTATCACTTCCAAGATAAAACGATGTGCCTGGTAGAAGAACAGCAATTGTCCCAGCCTTCGCCATAAGTTCTATGCCCTCCTTTGATGGATGGATAAGATGGTCAGCAGATATACATCCAATTTCACCAGCAAGTTCTGCACCACCACTTGATTTGATTTCATCTGCATGTATTTTACACATTAATTTATTTTTTTTGCATTCAATTAATATTTTTTTTGATTCATTCTTTGAAAAAAATCCATCCTCACAGAAAACATCGCAGAACTGTGCTAAATTATTTTCAGAGATGTAGGGAATAATTTCCAGAATCTCTCTTATGTAGTCATCTTTTTGTTTCTCAGGGGGAATGTCATGTGCACCAAGAAATGTAGGAACTATCGAGAATCCCTTTGAAATTGCCTTTTTAAATACCTTAAGCATTTTCAATTCTGTATTTTTTTCCAGGCCATATCCTGATTTACACTCCACTGTACAAACACCCCACTTTTCCATGTCAATAAGGTTATTCTGGAGGTTATTATAAAGCTCTGTTTCACTTAAACTTCTTGTTTTTTTTACAGTGTCCATAATTCCACCGCCAGATTCCTTGATTTCCATATATGATTTTCCTTTAATTCTCATTTCAAATTCATTAACCCTATTCCCCCCAAAAAGAGAATGTGTATGTGGATCAATAAAGGCAGGTAAAACTATTCTGCCATTGGCATCTATTTCAAATTTTGCATTTTGTTCTATCTTGCCTACCTTAGTAATTTTTTTATTTTTAATTCCAATATCATAGTTTTTTTTTATATTAAGATCTATATTTTTTCCTCTTTTTATTCCACCCTCAAGGCTTACTATGGTACCATTTCTAATAATAAGATCATACATTTAGCATAGGCATCCAGATATTTTTTTCTCTGGCAGTTTTAATTGCTATCTCATATCCTGCATCAGCGTGTCTTACAACACCGCTTCCCGGGTCGTTGTTCAGAACCCTTAGCAGTTTTTCTTTTTGTTTATCGGTTCCATCAGCTACTATTACCATCCCTGCATGTATGGAGTAACCTATTCCTACTCCCCCTCCATGATGAACAGAAATCCATGTAGCTCCAGATGATGTATTCAACAATGCGTTTAGAATAGGCCAATCTGCAATTGCATCAGAACCGTCCTTCATAGCCTCAGTTTCTCTATAGGGTGAAGCCACTGCACCGGTATCGTGATGATCTCTCCCTATGACAATAGGAGCAGAGATCTCGCCCTTTTTGACCATATCATTCACAATCTCTCCAAATTTAGCCCTGTCCCCATAGGCAAGCCAGCAAATTCTTGAGGGAAGGCCCTGGAATTTTACCCTCGTATGAGCAAGGTTGATCCATTTTCTTAAATGTTCATCTTCAGGAAAAACCTTTAAGAGCATTTCATCTGTCTTAAATATGTCGTCTTCTTCTCCAGATAAGGCAACCCATCTGAAGGGACCACTACCCTTTGAGAATAAGGGTCTTATATATTTGGGCACATACCCAGGAATATCAAAAGCGTTCTCAACACCTGCTTCCTGTGCTCTTTTTCTGATATTATTCCCATATTCAAAGCATTTTGATCCCTTCTTCTGGAGTTCAAGCCATCCCCTGACATGAACGGCAATAGAGTCATATGCCCTTTTGAGGTATTCTTTTTGGTCGTTTTTTCTTAACTCAGCTGCCTCTCTTACACTTAAGCCTTGTGGAATGTAGCCGTTTAGTGGGTCATGGGCAGCGGTTTGATCTGTAACGACATCTGGAACAATATCCCTTTTCGCAAGTTCAGGGAGAATATCGGCAGCATTGGCGAGTAGCCCTATAGAGAGGGTATTATTCTCTTTAATAGCCTTGTCCTTCATCCTCAGGGCATCATCGAGATTATCTGTCCAGGTATCAAGGTACTTTGTTCTGAGTCGTCTATCAATTGCTTTTTTGTCTACTTCAACAACTATGGTTACCCCATCATTCATTGTAAAGGCAAGGGGTTGTGCCCCTCCCATCTCTCCCAATCCTGCTGAAAGAACCCATTTTCCTTTGAGAGAACCGCCGAATTCTTCCCTTGAGAGAGAACCTACAGTTTCATATGTTCCCTGTAATATTCCCTGAGTACCTATATATATCCAGCTTCCAGCGGTCATCTGGCCATACATTGTTAAGCCCATAGATTCAAGCTTCAAAAATTCTTCAAGTGTTGCCCACTTAGGAACCAGTAAAGAATTTGCAATAAGAACCCTTGGCGCCCATTCATGTGTTTTAAAAACTGCGACAGGTTTCCCTGATTGTATTAAGAGGGTATCATCCTCTTTCATGTGCTGTAAGGTATCTACGATTTTATGATACGACTCCCAGTTTCTTGCTGCCTTACCAGTTCCACCATATACTATTAAATGTTCTGGATCCTTGGCAACTTCTGGATCAAGATTATTCATAAGCATTCTCATAGGAGCTTCAAGAAGCCAGGATTTACAGTGCAATTGGGTTCCCCTTGGTGCCCTAACAGGTGTATATTCAGTCATATCACCTCCTTTTTTGAACTATAATATAAAATCTTAGTCAAGTCAAGTAAAATTATGTAAATATTTACTAATTTTTACTTTTTTTACATATGTTTTTCTGCTAACGCGTAAAGTCTTACACCTTTTTTGAATAATTTCTTTTGAATTTTTATGAGACCGGTATCCTGGAGGAAATCATAGATGAAATTAAGATAGGTACTTGAGAATTTCCAGTAGATCTGTGGAAATCTTCTCAACAAAAGGGCTAATTTGCCCCATCCCCTTAACTCGTTTTCAATCGTCCCTATCTCTATTAGTCTGAAACCTGCCTTTTCCAGAAGCTCCTTTAATTCATCTGATGAGAAATTCCTGTGTAAATATTTTTTCCCTTCAACACCTTCTTTAATGCCAAATGGACTTAGGACTCTGATGGATAAATACTCATTACTTTGCCTAAGTCTATGTGGAGTAGTTATGAGTATCTTACCGCCTTGTTTCATTGTTTTATATATATTTTTGAGGCTCTTTTCTGGTTTTCTTAGATGTTCTATAACTTCTGAAAAAAGAACAAAATCAAAAACTGAATCTTTTAAGAAGATCGGCCCCTCTATGTCACCGACAATATAAATGCCTCTTTTATTTCTATTCCTTGCCGTTTTTAATTTATCAATGGAGAGATCTATTCCCACCACATTAAAGTTCTTCGTTAGTCTTCCACTTCCACACCCGACGTCAAGGATTGGCTCTTTGGCATTCACCAAATGTTTTAGGATAAATTTCTCTCTTATCCGTGCACCAGGGTGGTAGTAAGTAAGATATTCTTCCGGGAGCAATTTGCCTATGGATTTGTAAAATCTAATATAGTCATCCATTTTTAAAAAAAGCTTCCATATATTCTTTCAATGTATCAATGTTACCTATGGTAACAATTTCCACTGGTAATGAATCAATGAATAGGCTACCGTAATCCCTTTCAATTATCCTTTTATCAAGTATCAGCACGATTCCTCTATCATTCTTTGATCTTATTAGTCGCCCAATTCCCTGTCTGAATTTTAGAACTGCTAATGGTACTGTAAAGGAAGAGAATGAATTTCCCATTCTTCTATCTATATTTTTTGCCCGTTCTTTTAACAAAGGATCGTTCATATTGGGAAATGGCAGTTTGGATAATACAAGGATTTCCAGTGCCTTACCCGGGATGTCAATACCCTGCCAGAATGCATTTGTGCCGAACAAAACTGATTCTTCATCACGCTTGAATTTTTCGATCAATCTTGTTCTTGGTGAATATCTTGACTGTTTCAAAAGGGTTCTTCCAACCCTTTCAAAATGATCTCTTACAAATCCATAAACCTCATCCATCTGGCTGTGCGATGTGAATAAAATAAGACTTCCTTTCCTGAGTGGTATTATTATTTCCCTTATTAAATTAGCAACGGCCCTTCTAAATTCTGCTGAATCGGGAATGGGTAGAAAGGAGGGAACGATAATTTTAAGCTGTTTCTTATAGTCGTAAATATCGCCAAGTTGCACTGTTTCGGTCTTTTCTCTGAATTGATAGAGGCCTAATCTTTCAAGGATAAAATCAAAAGACGTACCGACTGTAAGGGTGGAAGAGGTAAAAATAGATGATTTTATATGCAAAAAGAAATTATTAACGAGAAACTCACCTATCTCAATAGGAGAAGCCACGATTTCAAGTGTGAATGGATCTGTTTTTTTTCTGTAACTAATAAAGTATGAATAGTTGTCGTTATCAGGTTTGAGAAGAAAATTCAGAGCCTCAATTTTACTTCTTATTAATTCGGTTGGGTATAGCTCATTTTCAGCTTGTGATATTTTGATATGGATTTCTTCCATACGGTCTTTAATATTATAGAATGGCTCAATATTCCTTTCTGTATAGGCAGCAGAGCTATAATTTTCTGTAAGTTCCTGCAGCCTCCCTGATATCATTTTAAACTCTTTCTTAATCTCCTCAAATCCTCTGAAGATTTTCTTCCTTTCTTCTTTTTTCGCAGCACGTATAAATGTGTTAAAGATAAAAATAAGATCGGAAAATCCAAATGAGATAGAATAACCATCTGTAGCAGATTTTTCAAGCTCATGCGCCTCATCGCATACGATATAATCAATGGATGGTTTTTCAAGAAATAAAAGGGAGTGATTTATCAATACTATATCCGCATCCTTAAGCTCCCTGAGCATATTAAAATAAAAACAATTGTTAAAAAAAGGACACCTCTCTCTCATGCAGGTTTCGTCAACATTAAAGAAATCAATGTTAATATCTCTGAAAACATAAGAAATTTCTGATAGATCACCAGATTTTGTAATGGAGGACCATAGTAATATTTCAGAATATGAGGCAGGATCAATTGTGGGATCAAAATTCCTCAACTTCATCAGACAGAGGTAATTTGCCTTGCCCTTCTTTAGAACAGTTTTTATACCTGTTTCTGCTAATTTTTCGCTGAGGGGAATGTCGTATTTTAGCAATTGTTCCTGAAGATCTCTTGTATATGTAGAAATATAAATCTTTGTTTTATTCTCGACAGAGAATTTTATTGCAGGCACCAAATAGCCTATTGATTTACCTGTTCCAGGTCCTGCTTCGACGAAGAGAAAGCGTTTATTTTTGAATGCTGAGTATACTTTTTCCGCCATTTCAACCTGCTGTGGCCTTACTTCTAATTTGTTATTCCTCTGGAATATTTCTTTTATATTCTTTTTTACGTATTGATCGGTTTTGTGGTTTAATATATTTTCTGGGGGTGAGAAGGTGTAACCCCTTCGATTTAAGCCTTTTTTCACAGATTGGTTCATACAGAATTCTACCACATATCTTTCGGGATGTTCTCGTAGGCTCTTTTGAATAGAAAGTAGAATTTGAGGTTCTATTTCTGATATTATGGCAATTAGCTTCAAGAAAATTTTCGATGTTGTTAGTGCGTCATCATATGCCCTATGCTCTGCAGATACAGTGACCCCAAGATAACGGGCTATGTCTCCCAATTTGTGTGTAGGGGAGAAGGGAACAAAGATCTTCGATAAGAGCAATGTATCTAAAATTTTATTTTCTATATTTATATACCTTGAAAGAAAACTATAATCGAAGGAAACATTGTGACCAACGAGTGGAAGATCTTCAATGAACCCCTTTATTTCACCAACGAAATCTTCTATTTCTGGATAGTCCTCTACAAGGTCATCAGTAATTCCTGTTATCAATGATGATTCTGTGGGTATTTTCATCCCAGGATTTACGAAGGATTTGAACGAACCCGCGGTTTTACCATTTTTAACTTTTATAAAACCGAATTCAATAATCTTATCATTTTCTCGTGAAAGACCTGTAGTTTCTAGATCAAAGGCAATAAAATTTAATGGATTAAAGTCCTGCATACTCCCTCAAAGAGTTAATTTCCTTTTTGTTGAGAAGCCTGTACTGACCTGGTTTTAATCTACCAAGATGAATTGGGCCTTCCCTTATTCTTTTAAGTCTTTTTACTTTATAACCGAGTTCGCCAAGCATTCTTCTGATCTCTCTCTTTTTCCCTTCCTTTAAGATAATTCTGATCTTCTTGTCCTTTAATCTTTCTACTTCTTCTGCCTTCAGAAAGTCCTCACCTACATTAATACCCTGTAGTAGTGATTCGAGTTCTTCTCCAGGAGAGTTATCCAGCCACACTATATACTCTTTCTCCACACCATATTTAGGATGGGTGAGTCTATAGGTAAGCTCACCGTCATTCGTCATAATTAGTAATCCCTCCGAATCAAAGTCGAGTCGTCCCACAGGGAATAGCCGTTGCTTTATATCTTTTAAAAGGTTCTTTACGAGGGGCCTCCTATATTTATCTGAGGATGCTGTCAAATAACCTCGAGGTTTATATAGGATGATATATATCCTATTTTTGTCAATAGCCACCAGTTTACCCGAGAGAAAAACTTTATCATTTTTTGGATCTACTTGAAAGAAGAGATCCCTTATTGTTACTCCATTTACCTTAACGAGTCCCTTTTTTACAAGGACTTCAGCCTTCCGTCTGGAAGTTATCCCTGCCTGGGCTAAATAGCGCGCTATTCTCATTTTCTATCCGGGGAAGGTCCTCGATTGATTTAAGATGGAATGCCTGGAGAAATTTTTTTGTTGTCCCATAGAGGAAAGGGTGACCGATACTTTCTCCTTTTCCTACAATTTTTATGAATTCTGCTTCGAGAAGGGTCTTTAATGTCCCTGAGGAATCAACCCCTCTTATTTCGTCTATTTCAATTTTTGATACAGGTTGTTTATAAGCAATAATAGCAAGTGTTACGAGTGAAGGCCTGGAAAGCCGCATAAATTTCTTGCCCAGTATCTCTGCGATTATATCTCCATACTCAGGAAGGGTGTGGATTATATATCCTCCCGCTATCTCAGATATTCTGTATGGTTTATCATTTTTTTCATATTCTTCATTAATTATTTTGATAGTTTTCTTAATAATAGACGGCCTTTCACCAATAGCATTTGCAATTCTCTGTGCAGAAATAGGATCTGGTATCGCAAAAAGTATTGCCTCAACCTCTTTTTTTATTTCTTCTATCTCTTTCATAGCTCTATAATAGAAGAAAATAAATAAAAATCAAGGTTACATCATCTTGTTGTTTTTTTACGAACTGCGGTTCACGGTCCTTTTTTCTACCTTTGCCTTTACAGTGACAAAATGAAAAAAATGACTACTGGCATTATCACACCTGGAATGAATAGGAAAGGTGATTGCTAAACAGAACTACAGCAAACGGATCACCTTCCTTACATTCCCCATATCAAGAGTTGGAGGGTATTAGGGAGGATTAGATACGTTGGAGATTAGTTCACAATAACATTACTGATAATGACTTTTTTCTGAAAGACCAATGGAAACAGCATTTAATCCTTCCAATTATTTAAAATTTTTCTCTTGACAAGTATTGAAAGATCTGTATACTTTAATAAGTGAAATAAATCACTAAGTTTAGAAGTTTCAAAGAATTAAATTAGGAGGAAAGGATGAGAGATGAGCCAGATTTTGAGAGGTTGAGCCGGATATTAAAAGCAATTGCAAACCCTCTCAGGTTAAGAATCCTCTATCTTATTACAAAAGATAAAGGGAAGCTTTGCGTTACAGACATTGCTGAAAAACTGGGTGTTAAGCAGCCTTCTATTTCTCAAAGTCTAAATATTTTAAGGAATATGGGATTGGTTGAATGTATCAGAGATGGGAATAAAACCTGCTGTTCAATGAAGCTTGATTGTCTAAGCTATGTACTTGAAATGTGTGGAGAGGTCAAATAGAGATGGAGGGTGGGGATAAAAAAAGTGGAAGGGTAGTTATTCTTGGTGGTGGTATAGGTGGGATACAAGCGGCACTTGACCTTGCTTCCAGTGGATACTATGTTTATATAGTTGAAAAATCTCCATCTATTGGTGGCGTTATGTCAAAACTTGATAAAACCTTTCCTACAAATGATTGCTCGACCTGTATTCTTTCCCCAAAGATGGTGGAGGCAGGCAGACATTTAAATATAGAATTACTTACAGCTGCAGAGATTATTGATGTAGGTGGCAGAGTTGGTAATTTTAAAATAAAGGTCAAGCAAAAACCAAGGTATGTTTCCCTTGATGATTGTAAGGGGTGTGGGGATTGTGCTGAGGCATGTCCTGTATTACTTCCCCATCCCTTTGAAGAAAATCTTGCAACAAGAAAAGCAATATGGAGACCATTTGATCAGGCAGTTCCATCAGCATTTATTATAGATAAAAAGGGAGACCCTCCGTGCAGAGCAAGATGCCCTATTCATTTAAATGCTCATGGTTACGTTATGGCGGTTAAAGGAGGGAATTTTGATAGGGCGCAGGAGATTGTAAGGAAAGAAAAGGATTTTGTGTTTGCTGCCACTGCTGCAAGGGTTTGTACACATCCCTGTGAATCTGTTTGTAATAGAGGCGATTTAGATAAGCCTGTTTCAATAAGGGAAATAAAAAGGTTTGTAACAGATTACGAGTTTGAAAAATTTGGTGGTCCATCCATTGATCTTTCAATTGAGAAGGAAAGAAAAGAAAAAATCGCTATAATTGGAGCAGGACCAGCTGGTCTCACTGCTGCCTTTGATTTGAGAAAGAGAGGTTTCAAAGTAACTGTATTTGACGCATTGCCAGATGCGGGTGGGATGTTACTTACAGGGATACCAAAGTATCGACTCCCCAAAGATATTCTCAAGAAGGAGACAGACATTGTGAAAGGGGTAGTTAAATGTGAATTTAATCACGAGGTAAATGCAGAAGAATTCAAGAAGTTAATTGATAAATATGACGCAGTATTTGTAGCAACTGGTGCCCACAAATCGAGAAGTATGAACGTCCCTGGTGAAGAATTGGATGGTGTAATGCATGGTGTTGGATTTCTTAAGAAAATTAATCTTGGTGAGGATGTGAAACTTGGGAAAAGGGTTATTGTAGTGGGTGGGGGGAATTCAGCTATAGATGCTGCTAGAACTGCTTTAAGGCTTGGATCAGATGTTACTGTTGTGTATAGAAGATCAAGAAAAGAAATGCCCGCCATACCTGAGGAAATAAATGCGGCAATAAAAGAAGGGATAAAATTTGAATTTTTGAGAAATCCCGTTGAATTCATAGGAGATGGTAAGCTGAAAAAGGTCAGGTTGGTAAAGATGAAATTGGGAAAGCCTGATTCCAGCGGGAGAAGGAGGCCTTTACCTGTGGAGGGAAGTGAATACGAAATTGAAGTTGATAACGTTTTGCTTGCTATTGGGGAGAGGCCCAATTTAGATTTTGCAGAAGGAGTTAATAAAACAAAGTGGGGGACTTTAGAGGTTGATGAGATTAGTCTTCAAACCTCTATTCCAAAGGTTTTTGCTGGTGGTGATGCCGTAACAGGACCGAATACATTTATTGATGCCGTAGCTGCAGGGAAAAGGGCAGCTATTTCAATCGAGAGATTTATTGATGGCAATGATTTGAAGAAAGACAGAGAATGGGAGTTGCCGTATGAGTCTCAAATGACTGGCGAGAAGGAATTGGCATACAGAAAAGAAAGATTAGAAGAAAAGGAATTATCTGTTAAAAAAAGAATCAAAAACTTTGAAGAGGTTATTTCTTCACCTTCTGCAGAGGATATTGTAGAAGAGGCAAAAAGATGTATAAATTGCTCGGGGTGTTCTGAATGCTTTCTCTGCGTCGATGCTTGCCAGCCAAATGCCATTCTCCATGATATGGTCGAAAAGGTAGTAGAAATAGAAGCAGGGGCTTTGATTCTTTCACCTGGATTTGGTGCGTTTGATCCCTCTTCAATAGAAAATTTTGGATATGGAAGATACAAGAATGTAGTTACTTCAATACAGTTTGAAAGGATTCTTTCTGCTTCTGGGCCTTATGGAGGCCATATTACAAGACCTGGTGATGGTAAACATCCTAAGAAGATTGCCTGGATACAGTGTGTGGGTTCGAGGGACAAAGAGCATCCTTTCTGTTCTGCTGTTTGTTGTATGTATGCGGTAAAAGAAGCAGTTGTTGCAAGGGAACACTCAAAGGATGTTCAGCCCACCATCTTCTTTATGGATATTCGCGCATATGGGAAGGATTTTGATAGGTATATAGAGAGAGCCAGAGATGAATATGGGGTTCGATATGTAAGGGCAAGACCATCCTCTGTTGTTGAGGATAGTGGAACGGGAGATCTAATTGTTACCTATGAGGAAGATGGAAAATTGAAAAAAGAAATATTTGAAATGGTGATCCTATCAACTGGACTCCATCCTCCCGTAGAAAATAAAGATATTGCTGATAAAACAGGGATAGAGTTAAACGAATTTGGTTTTGCAAAGACCAAAACCGTAAGTCCTGTAGAAACCACAAAAGAAGGCATTTTTGTTTGTGGAGCATTTCAGGGTCCAAAGGATATTCCTGAAACTGTTGCCCAGGCAAGTGGTGCTGCAGGTCTTGTTCATTCTGTTCTTTCTGATGTAAGGGGCAAAGATGTTAAAGAGAAGGAATATCCTGAAGAAAAATTTATATTGAATGAGAAGCCCAGAATTGGTGTATTTGTATGCCACTGTGGCATAAATATTGGTGGCTATGTTGATGTTAAGGATGTAACAGAATATGCCAAAACACTTCCCAATGTGGTTTATGCAGCTGATAATCTTTATACCTGTTCACAGGATACACAGGAGTTGATAAAAGAGAAGATAAAAGAATTCAATATTAACAGGGTCGTTGTTGCCTCCTGTACGCCCAGAACCCATGAGCCTCTTTTCCAGGAAACTATAAGGGAGGCAGGACTCAATAGATACCTATTTACAATGGCAAATATTAGAGATCAAGATTCCTGGGTACATCAATTTGACAAGGAAAGAGCTACAGAAAAAGCAAAGGATCTTGTTGCTGCTGCTGTATCTAAAGCGAGATATCTTGAGCCTCTTTCAACAAATCTCATCTCTATTACAAAAAGGGCACTTGTTGTTGGAGGGGGTATTTCGGGAATGAATGCTGCATTGCTGCTGGCTAATAGCGGTTTTGAGACCCACATCGTTGAGATGAGTGATAGGTTAGGGGGAAATGCCCTGAATATTCATAAGACCATTGATGGGATGGATGTTCAAGGTTATTTAAAAGATCTTACAAAAAAAATTGAGGATAATCCTCTTATTACAATTCATCTAAATTCTGAGATAGTAAATGCCGAGGGGTTTGTGGGTAATTTCAAGACAACCATTTCAACAAATGGTACTGAAGAAATTATAGAGCATGGTGTAGTAATAATAGCTACCGGGGCAAAGGAGTATGTTCCGAAGGAGTACTTTTATGGTAAAGATGAGAGGGTTCTTACTCAGCTTGAACTGGAAAAGATGGTGCTAAATGGAGAAATTGAAAGGGATAAACCAAAGCAAATCGTTATGATTCAATGCGTCGGTTCAAGAAATGAGGAACATCCTTACTGCAGCAGGGTATGTTGTTCAGAGGCAATAAAGAACGCCATTCTGTTGAGAGAAAATTATCCAGATGCAGAGGTTTATGTCCTATATAGAGATATCAGGAGTTACGGATTTAAAGAATTATACTATAAAAAGGCAAGGGAATTGGGTGTGAATTTCATAAGATATACAGAGGATAGAAAGCCAGAAGTGACGTTGAATGATGGAAAGTTATTTGTCAAAACATTTGATCCAATCATCAGGGATGAGTTAATTTTTGAGCCTGATTTTTTGGTACTTTCCAATGGGGTTGTTGCGGATGGAGAAAACAATGAAAAACTTTCGAAGTTTTTCAAAGTCCCTATTAATCAAGATAAATTTTTCCTTGAAGCCCATGTGAAATTAAGGCCAGTAGATTTTGCTACTGAGGGTGTTTATCTTTGTGGACTTGCTCATTCTCCAAAAGGGATAGATGAGTCTATATCACAATCATATGCAGCTGTTTCGAGAGCACTGCAGGTACTAACAAAAGAAGCTATTGAAACTTCTGGTACTGTTTCTCAGGTAGATGAGTTGAGATGCGTCGGATGTGGAATGTGTGAGTTGGTATGTCCCTATCAGGCTGTGTCCGTTGTAGAGAAGAAGGTTTTAGGTGTGATGAAAATGGTAGCAGAAGTAAATACTGCATTATGTAAGGGATGTGGTCTATGCTCTGCTGCCTGTAGATCAAATGCAATAGATGTCCAGGGATTTACAAATCAAGAGGTCCTGGCTGAATTGTCATCTTTGGGAGGTATAAATGTGTAAGGAATTTGAGCCGAAGATCGCTGCCTTCCTTTGCAACTGGTGTAGTTATGCAGGCGCAGATCTTGCAGGTGTTTCCAGACTTCAATACCCACCTTATACCAGGGTTATAAGGGTTCCCTGTTCTGGTAGAATTAATCCATTCTATATAATGAGGGGATTGTATGAAGGAATAGATGGCATATGGGTCTCAGGATGCCATCCAGGTGACTGTCATTACCAGACGGGAAATTACTATGCCAGAAGGCGGTTTGCCCTTATAAAAAATCTTTTAGAATTTATAGGGATTAAAAAAGAGAGAATTCAATTTTCCTGGGTTAGTGCCTCGGAGGGAGGAAAATTTGCGGAGGTAGCCACAAAGGTTTCAAATGAGGTCAAAAAAGTGGGCCCTGTCGAAAAACTCGTGAGGGAGAAAAGAATATATGATTGAAAATATAAGGAGAGAAGCGGAAAAAATTCTTAAAGAAGGGGTAGTTGACCTGGTTATTGGTTTTGAAGAAGGAACAATACCACTTAAGTCAACGCCAGTTTTTATCGAGAAGCCTGAAGAAGCTCAAAAACTCGTGTGGAATAGTTTCTGCGAGAATAATCTTGCCGTATATATAAACAGATTTAAGGATAAAAAAGTAGGTATTGTGGCGAATGGATGTTGTTCACGAGCGATTGTTAACCTGATAATTGAGGGTCAAATTAAAAGAGAAGATGTATACATAATAGGTGTGCCCTGTGAAGGGATGCTTGACAGGAGAAAGATGTTAAGAGAAGGAAAGACAGAAAAAGATGTGGATGAATCCTACCTCTATACGAACTGCAGGTATTGTGGGCACAGAAATCCTGTTATCTATGATTATCTGGCTGGGGAAAAACTTGAAGAACATTCCGCTCAGTACCCTGATATTAAAGAAATGGAGAGCCTTACTGAAGAGGAAAGGTGGCAGAAATTCTCGGAAGAAGTTAATAGATGTATCAGATGTTACGCCTGCAGACAGGCCTGCCCTATGTGCTATTGTGAGGTTTGTTTTGTAGATGTAAACAATCCAAAATGGTTGGAAGGTGGTGTAACAGAGGCAGATGTTGGCTATTGGAACCTTGGCAGGGCTTATCATTTAGCAGGAAGATGTGTTGACTGTGGTGCCTGTGAGAGGGCTTGCCCTATGGAGATAAAGATTTTAAATCTTACAAGAAAATTGAATAAGGATGTGAAGGAACTATATAATTATGAGCCTGGAATTGATATTAATGAGAAACCTGTACTTGGTGAGTTTACATATGAGGACAAAGAGGACTTTATAAGATGAGACAGATAGACAAGGAGAAATTTTATAAAGAGTTGAATAGTTTAATTGGAGAATATACCGTTTATGCACCTGTTGGTGACCGGGTTAAAAAAATAAAAGATACAAAAGAAATAAAATTTGAGGGGCTTCTAACGCGATTTCCTGCTAAAGAACATATGCTGCCACAGAATGAAGAACTTTTTAGGTGGAATAGAGATAAAAAAATAGAGGTAAAAATTCCTGATACGAAGGCTATAATTTTTGGGATAAGGCCCTGTGATGCAAGGGCAATTGCAAGCCTGGATCCAACATTTAACACAGAAAAATTTCCTGACCCATACTACATAAATAGAAGAAAGAATACAATAATTATCTCAATAGGGTGTAATAATCCTGATGATACCTGTTTCTGTACATCCTTTGGTTCGGGGCCATTTGATCCCACTGGCTCCGATCTCCTTGTTGTTGACACAGGTGAAAAATTTCTTGGGATTGGAAAAGAAAAGATACTTGATATGTTTGGATTTGAGGAAGGTAATGACGGAGGAGAATTTGAGGCTCTTAAGAAAAAAGCAGAAGGAAAAATAGAGAGAATAAACCTTGCAGGGATAAAGGATAAGCTTGATTCCTTAAAGGAAACTGATTTTTTCAAGAAAATTTCATACAAATGTATCAATTGTGGAGCCTGTACCTTCCTTTGTCCTACCTGTTATTGTTTTGACATAGAAGATATGGAAAGAATTGATGGTGGAAAGAGAGTAAGGATTTGGGATTCGTGTATGTTCACTATTTATACTCAGGAGACCTCAGGCCACAATCCCAGAAAGCAAGAGGAGAGGAGAATGCGTCAAAGGATAATGCATAAATTTAACTATTATCCTTTTCTCTATGATATTTTTGGGTGTGTTGGTTGTGGAAGGTGTATCTCTTATTGCCCTGTAAATTTTGATATCAGAAATGTGCTAAAGACGATCGGAGGAATGGATGAATAACCCTTATCTTCCAATAGAAGCAGAGGTAAAGATGGCGAGGTTTGAATCTGACGATCACTCACTCAAAACGATAGATCTTACCCCAGTCAATGGTGATATTTTCGATTTTATACCTGGGCAGTTCTGTGAACTTTCAATTTTGGGAAAGGGTGAAGCCCCCTTTGGGATTGCGTCCTCACCCTATGAAGATTTTTTTAGATTTACCATTAATAGGGCAGGGTTAGTAACAACGGAACTTCATCACCTTGAAGAGGGAGATAAAATTGGTCTGAGAGGGCCTCTTGGTAATGGTTACCCTGTGCACTTATTTAAGAAGAAAAATATTGTGATTGTGAGTGGAGGCTTTGCCTTTACGACCTTGAGATCCTTGATAAAATATCTATTAAAAAATAGAACTGAATTTGATAAAATAACCCTTGTTTATGGATCGAGAAGACCCGATCTACTCCTATACAGGGATGAATTAGAAGAGTGGGAAAAGAGTGGAAATATAGAGATGTATATTACTATCGACAAAGAGGTTCAAGGGTGGAAAAAATATGTTGGATTTGTTCCGACTGTGCTGAAGGAAGTGCATCCTTCACCAGATAATGCTTATCTTGTGATGTGTGGTCCTCCTGCGATGGTTAAATTCACAATACCAGTAATAGAAGAATTAGGTTTTCCCCCGGATAAGGTTTTCACATCACTTGAGAGAAGGATGAAATGTGGATTTGGAAAGTGTGGAAGGTGTAATATAGGTCCATACTATGTATGTAAGGATGGTCCAGTTTTCAGTATGGAACAATTAAAAAATTTACCAAGAGAGTATTAAATGGAGGATAAGAGGTGAAAACACTTATCATTGGTTCGGGTATAGCAGGTATTACTTCTGCTATTGATCTTGCTGGCGCAGGTATTGATGTTATTCTCCTGGAAAAAGAGAATTTTATAACAGGAAGACTTGCACAACTGGATAGACAATTCCCCAACGATGCCTGCGGTATGTGTCAGGTGTATCCATTTACAGATGATGAATTTCCCCAGTACTGTTTAAGGAGGGTTTTTTCTCATAAAAATATTGAAACGGTAACAGGTGGAGAGGTTGTCTCTGTGAAGGGGGAAGGGCCATTTAATGTGAAAATAAAGCTGGTTCCAAGGGGTGTAATTGTTGAGAAGTGCATCTCCTGCAGGAAGTGTGAAGAAGTATGCCCTGAAGAAGGCAAGGATTCCTTCAATCCTTTGTTTGGTAAAAAGAAGGCAGTATATACAGATTACCCAATGCCGTTCCCAAATGCATATGCTATAAACTGGGATCTTTGCACAAAATGTGGAAAATGTGTTGAGATATGTCCTACAGACGCAATTAAATTAGACGGAAAAGAACAGATAAAAGAGGTAAAAGTTGATAATATTATTGTCACTACAGGTTTTGAAGAGGTTAATCCATCCAGATTGGAGGAATATGGTTATGGTAGATTCAAGAATGTAATCACTGGCTTAGAACTTGAAAGGATTATGAGTGAATTTGGTCCTACGGGAGGGGAATTAAAAAGGCCTTCAGATGGCAAGCAACCAAAGAAAATCGCATTTCTGCAATGTGTAGGATCAAGGGACAAAAGTAACCCATTTTGCTCTTATACCTGCTGTATGTATGCTTTAAAAGAGATTAATCTTTTAAATAGATTTCATCCTGGTCTTGACATTACTGTTTTTTATATGGATATGAGAACATTCGGTAAGGGTTATTATAGATATTTTAAAAATACGAAGGCAAGATACATCCCACAGAGGGCTGCAGCAGTTGAACTTGATAAAAATAATAGATTGGTTATTAAGTATGAAGACGAAAAAGGTAAACTTATAGATGAGAATTTTGACCTTGTAGTTCTTTCTGTAGGGCAAAAACCAGTTGTGACTACCTTGGGGGAACGAGATGAAACAGGTTATTTGAAGGTGGAAACATTCAATCCAGTAAGATCAAATAAGGATGGCATATACTTTGCTGGGAGTGCAACGGGTCCCAAAGATATTACTGATACTATAATAGAGGCACATGCAGCGAGTCTCGAACCCATTAAATTATCAAAGGGAAAGAAAAAAACGATTCCATCTTTGGGAGAGATACCAGAGGAAAAGGTTATTGGTCTTGTCTATTGTGATTGTGGCGGAACAATAAATATTAAAAAGGATTATTTACATTCACGCGTTGAAACAGATAAGGTTATTAATGTTTCTGATCTTTGTATCAATAAAGATAAAATATTAAAATGGTATAAAGAACAGGGACTTACAGGGGTAGTTTTTGCTGCCTGCTCTCCCTCTTTTCTTAACCCTATTTTTAAGGATACTGGTATGAAAATCGAGTATGCGGATGTAAGAGAGGGTAATATCTGGGGTGGAGGAAATGAGGAAAAGGCAATATTCCAGATAAATGCAGCGATAAGGGAATTGAAAAATAGGGGTTATGAGTCGATTCAAGAGATGCCATTTATAAAAAAGGTAGTTGTTATTGGCGGTGGCATTGCAGGTATGGTTGCAGCTCTTTCTGTTGCTGAGGCAGGTTTTCCAGTTACCATAGTTGAAAAGACAGATAAATTAGGGGGAAACGCCCTGCGTATCAAGAAAATGATATCTGGAGAGGATGTAGGGGAATTCCTTGGCGATCTAATAAAGAAAGTGAAGAAAAATAAAAAAATAAACATAATGTCAAATTCAGAAGTAAAGAAAATAGAGGGAAGTATCGGTAATTTCAAGGTTCTTATTGATGATAAATATGAAGAATTTGGAACAATTGTTGTTGCAACTGGTGCAATTCCATATATACCAAATGAATACCATTATGGAAAAGATAAAAGGATACTTACCCAATTGGAACTCGAAGAAATACTCTCAAACGGTAAATTTAATGCCAAAAATGTCGTTATGATTCAATGCGTCGGATCAAGAAACGAAAAAAATCCAGTTTGTAGTAGGGTTTGTTGTACAGATGCTATAAAAAATGCCCTTTGGATTAAGGATATTTCTCCCGAGACGGATGTGTACATACTTTTTAGGGACATAATGATGTATGGAAAGAAAGAATTATATTATACACAGGCACGTGAAAAGGGGATAATATTTCTGAGATTTAAAGAGGGAGAAGAGCCAGACGTTGATATAGATGGAGAGATTACAGTTAAAATGAGGGATATTGTTCTAAATGATACTATTGTGATAAACCCTGATTATTTGATACTTTCAACGGGTATGGTCCCTGATAAGGAATATTTTGAGCGTATTGGCATTGAGACAGATATAGATGGATATGTGAGAGAGGCAAATATAAAGTTTAAGCCATTAGAACTGCCAACCCCTGGAATATATGTGACAGGGCTTGCGCATTCTCCAAGGGATATCTCTGAATCTATTCTTCAGTCGAAAGGTGTAGCTGCGCAGATAGTTTCTTTATTTAAAAGAAACAAATTGCTCTCAAAGAAGAGGGTATCCTTTACAAAGGAGAGAAATTGTGCCGGCTGTGGATTTTGTGTTGATGCCTGTCCATATGAGGCAAGGTATATTGATGAAGAGATGAAAGTAGCCAGGGTATATCCCCATATATGCCAGGGATGTGGAACCTGTATCTCTGTGTGTCCATCAGGTGCCGCTGATATGAGGGAAATGGGATACGAGGAGATATTCTCCATAATGGAGATAGTTTAGGAGGTTATATGCCAATAAATATAAAGGAGTTGAATACAAAGTTTAAATATGAGGTAATGAAGGAACCAGGAGGAGAGAATCTATTAAAATGTTTTGGCTGTGGAACCTGTACTGCAAGCTGTCCAGTGAGAGAAATTGATGAGCAATTCAATCCAAGAAAAATAATCAGGATGACAATACTTGGGATGAAAGAAGTTGTTTTGAAGTCTGACTTCGTTTGGCTCTGCACGGCTTGCTATATGTGCCAGGAGAGATGCCCCCAGGATGTTATGATAACAGAACTAATGAATGCCATAAAAAATGTTGCAGTAAAAGAGGGAATAGTACATCCATCTTACATAGCCCAGGTAGATGCATTAAATCAGTTTAGCAGACTTTATGAAATTGGTGAGTTCGAAAATAAAAAAAGGTCCAAACTAGGTCTTCCAACCCTTGAAACAAAAAAGAATGAAACATTTGTGAAGATAATGAATGATTATGTAGCGGATCTTCTTAATAAGGATGAGGGGGAAGAATGAAATATGCATTTTTTCTTGGTTGTACAGTACCTGTAAGGGCACAAAATTATGAACTTTCTGCAAGAAAAGTGTCGGAAAAATTAGGGATAGAACTAATAGATATTCCTGAATTTAGATGTTGCGGTTATCCCGTTAAATCTGTAGATTTTAGGGCTCACCTTGTTATGAGTACGATGAATCTTGCACTTGCAGAAAAAAAAGGATTAAATATTACAACCCTATGTAATGCATGTAGTGTAACTATGATAGAAGCAAATGAGGAGATTAAACATAACAGTAACCTCCTTAACGAAGTAAATAAGGAGCTAAAAAAATATGATCTTGAGTATAATGGAAATGTGGAGGTAAAGCATTTTGCAAGGGTTCTCTACGAAGATTATGGAATAGAAAATATTAAAAAATATATAACAAGGCCCCTTGATAAGTATAGATTTGCAGCCCATTATGGGTGTCATTTTATAAGACCATCTGTGGTTTATTCAGAGTTTGATGACCCTGAATTTCCAGTGTCTCTGGATAGATTGATTGAGGTCACAGGTGCGGTATCTGTGGATTACCCTGATAAACAGTTATGTTGTGGTGGGGGCATCCTTGGAATAAAAGAGGATGTGGCACTGGCCCTTTCTCATAAGAAATTGGCTATTTTAAAAGACATTGGAATCGATGGCCTAATCTCGATATGCCCCTTTTGTTCTGTTATGTACGAATCAAATCAGAAAAAAATAGAAAAAACCTATGAGGAAGAACTTGGAATACCTGTAATTTACTATACGCAGATTCTTGGATTGGCAATGGGATTTTCTTCTGAAGATATGGGATTAAAGCTTAACAGGGTTAAAGCGAAAAAATTAATAGAGACGTTTACCAATGAAAAATAAAAGGAAACCAAAGGATTTAGCCAATGAAAAGGCACGTGAAGCCGAGTTAGAGCAGAGGGCTTTGAATTACGGATTAATGAGATTTAGAAAAGAGAGGGAAAAATTTGCAGCAAAATTTATGGATTTATGGAGGACCTCAAAAGAAGGCACTATTCCTCAGAAATATAAGGAACTTATGGAGCTTTCTATTGTTCTTGTCCAGCATTGTAAACCCTGCATATTTCTTCATACAAAGATTTGTCTGGACAATGGGGCAACAAGGGACGAAATTCTTGAGGCAGCTGAGGTAGCAGTTGCGATGGCTGGTGGGGTAGTATATGAATATCTTGGTTATTTGATAGAGGCATTAGAATATTATGAGAAGGTATAAATTTTTTTTGGGTTAAATTATTAGAGTTTAATAATAAACCAATAAAGGAGGTGAATTATGGAAGTGAGCAAAACCTTTGATGCCAGGGGGATGGTCTGTCCGATGCCTATTTTAAAGACGGCAAAGGCTATTAAGGAAATCGAGGTTGGCCAAATTCTTGAGGTTATTGCTGATGATGAGGGCGCTCGAGAGGATTTTCCATCATGGTGCAGACAGACGGGTCATGAATTTCTGGGAATGGAGGAGGATGAAGAGGGCAATATGAAGTTTTATATCAAAAGAACAAAATAGGAGGTAAAAATGGGTGAAAAAAAATCTATGGTAGTAATAGCTGGTTCAGATGCCCTGGAGAATATCTATAAGGCATTCATAATGGCAACTGTCGGAGGTGGTATGGGGGCTGACGTAACTATGTTCTTTACAATGAGTGGGTTAAATGCAGTTAAAAAGGGAGGGGCTGAGAAGATAAATATGCCTGGTGCCCCTGCGCTTACTGAACTTTTACAGCAAGCAAAGGACTTAGGCATTCATTTGGTTGCATGTTCTTTGGCAATGAGCGTGCTTGGAATCAAAGAAGAGGATCTTATTGATGGAGTCAAGCCTGTAGGTGCTGCTACCGCCCTTGACCACGCCTTTAATGTAGATCTTACACTTAGCTTCTAAAGGAGGCGAATGGCGAAATACAGGAAAGTTGAAAATGATAATGCTGTCATTTTCATAGAATAGGAGGTGATATGAAAATAGGATTTCTTGTTAGAACTGGACCGTATACATCCCAAAATATTGATACTGTATATGAGCTGGCAAAGAGGGCATTAAAGAAAGGTGACGAAGTGAAAATTTTTCTCTATGAGGATGGTGTTTTTAATTTGAATAAGGAGATTAAATCTCCTCAGGAGAGAAATATTGCTGATAGGATACGAGAGCTTATTAAACTTGGTGCAGAGATTAAAGGGTGCGGAACCTGTGCAAAATTTAGAGGAATAAAGAAGGATGATCTTATTGAGGGTACCAAACTGGCTGGTATGGCATACCTTGTTGAGATTCTTAACTCCGTTGACAGGTTCCTTTCTCTTGGATTTTAGGAGGAGATATGACTAAGATAACAATAATGGTTAGGTCAGCTCAATATGGGATGGCAACAGCAGGGGAAGGGTTCCGGGCTATAATTGGGACTGCAGGTATGGGAATGGAAACATATGCAGTTTTGGTAGACGATGGAGTTTTTGTTGCTCTTAAAGATCAAAATGCAGAAAAACTTGAGATGCATAATCTTGCTGAGGCATATAAACAAATTTCAGATTTTGGAGCTCATCTAATTATACATAAAGAATCTATGGAAAAGAGGGGAATCTCTGAGCACGAAATTATCGCAGGAAAAATTGTTGACACCAGGGAATTGAGAAATATACTGAAAGAATCAAAATTTGTAATTTCTTTTATTTAGGAGGCAGGATGGGTATGTTATTCGTGATTTCAAGGACAGTTTTTGAAAGAAGAGAATTTGATATTGATATTGAACTTGCGGAAGAAGATGATGGAGTTATTTTTATTCAGGATGGTGTTTTAATATTAAAAAGGGTACCAGAAGAACTTGTTGAGATTTTTGAGAAAGCAAAAGAAAGAAATGTAAAAATTTATGCACTTAGAGAGGATCTTGAAGCAAGGGGAGTAAAACCAAAAAAAGAGTTTGAGATAGTTGACTATGATGGTTTTCTGGATTTACTTAAGAGTTATGACAAAGCAATAAACTAAGGAGGAAAATTATGGAAGTAGAAGGCTATTTGTTACCAGATGATCTTTATTATCACAAGGAGCATATGTGGACGAAGGTTGAAGGAGATACTGCCGTTGTGGGGATTGATGATTTTTCTGTGAAACTTGCTGGAGAATTTAGTTACATTGAACTACCTTCAGAGGGTGATGCTGTAAAGATGGGGGAAGCAGTTGGCTCTTATGAAACCGGAAAATGGATGGGTAAAATTTTTGCCCCACTTACTGGAGAGATAACTGAAGTTAATGAAGAATTAGATGATGACCCGTCTATTGTAAATAGTGATCCATACGGCAAGGGGTGGATATTCAAAATTAAAATAGCAAATGCAGAAGAATTGAATCAACTTATGAAAGGTGAAGCAGCTGTCCCCTGGCTTAAAGAAGAAATTAAGAAAAACGTAAAATAAATATTTACGATATAGAAAATCTTTCTAAGTAAGAAATAATTAGAAGTAATTTTGTCCTTTAGAGCTTAAGTAATAAAGAGGAATCTACCTTTGAAT
This sequence comes from uncultured bacterium, assembly GCA_964596115.1. Lineage (GTDB taxonomy): Bacteria > Hydrothermota > UBA3072 > UBA3072 > B12-G15 > CAZQRW01. Next base: position 29,432 of record CAZQRW010000005.1, read on the forward strand.
ATTCTTTTCTAAAGAGGGTATAGATTACTTGAGGAAATCTGTATTCTTTACAAATGTTGTTATTAGTGGTGGAAATAGTTGAAATTATAAATTTCATATATAGAATTAACATATAAAATTAATCTTATAAAGAGTTATAAATGGAGGATATTAATGATGATCGTTCTTTATTTATTGCTTGGTTTGTTGGCGGGTGTTGTTAGTGGCTTAATTGGAATAGGAGGAGGATCGATTATTATACCTGCCCTTATAGTATTCTTTGGTATGTCGCAGCATCAGGCGCAAGGAACAACACTGGCGTTGATGGTGCCACCTATTGGATTACTTGCTGCCTGGGAATACTACAAAGGTGGCTATGTAGATTTTAAGATAGCTGCCCTAATCTGTATTGGATTTTTTATAGGGGGTTACTTTGGTGCAAAAATTGCAGTTACTGTTCCTGAAAGGTTATTAAGACGAATATTTGGTATTGCCCTTTTACTTATTTCCCTCGATATGATATTCAAGAAATGAATCTAATAGAAAAAATATACTATATTAGTATTCTCTCACCTTTTACAACATCTCTTTGCCGTGACAATCTTGATTTTAAAATAGGAAACTATCAAGATAAAATAGGGATAAGTAACTTATTATTTGTTGGACTATTGACCTTTTCCATTTGTAGATTATAATAAAATTTATGAAAAAGAAACTGAAAGCATTTATCTCAAGCAACATTTAGAAAATGTTTAATTCTATCCTTAGTCTTGGTTTAATAGTAATTGTGGGTTTTCTCATTGGGAGACTATTGAATAAAATACATCTGCCTTCTGTTACAGGTTACATAGTTGCTGGAATACTTATTGGCCCGTATGGTTTGAAGTTGATACATCAAGATGTACTGAACGCCTCCAGTTTTGTTTCAAATGTAGCGTTGAGCTTTATTGCATATAGCCTTGGTAAGAGTTTCACTTTTCGTCAATTAAAAAAAGTTGGTAAGTCTGTTCTATATATATCCATAGGAGAGGTTATTGTTTCTTTTATTTTTGTTACACTTTCTTTGTGGCTGTTTCTTAAGGTACCGCTGTATATAGCATTGGTTATTGGAGCAATTGCTCCTGCTACTGCACCTGCTGCAGTTGTGATGATCACAAGAGAATATAAAGCAAAGGGTGTTTTGACAGATACACTCCTGGGAGTCGTTGCCATAGATGATGCATGGGGTATAATGCTCTTTGCATTCTCGCTTGCGGTCGCAAAGCCACTCGCTTTGAGCGAGAGCGTAATGTTTTCTGGGGTATTACATCAATTACTTCATGCATTAATCGAAGTATCGGGCAGCCTTGCACTAGGTTTTGTTGTAGGTATCCTTCTTACTTATTTTTTTAGATTTCTAAAAACACCAACACAAACTCTTTTGGTTGTTGTGGGAACTATTCTTTTAACTGCAGGTATTAGCACGGAATTAAATATTTCAATTCTTCTTTCCAATATGATGTTGGGTGCAACTGTAGCTAATACGTTAAAACCACGTAGCAGGCCATTTGAAATCCTCAGTGGATTTGATGCACCCCTTTACTTACTATTCTTTGTTCTTGCCGGTGCAAGCCTCGAAATTGGAAACTTAAGACAACTTGGTCTTGTCGGGATTGTATATGTTTTAGCGAGGTTACCAGGAGAGATGTTGGGCGCTTATATAGGCGCGAAACTTTCTAAGGCATCTGATAAAGTGAGAAGATACCTTGGTTTAGGCCTTGCCCCTCAGGCAGGTGTTGCTATTGGTCTGGCTATAATCGCAAAGCTGTACATTCCTCAGGGAGATTTAATCCTGAGTACTATTATATTGACCACTGTGATCTATGAATTGTTAGGTCCACCATTGGTCAAAATAGCCCTTGAAAAGGCGAATGAGATAAATATTCATTGACCTAAATACTTATATTCATATAATTAATTCATATGTTTAGACTAAATGAACTTGAGAAGACAACATTTAAATATCATCTAATCTTTTCAGTTCTGAACGGCGTTCTAAATGGAGGTCTTGTTCTTCAAGAGATTATTGTTAGAAAAACGCTTCATTCTTCAAATCTTGTTGTAACATTTGTTACAATGGTATGGCCCGTGTCAAATCTATTTTCAATTTACTGGGGGGAGTATATTGAAGGGAAAAAGGATAGAGGTAATCTTTTTCTTATAGCAGGATTCTTTGGAAGGTTATCACTAATTCTGACACTTTTTGTAAAAACTGGTGGTCATTTGCTTTTATTATTGCTTTTAGTTTATTCATTTAATGCATTCATTATCCCTGTCCAGAATTCTATATTCCAGTTCAACTACAGGGAGAAGGTAAGGGGTATTCTCTTTGGATTTTCACAAAGTGTATACTCATTGGCGTTACTTTCAACTTCCCTTATTTTTGGAAAACTACTTGATTACAAAGAACAACTTTTCAGACCGCTTTTTGTCTTTATAGGCATTCTTGGGTTTTTTGCTATCCTCGCATTAAAGAAAATAAGAATAAGGACGCTGCCGGTAAGGAAAAGGAGAACAAAATCTAATTTTCTCGTAAAACCAATTATTGTCACTCTTCAGGAATTTAGAGAAAACAAGCCATTTTTATTATATGAAATTGCCTTTTTTATATATGGCATTGGTTATCTGAGTGTCCTGCCCATTATTCCACAGTTTCTTGTGAATAAATTAAAGATGACCTACACTCAGATTTCTATTGGAAGAGTAGTCATAGCACAACTTGGCATTGCACTTTTGGCCCCTTTATCAGGATTTGTTCAGGGTTTGATTAATCCACTTGTTTTTTCAGGTTTATCCTTTTTAATTCTTGGTTTTTATCCAATACTCCTTGCTTTTTCCATTTTCCAGGGTATTATGGACCCAATAAGGTTTGTTTATATTGCATTTGCTGTTTTTTCTATAGGGATGGCTGGTGTTATGATTACCTGGACATTAGGGTCGATCTATTTTGCAAGAGGGAAGGACGCTGCACTCCATCAAAGTGTTCATGTAACGTTGACAGCCTTTAGAGGGTTGATTGCTCCACCATTGGGGTATTTTCTTATGACGAGATTCTCAGACACAGTAGGTTTTTTTAATGCTTCTTTTATGTTTTTCGTTGGTGCAGTAATTATGTTTATAACTTATTGGAAATATAAGAATTATGAAAGATAAAACAAGAAACCTGGTTATTCTTATTCCTTCTCTCTTTGGGGGAGGTGCAGAAAAGATTATTTCCTTACTGATTCCTTTTTTCAGAGATAGGTTCAATGTAGAGATTGTTACAATGGAGAGAGATATTGATTACATTTTCCCTGAGGGTGTAGAATATTGTTCCCTCACACCCCTTAATGCGCTCTCAAATAGATTTCTAAAATTTTTTCTCTTTCCACTTGCACTACTCAAATTTGTTAGAATAATAAAAAAAATGAGGAGTGGCACAATTGTTTTTAGCCTCCTATTCAGGGCAGATTTACTTAATTTTTTTGGCTCTTTATTTGTCCAATATAAAAAAATCACATCTATCAGAACCAACCTTAGCAACGATTTCCGCAATGAAAAGAATTTATTAAAAAGATACATTTACCCCATATTTGCAAGATTTATTTATAAAAATTTTAATAAGATAATTGCAATTTCAAAGGGAGTTAAACTTGACATAATAAAAAATTTAAAGGTGAAAAATAGAAATATCTCTGTAATTTATAATCCCATAAATCTAAAAGAAATAAGGAGACTTAAGAAGGCTCCGCTTGGTAGGTTTGAAGTAATTTTTAAAAAACCTGTAGTATTGAATATTGGGAGGCTCGAATTTCCAAAGGGACAATGGTACCTTGTAAGAAGCTTTAAACAGGTGGTGAATGTTTATCCCGATGCCGTTCTTTTTATTATTGGTAAGGGTAGACTAAAAGGATATTTAAAGAGGCTTATATCAGATCTGGGCCTTCAAAATAATATATTTATAATTGGTTTTCAAAAAAATCCTTATAAATTTATGTCAAGAGCAAACCTATATGTTTCTACATCATTGTGGGAAGGCTTTGGAAATACGATATTGGAGGCAATGGCTTGCGGTCTTCCAATAATTTCTACTGATTGTAAATCTGGCCCGAGGGAAATTCTTGCACCTGGTTCAGATATTAAGTGTGAAACATCAGTACCAGAGAGGACAAGGTATGGTATATTAATCCCAAATTTTCAGAAGAGATTTTTACCTTCATCTTATCCACTTACTAATTCAGAAAGGATTTTAAGCGACATTATAATAGAACAGTTATACAGAAGATTGAATAAGGGAGAGAAGAAAGGCTTAATGAATAGAGCCCGTGATTTCTCTATAGAAGGAATTGCGAATAAATATTTAGAAATAATTGAAACAATCAACCTAAGAAACTAAAAAATTCTTTATTACACAAAACTCAGTCAATCCTACAGAAAAAAGGATAAGATGTTATTCTAACTTGACAAAAAAAACTTAGTAAGTAAAAATAATAGAATGAATGTATGCTTTTTTATTTTAGGCCTCACAGAGCATTATAAGGGAGGGTTAGAGATATACTCGGAGAATCTTATTAAATCACTTTCAAAAAGAGGCATTGATGTGACAGTAATAACAACTGCTTTGCCAAATGGCATTAGATTTCAAAGAAAGTGGGGGGTTAACATCTATTATGCAGATGGAAGTCCATTTAAACTTGATCTGCGGTTTATTCATTCTTCTATGAATATATTTAAATCCCTCACAAGGAAGAAAAAAATTGATATTATTCATTCACAAGGAATAGGGGGGGTCGGTTTTACATACCACGATGTCGGCAAAATTCCAATTATTCTAACTATGCATGGGACTGCACTCAACTCTTTCATTGGAGATGTGAAAGCAAATCCTAAATCCTTTATGTCCCTCTTTAAATATATAAGGTTATATGAGAATTTTGAAAAGCCGCTAGTTAAAATAGCTGACAAAGTAATTGCTGTAAGTAGTATTCTCAAATCAGACATCGTAAGACAATATTTAATAGATGAATCAAAAGTTACGTTCATTCCGGCAGGTGTCAGAAATACAAATGGGACAGTACAAAGGAACAAAGCAAAGAAGGACGACAAAGTACTTGTGGTTTCAGGAGGTCGATTAATAAGAGGAAAGGGATTTGAGGATGTTGTTAGATTATTTTACTACCTGGACAATTTTGAGCCTTCAAAATTCAGATTCATTATATACGGGGAAGGGCCTTTAAAAAGCAGGCTCATTTCACTTGTGAAAGGTCTCAGAATGGACAAAAAGATTGATTTTGTCGGCTTTATTGATAATGATTCTATTCATAAATTCCTTCTGGACGGTGATATATTTGTATTTATGAGTAAGCTGAAAGAAGGTTTACCACTGAGTATTTCAGATGCGATGAGTGCAGGTCTGGTAGTTTTTTCATTAAGAACGGGGGGAGTGGTAGATTTAATAAGAGACGGAGAGACAGGCTTCATTATAAATAGCAAAAATCTCAAAAAAACTGCCCTTTTTATTATAGAGAAAATAAAAAATAAAAAGTTGTTACAGGTTATAGGTGAGAATGCAAGGAAGGATATCCTTTCTAAATTCACGTTAGAACAAATGACAAAAAGACACATCAAACTTTACAGGGAAATTCTTGCTTCTTTTAATGATTAATGGATATTGCATTTGATGTTAGTTCATACATAAAATCAATAAAAACTGGTATCTCTTACTATTCATCTGAATTGATAAAGAGTTTGTTGAAAATTGATAAATCAAATTATTATAAATTATTTGCTTTTTTATGGAATGATTATGGAAACGCATTTGATTCCTTACAGAATCCTACCAGTAATAGCAGAATTATCCAAAAAAGATTCCCTCAATTTTTTCTAAGATTTCTCTGGTCAAGGATGAAGATACCATTAGAATTTTTTGTTGGTAAATATGATGTATATCATGCTACTGAGCATATAATTCCATATACAGAGAAAGGAAAGCTTGTTTGCACTGTTCACGATATTATATCTTATTTCCATCCAGAGTGGTTTCCGGAATTTATGAATAAAAAAACTAAACATTATCTAAATGCATTAAGAAGATGTAACCTTCTTATTGCCATCTCAGAAAATACCAAAAAGGATCTTATCAGGTTTTCAGATTTACCTTCTGAAAAGATAGAAGTAATTTATCCAGGATGCAGTAGTGAATTTTACTATAAAAGTAAGATGGATGTTATAAATCAAATTAAAGAAAAATACGGTTTGGATAAGGATTATATCCTTTTTATTGGTACAATCGAGCCGAGAAAGAATCTTTCATTGCTTATAGATGCATATATAAAATTGAGAAGGCGAAGGCGGATTCCACAGTTTGTTATTATTGGTATGTTGGGTTGGAAATATGACGATGTTCTTAAAAAAATAAAGGAGCATTCGGATTATATAACCTACCTCGGTTATTTACCTCATTTTGATAAAGTTAATCTCTTGAAAGGAGCCTTCCTTTTTGTGTACCCCTCCTTATATGAGGGTTTTGGTTTACCCGTGCTGGAAGCAATGGCATCGGAAACACCTGTAGTGACTTCCAATGTGACATCCATTCCCGAAATTACTGGCATTTCAGCAATCCTGATAGATCCTACCAATATTACAAGTATTGAGGATGGTCTTGAAAGGGGTATATTTAATGATTCTTTGAGGAAACAAATTATAAGAGTGGCAAAGAAAAGAGCGGAGCAATTTACCTGGGAAAAAACTGCTCAACAAACCTTGAGGTGCTATGAAAAATCTTTGTCTTTTTGAGGTTGCAAAAATAGGTGATAGCGTTGTTACCTTCCCCATAATGAAGGCATTAAGAGAACATTTTGTAGACTACAAAATTATAAGGATCGTAGATGAAGAAATGAAGGATCTTTTTTATGGCTGCCCCTGGATAGATGATCTGGTCCTATACCGAAGAAAAAATAAGATAACGTTATTTGAGAATCTCAATAGGAAATGTAATATATTTATTAATCTTCATGTCCCTTCTAATTTTAGAAATAGAAAAATATACCTCCGTGATAATTTTTTTTCCTTTATGATTGGTGCAAGGAGGCGTATTGCCTACTGCAGAGATTTCGATTGTCTTTTTCTTACTGATCCTATAAAAGAAAAAAATTGTCCCGATGATCATATGATAAAAAAAGTATCTGTGCTTGTCAAACCATTGGGAGTGGATGTTCCTTTTAAATATGTCATTTGGACAACGAAAAGAGGAAAAGAGGAAATGAAGGAGATTTTTTTGAAAAAGTCAATCCCCCAAAAAAGATTAATAGTTATTAATCCTCTTTCAAAACAAAGAATAAAAGATTGGCAGATTGATAAATGGATTAGACTTACAAAAAATCTAAATGGGAAGTTCCCCTCATTAGGATTTGTTTTTGTTGGAAGCTATAATGATAAAAACTACATAAACGATATACAGAAGAGTTTACCTTTTAGGACCTATTCCCTTGCGGGAGATATGAGGCTTTATCATTTGGTACCGCTTTTTACAGAGACGCATCTTTTTATTACAGTAGATACGGGTCCACTTCATATTGCTGCCGCAACAGGTGTAAGGACTGTGGCTCTCTTTGGTTCTAATAATCCATCCAATTTATGGCAACCCTATATGATGAGAAATGTTAAAGTTGTTGAAGCCCCCACTATATCTGAAATACCACTAAATACTGTAATGAGGGCAATTCAAAATATTTTATCCACCTGAAGTAATACGGTGAATCTTTTTATACAAATAATCCATTATGATTTTCTTTGACATTGGTTAATTTTTTTCTATGATTATACTATGAGAAGGCCTCTCGTTAGTGTAATTATACCTAATTATAACGGAGAAAGATTTTTGAGAGAATCCATTAATTCGGTGTTGAGACAAACGTATACCCCTATTGAAGTGATTGTAGTTGATGATGGTTCAACTGATAACTCAAAAGAAATAATAACCTCTTATAAAAAACGTATAAAATCATATTTTTTACCCCACAGAAATGCGAATGTTGCAAGGAATTTCGGTTTTAGAAAATCATCGGGAGAATACGTGCAGTTTCTTGATTCTGACGTTGTTATTTTCCCTGAAAAGATAAAGGTGCAGGTCGAAAGGTTTCGCAGTCTCCCAGCGGATTATGGAGTTATTTATGGAGGGTACAGTGTTGTGGAAAGAGAAAGCAATAGAAGGGTAGATGTCTTAAAGGGGTACAGGGGCAACATCTACAAAATACTACTTGAGAAAGATGTGGTAGGGAATCCTTCCCACCTTATTAGTAGAACCACATTTGAAAGGGTAGGAGGTTATGATGAAGAAATGGAGAGTATGCAAGATTGGGATCTCTGGTTAAGGATTTCAAACGTTTCCAAGTTCGAGTTTATTCCATTTTTATCAGCTGTTTATTTCATAGAAGGTAGTCAAACATCTTCCAATTTATTGAAAGTGATTAATGGGAGAAAGAAGCTCCTACACAAATATTATAAAGAATTGGCGAAATTTCCGTATATTTTGTCTTTTCATCTTTATAGATTGGGTGTATTAAGTATACTTAATAATGATTACAAATCTGCTTTGATGTTCTTCCTGAAGTCTATTGCTAAAAAACCCATTCAGAGAATTTCTTATTTGTCTTTATTATTTTCCCTTTTGTCTCGTAGTACTTTAAAAAAGAGAATTTTAGATAGGGAGACCTTTAGATTGGGAAAGAAAGTTATTTATTATTGAAAAAATTTTGAAAGGAATTTTTGTATATTTTTTTTGCTATATTCAGATCAAAACCTGTTGTTATTTTTATATTCTTTTCGTCCCCAGGGATAGTCTTTACTTTATACCCAAAATTTATAAGCAGAGAGACATCGTCAGTGAAGAATAGATGAAGTTTTTTGGCACGTCTGTGGCATTCGTAAATAGAAGAAAACCGAAAAGTTTGTGGTGTCTGAGCTAAAAATAAATATTTTCTATCTGGGGCTTCGCCTACGAAATTGTCCTTATTCATTTTTAAGATTGTACTTTTTATAGGCAAAACTGGGACAGCTGCACCAAATTTTTCTGTTGCTTTTATGATTTTTTTAATTATGTCCTGGGAAATGAAAGGCCTGGAGGCATCATGGATTAATAGTATATCATTGTCATTTAAATGCTCCCCAAGATATGATACCCCGATATAACTTGAATCCTGTCTTCTTTCCCCACCTTTGATAATGTCCAAAATTTTTTTAAACTTATATTTCCTCAGAATACCATACGTATACTCAATCCAATTTTTTTCAATAACGAGCAGAATTTTGGAAATTAAAGGAGAATTCTCAAAGGACCTGATACTAAACACAAGGATTGGTTCAGTTCCTATTTTAAGAAATTGCTTTGGCTTGTTATTCCCGATTCTGGTACCTATTCCTCCAGCCAGTATTAGTGCATAATTTAAGTTATTCATCTGGTTTTAAGAATTTTTCTATTATTTTTTTCTTTCTGAATGCTCTATGGTTCTCCGCGGTTATAATAGAATCAATAATATCTATCACCTTACCCAGATGCTCGTTTATTATTATATAATCATAATATAATCCGTTTTTCATTTCTTGTTTAGCAGAGACTATTCTTTCCTTTAAGTTAATCTCGGTGTCTGTTCCTCTTTCTTGTAATCTCTTAAATAAGATATCGAGAGAAGAGATCAGAAAAATGAGAATCGCATTCTCTTTATAAATTCTTTTTACGGAAAGGCTTCCTTTTGTATCAAGATCCATTAATACGATTTTCCCATTTGTAAGAGCAGTTTCTATTGGTGCTTTAAGGGTTCCATACAGATTACCATACACCTCAGCATATTCAAGGAATTTATCTTGGGAAATCCACTCTTTGAATCTTTCAGTTGAAACAAAATAGTAATCTAATCCATTTTTTTCTTGTTTTCTTTTCTGCCTGGTAGTAACAGAGACGGAATAGAAGATGTCATCCCTTTTTCTTAATAATCTTTTTATAATTGTAGTTTTACCAACACCAGAAGGGCCAGAAATAATGATAATCATTCTATATTTTGAGCTTGTTCTTTTAGTTCATCCACCAGTTCTTTAATCTCTATTACCTTGTGCACTGTTCTAGGAAGAATAGCCTTAGAACCAATTGTGTTTATCTCTCTCTGAATCTCCTGTACAATAAACTTAAGTCTTTTCCCAACAGGATTTTTTTCATTAAGCAACGTTTCAATAAAAGAAATATGACTTTTTAGTCTGATTACTTCTTCGTCTACGTTTCCTTTGAATCCAAGGAATTCAATATCTTCTTTGGATATGTTTAAACCGAGATCTTGAAGGGCCTTTACTTTGTCAAAAATTTCTTCTTTTTTAGTCTCAAGTGCTGTATTCGTTTCCTTCATTATACCTTCTATTTCTTTCTTCATATACTTAGTTTTTTCATAAAGTGATTTCTTCAAAAAAAGGCCTTCTCTTTCTCTGGATTTTATAACTTCTTTTAACGTATTTTCAATAAGACCCTTAATTTTTGATAAACTGCTTTTAGGGATTTTTGTCTTTTTGAATAATTGCGGCATAGTAAGCAAAGTATCTATTTTGATTTCATCGCTGATGTGTAGTTTAGAGCTTAAAGCTTTTAGATTCGAAAGAAATTGTTTTGCAAAGGACAGATCAAATTGGAATGGCAATTCTTTATAGGAAACAATTTCTATTTTAAAATCTACTTTTCCCCTATGTATATACTTTTTTATCTTATCGAGGAATTCAAGTTTATACGGTTTAAGTATCTCTGGTAAATTAAATACAACTTCAAGGTATCTACTGTTTAATGTTGTAATTTCACAAGAGATATCAAATTCCTTTAAAGAAAGCGTATTTCTTCCATAACCAGTCATACTTATCATAGTAAATTTTCCTTTGTATCAATAATGATTGTTACTGGGCCATCATTTACAAGGGTAATTTTCATCTTAGCACCGAAGATACCCTTTTCTACATCTATAATTTTGTTTAACTCATCGCAAAACTTGTCGTACAACTCCTTCGCCTTATCCGGCTTTTCCGCCAGTAAAAAATCTGGCCTATTTCCTTTTTTTGTCCTGCCCAGTAGAGTAAATTGTGAGACTACAAGTGCTTTCCCTCCTATATCAAAAATAGAAAGGTCAAAATTACCCTTATTTTCGAATATGCGGAGATTTGTTATCTTTTTAGATAGGTATTGTATATCTTTATATGTATCACCGACCTGAATACCCAGAAGAATCAAGATACCTTTGTCAATAGAAGAAATCTTTTCCCCTTCAACTGTAACAAAAGCAGATGTTACTCTTTGGATCACGGCCCTCATCTTAAATCTATTTCCCCAAAATTTTCTGGCTTTACTTTCTTAAGATATTCCTTAATGTTTTCTAACTTATGTTCTTTATCTTTTTCATACTTAATGCCTTCTTTAGACATTATTTCATCAGAAACAAAAATAGGAATACCGGTGTGTACAGCTATTGCTACTGCATCAGAAGGTCGGGCGTCTATTTTGATGATGTCAGATTCTCTTTTTAACCACAACAAGGCATAAAAAGTATTATTTTTGAGTTGTGTTATTTCGACCTTTATTAATTCGGCTCTAAGACCCTTTATTATACTTATAATCAAATCATGTGTGAAAGGACGAGGAATTTCTGCTTTTGTTAGACCTCTTGAAATTGCATCTGCTTCGCATTCACCAATCCATATTGGAAGAATCCTTTTGTTGCCTTCAATTTCCTCTAAGATAAGAATGGGTGTATTCTGCTGTTTGTCTATTGCGAATCCCATTACTTTAACTTCAATCATTTTTTTCCTTTTCCTCCTTTTCCACTCCTTTTTTATTCTCTGAGACTTTTTCTGATTCATTAACCTCCTTTTCGCCAACGACCCAGAGTTTTATAGGTATCTCTATGCCTTTATAAAGTTTAATAGGAATATCATAAATACCCGTTGTCTTTATATGTTCCTCCAGAACAATTTCTTTCTTTGATATATCAAAACCAAGTTTTTTAAGTTCATCCTCGATCTCCTTAGATGTTACTGAACCAAAAAGTTTGCCGTTCTCTCCTGATTTTCTCCTTATTGTAATTGTAGTATTTGAGAGTTTTTCTTTTAGGTCGAGTGCCTCTTCCTCTTTTCTCTTATTTAAATCTGACTTTGATTTTTTCTGTAGGGCTATATTTTTATAATTGGATTCAGTATAAGGGACAGCGAAACCCTTAGGGAATAGAAAATTTCTTGCATATCCATCCTTTACTTTTAGAACATCGCCTTTATTACCAAGATTTTCAAGGTCCTGCGTTAATATTATTTTCATTGTTATTATCTCCTATTTATATATACTTTCGACATAAGGAAGAAGAGCAACCAAACGGGCTCTCTTTATTGCTCTCTTTACCTTTCTCTGATGTTTAGGGCATAGATGTGTAATCCGTGCTGGTAATATTTTGCCACTATCCGTTATAAAGCGTTTTAAAGTAGCGATATCCTTATAATCAATTTTGTCAATACCGTTTTCACAGAAATAACATCTTCTACTTCTCCTATTTGTCATCTATCCTCCTTTTTAAAATGGTAATTCATCTCCTTCTGCAACGGGTGGAAGGTCATCTTCTTTAGTTTCCTTACTTTCAGTTTCTATCGGTGTTTCTGTCTTTGTTTCAACACCGTATTCCACTTCTGTTGATTGTTTGTATTCAAGTATCTGTGCTCTTAAAGCCCTCACGATCATTTTTGTTATATTAACACCGCCAACCTCTTTTTTATAGCTTGTAATATATCCTTCAACAAATACAGGGACTCCCTTTTTTAGATTGTCACACAGCCTTTCTGCCACAGGACCTCTAAGCCCTACATTTATAAAAGCAGTATTCTTTACCCATTCACCTGTGTTTTTATTTTTGTAATTATTATTACATGCCAGGGTAAAATTGCAAAAAGGCATACCTTTATCAGAGAATATAAGATTCGTATCCTGTGTTACCCTCCCAACGAGAAGAACTCTATTTACATTTGGCAATCTTATGTTTGCTGCCATGTTTTACCTCCTAATTATAAGGTATCTTAAATAGTCTGATTCTATATTTAGATGTTTTTTTAGCTCGTCTATCATCTTTGGTGATGAAGTAAATTGGATAACAAAATAATGTCCCTGAGCCTTCTTTTTTATGTTATATGCAAGCTTTCTTATGCCCCAATCATCTATTTTTTCAATAGTACCATTTTTTTCAATAATTTCTTTAAGGTGCTGTATTTTATCTTCTTTTGTCTCCTTTTCTTTATCTGGGTCTACAATTACCATACATTCATATTTTTTCATACTTCCTCCTTTGAGAGTTTATTAAACTGACTCATCGCTTTTTCTATACCATCATTAACAAAGGTTAGAACTGCATTTATAGCTTTCTTTATTGCTTGTTCAACAGACGAAATTTCTTCATCAGTAAAAGGGGAGAGGACCCACTCTACAGGGTCTGTGCCTTCGTACCTTCCTATTCCCATTCTCAATCGGGGAATAGATTCTGTCTGAAGGTGATATATAATTGATTCTAAGCCTTTATGCCCTCCGCTACCACCTGATTTTCGTATTCTTATTACACCAAGAGGAAGGTCCATATCATCCAAAATTACAAGAATATTCTCTGCTTTGAGCGGGTTTTTTTCGAGGAATTCTTTTATTGCAATTCCTGAGTTGTTCATATAGGTGGTAGGTTTCATTATATAAATCTTTTCATATTTTGCAATAAGATAATCTCCTTTTCCAGGCAAAAAGCTTACATTTTTTATAGCTGCAAATTTGTCAACAACCATATATCCTAAATTATGACGAGTAAATTGATAATCTTTCCCTGGATTTCCTAATCCACAAATCAAGAATTCTTGCTTCAGCTTTTCTTCTCCTCTTCTTGTTCTTCCCCTTCCTTTTCCTCTTCTTTCTCTTTAGAAATTACTTCTGGCTCTGTGATTTCTTCTTCAATAACTTCCTCCTCAACAGGTGCAGCGACCTCGAGTTTCTTAGGTAGTACTATTGTGACTATGGATTGGTCTGCGTTTCCCTCAATAGTGAATTTATCTTCGGTATCAATATCCCCAATATGTATTGAATCCCCTATGTCTAAATCAGTAATGTCAACGGTGATTTTTTCGGGTATGTGTTTGGGCAGACAGGATACCTCAAGCTCTCTAACTATAAAATCAACAATTCCACCTTCCTTTACACCCTTACTTTCGCCAACAACCTCTACAGGTACCTTCACCCTCAATTTTTCGCCTTTATGGATGATGTGAAAATCAACATGGAGCAATTTATCCGTTAAAATATCCCTTGTAACTTCTTGAAAAAGCGCAGGATAAATCTTTTTGCCTATTTTAACATTTACAATTGTTGCCTCTGAGGGCAATGAATGGATAATTCTGATGAGGTCTTCTTTTTTTACCTTTATGTTTACAGGATTTTCACCATGACCGTATATAACACCAGGTATCCATCCGTCCTTTCTTAATTTCTTTGCTCTGTTTTTACCAACCTCTTCTCTCGTTTTTGCCAATAGCTCAAGCATTTTTCCTCCTTATATTAAATAAACAGTGAACTCACAGATCTTTCTTCATTAATTCTAATTATTGCCTCTCCGAGTAGTGGTGCTACGCTGACACTTTCAATCTTTTCTACGTTGTTACTTTTTAATGGAATCGAATTAGTAACCACCATTTTCTCTATGGGAGAATCCTTTATTCTTTTGAGAGAACTTCCCGAAAGAACAGGATGAGTAATGAAAGCAGATATTTTACTTGCCCCATTTTTTTGGAGCGCCTCAGCGGCTGCAACAATGGTTCCAGCTGTATCAACAATGTCATCAACAATAATAGTATTTTTTCCATTAACGTCACCAACAACGTTTATTACTTCTGCTTCGTTTGGTTTTGGCCTTCTCTTATCAATTATTGCGATAGGCACATTATTAATTCTTTTTGCAATAGCCCTTGCTCTGTTAGCTCTTCCAAGGTCAGGCGATACAATGACTAATTTTTCTTCATTAAGGTTCATATTTTTTATGTATTCAATCATTACTGGTGCTGCATAAAGATGGTCTACAGGAATGTTAAAATATCCCTGGATTTGTTCGGCATGGAGATCCATAGATAAAACCCGATTGGCACCGGCAACTGATATAAGATCAGCCACTAATTTTGCAGAAATAGGAACCCTTGGCTCATCTTTTTTATCCTGTCTCGCATAGCCGAAATAAGGGATAACAGCAGTTATTCTCCTTGCGGATGCCCGTTTGAGTGCATCTATCATTATTAGAAGTTCCATAAGGTTATCGGCAGGTGGTTGAGTAGGTTGTATTACAAATACATCCTGACCCCTCACATTTTCAAGGATCTTGACGAAGATTTCTCCATCAGAGAATTTAGTTACAAATGCCTCCGAAAGCTCTATGCCGATATAGGCAGCAATTTCTTTTGCAAGATTAATGTTTGAATTTCCTGTAAAAATTTTAAGTTTTTCCATACTTTGTTACCTCAAATTCTCTGGGGCGGGTGGATTCGAACCACCGGATGCGGGATCCAAAATCCCGTGCCTTGCCACTTGGCGACGCCCCAAATGTTATGTTTATTCTTGTTCCTGTTCCTTTTCCTCCTGTGCAGTATCAGTAGTAGTCTGTGTAAGAGATTTATTATATTCATCGATAACTGCTCGTTCAAGTCTCTCTCTCATTTCATTGTTGATCGGGTGAGCAATATCCCTATATTGCCCATCCTTTCCTTTCCTGGATGGCATTGCAATAAACAACCCGTTCTGTCCTTCAATAACCTTTATGCCTCTTACTACGAATTCATTGTCAAAGGTTACATTGGCGAAGGCTTTCAACTTAGGTTCATCCCTTAGTGTAATTTTTACCTCTGTAATCTCCATACTTAATCCTCCCATTGGTTGAACTGTTTTAAATATACATCGCCCTTAACAGGTTTAGTAACCCGGAAATTTTCTGGGTTACTAACCTTTCCTTGGATATAAAAAGCCTCTGTTGCCTTATCAAAAAAACCCACTAATGCAGAACCAGAACCACATAGGGTAACTGCTCTTGCATTGTTTTTTAGCATAATTTCCTTTATCACCCTCAACTCTCCATATTTTTCAAAAATGAGGGGTTCAAAAATATTGAAAATTCCTTCGTATATCTTATACTTTTCACCTCCTCGCAAAGCTTGCAGTAGAATATTAATATCCTTTTTTTGATTTGTCAAGAATTTAGATGAAATATTATTATATGCCCATTCTGTGGATACACTAAATTTTGGGAAGTAAATGAGAAAATACATTTCTGGACAGGAGAAAGATTCTTTTATAATATCTCCAATCCCTTCGGCGAACACGGTTCCCCCTAATGTAAAAAAAGGCCCATCAGCACCAATGGTTCGTGCAATATTAAAAATTTGTTTCTTTGTAAGGGGATTTTTGTACAATGCATTTAGTGAAAGTAGTGTTGAAACCCCATCAGATGTTCCTCCTGCAAGCCCGCTGCCTATGGGGATTCTCTTTTCTATACGAATTTCAATACCTTCATTGATATTTGCTTCTTTAAAAAAAGCATCAGCGGCTCTATAGGCAAAGTTGTTTGAATCCAGAGGGATAGGCATATTTGATACGATACGTATTCCTGAATCTACTGTTTTTATGGTGATTAAATCGGATATATCTATCATCTGGAATACCGTCTGGATATTGTGGTATCCATCTGATCTCTTTGATGCTACATTTAAATATAGATTTATCTTTCCGAAGGCTGATACACTAATTGAGCTCATTCTCTATGATTTCAACAATTATGTGGCCAATTGTAATATGCGATTCTTGAATCCGCTGTGTGTTGGCAGAATTGACAACGATAGGTAAGTCAACATTATTTTTCAAATTTCCCCCTCCTTTTCCGAGTAAGCCAATAGTTAATATTCCCATTTTTTTTGCAGCTTTGGAAGCCTCAATTAGGTTAACGGAATTGCCACTTGTGCTTATGAGGATAAGGATATCACCTTTTTCACCGATGGCTTCTACCTGTCTTGAAAAAACATATTTAAACCCCCTATCATTGGATACAGCTGTAAGCACAGAGGTATTTGTGGTAAGGGAAATAGCTGGTAGGGCTATTCTATTTTTGTTGAGCTTTTCAATGAATTCCGCTGCAATGTGCTGGGCATCAGCTGCACTTCCACCATTTCCTACAAGGAGAATCTTGTGAGAATTTTTCAAAGTTTCTTTGATTCTGGATATAGCTGTATAAATTAATTCAGATAATGAAAATAGAGATTCTTTTGTTCGTATAGAATCTTTGATTATCCTCTCAATTTCTTTTGTTGTCTGATTTTTTTGGACCTTCACTTTTCTTTTCATATCTTTATTGTTATCCCTAAAAGGTTATTATATATCATTTAATATATTTTTATTCTTTTCGTATAGTGTACCAATCACGACGATATCTGCTCCATAATGGAAGTATTTTTTGATCTCATCCATACTTTTTATGCCTCCTCCGACCATCAAGGGTATAGAAACGGAATCACTTACCTTTTTAACGGCATCAAAAGGTATACTATACTTTGCTCCACTCCCCGCATCAAGATAGAGAAGTTTCATCCCGAGTAATTCGGCAGCAACAGCGTGTGCAAGTATAATTTCTGATTTTGTACGAGGAATTGGCTTTGTATTACTGATAAACTCAACAGAGGTACGTGCCCCTGATTCTATTAACATGTAACCAGTAGAGATAGCTTCTATCCCCATACCCTTCAGTTTAAGAGCGGCATTAACTTGTTCTCCTATAAGGTATTGGGGATTTCTTCCACTGATGAGTGAAAGAAAGAGTATAGCATCGGCATATTTGGAAATCTGTAGAGAAGACCCTGGGAAAATAACTACCGGTTTATTCGTATATTTTTTTACTTCTTTTGTAAAGAGGTCAAAATCTGCAGTAAAGAGGGTGCTGCCACCTATCAAAATCATGAAGACATTTGAATTATTTATACTTTCAATATTTTTACGTACATTGTGGATTTTTTCGTTGTCCGGATCAATAAGCAGTGCAATTCCCTTTTTGTTGTTTTTTTTCAATTCTAAAATTTTATTGTAAATCATATCTTCCTTTTAGCAATACTCTCCCATATTTTAAAATATACGGATACTCAAGAAATAAATCACGTAAAATAGAATAAGTATGTATTTTAGTCATTTTCTTTTTATCTAATTTCTTTATACCAAATTTAAAAAAATTTTCAAGGTCTTTATCAGAAAAATTTTCAATAATCTTTTTGACATTTATTCCCCACTTTATGTTCTTACCAAGTGTTTTTTTCCATTTCTTTTCATAGTATAACAATGCAGTTTTTGATAAACCGTTCTTTACAATTGATTCACCTAATATTTTTGCACTTGTCAATGCATGTGCGATCCCACCCCCTGTAAAAGGATCGGCTAATCTTGCAGCGTCGCCGATAAGGGCAGCCATTTTATCTTTATCCACAAGTTTCTCCTGATATACCGCAGGAATACCAGAGCCAAATTTGCTCAAGACACTGTATTTTTTGAAACGGAATTTTAGTATTTCCTTCAGGAAAAATTCAGGATATCTATTTGTTTTTTTTCTGTCTATTCCAACCCCTGCGTTGAATGTCCCATTGCCTTTTGAGAATACCCAGCCGTAACCACCAGGTGCGATCTTATTCCCGAAGAAAAATTCCATTGATGATGTATGCTCATTTGTGTATATAAGATATTGGTATGTCATATAAAATTGTCCGTATGAGAGCGGCGTCGTTAGCCCTATTGTTTTTCCCACAAGGGAAGGAAGTCCATCACTGCCAATTAGAAGTTTTGAATAAAAAATACCTCCATCCTGTAATTTTACCTTCCAATAATTCTCATTTCTATGTAGATCCACAACGGCATTCCCCGTAATCGTCTCTGTACCTGCTTTTGCTGCTTCAATGAATAGATCATAATCAAATATTCTTCTGTTTAGAATCCAACCACCACCAGGGAATTTAATCGTAAAATGACTTTTGAAAGGAGAGAAAAAAGTAATTTCTTTGATATTAGAAGAGATCCATCTCTTTTTAATATTTATGATGTCCGTAATGGAGTCTTTAGAAAGGGCTTCCCCACAATGGATATTGTCGCCAGGCAAACGCTTTTTTTCTATAAGTAGAGTTTTATACCCATTCTTTGAGACGATAGAAGAAAAAAAAGAGCCAGCAGGACCTGCTCCTACTACAATAAAATCATACTTTTTCAATAGCTTCCTCCGGACAAATCTTAATACATAATGAACAGTATATACATTTACTTGAGACTATAATTTTAGACCTTCCTATCTGCAAGCATTTTTCAGGACATACAGCGCAACATAGACCACACAAGGAACAATTATCCTTGAAGATCAACGATTTTTGACAGTATTTTTTTGAAGTCTCTTTTGACATCTCTCCAACCTTCTGGGTTCTTCCCTCCTCCCTCAGCAAGATGGGGACGCCCGCCTCCACCACCTTTAATATAACCGGATATTGCTTTTAAAATTTCTCCTGCGAGTACCTTGTCGGTTAGACTTTCACCCACAAAAGACACTACAAAGATAGAATTTTTAGACAATTGAGCGAGGAGTCCAATTCCATTTTTCATTATTTTCCGTAAACCATCTGCTATATCCCTTATAAATTCTTTTGAGCCATCAATATCAGAAATAATATATTCAATATCCTCAATTGTTTTCCTTTGATTCAACAAATCCTTTATGAGGATTTTTTCTCTTTCTTTATTGATTTTTTTCAGCTCATGCTGTAACATTTTTTCTTGCTTTATTAATTCCTGTAATCTTTCAATGAGTCTTTCCTCATCTGTTTTTAAAATGGATGATAGAAGTGAAATCTTACCGGCATAATTCTGAAATAGTTTATACCCTGTTTCACCAGTTACTGCCTCTATTCGTCTTATACCTGCAGCGATACCCCTTTCCGATATAATTTTAAAAGTTAATATTTGTGAAGTGTTTTTTACATGGGTGCCAGCGCAGAATTCCTTTGAAAAATCCTTTATCTCTACAATTCTTACAAGGTCTCCATATTTTTCGCCAAAGAAGGCCAATGCTCCACTCTTTTTTGCCTCTTCGAAAGGCATATTATAAGTGATTACTTCCCTTTCCTCTGCGATAGTTTGATTGACAATATCTTCAATTACCCTTATTTCATCTTCATTCAGAGGAGAGGGGTGAGAAAAATCAAACCTCAATCTATCTGAGGTAACGAGTGACCCCTTCTGTTGTACATGTTTGCCAAGGGTTTTTCTTAGTGTTGTGTGTAAAATATGCGTTGCTGTATGATTTCTCATAATGTTTAATCTTCTCATCCTATCAACTATAGCTAAAACATGTCCTGGCTTAAATACACCTTTAACCTTACCGTAATGTATATGTCCAAGTTCTTGTTTTTGAGTGTCTAACACCCTGATTTCGAAGCCATCACCTTTTATAACACCTGTATCTCCGACCTGGCCACCAGACTCAGCATAGAATGGTGTTTTTTCTAAGACTAGTTCAATACCATCATCAATAAATCTAAAGGCCTTAACATCTGTTTCTTCCTGAAGTTTCTTGTAGCCTGTAAATCTTGGTTTTTTCCTACTTAATATTTCCCATTTGGCGATTTCTTTTGTTCGAAACCTGGCTTTCTTTTTTGCCCTTTCTTTTTGTTTCTTCATAGCTTCTTCAAACCCTACATTGTCAATAGACAATTTTGCTTCTTTTAGAAGATTTTCTGTTAGTTCGGGAGGGAAACCATAGGTGTCGTATAGAAGAAAAACATCCTTGCCGCTCAAATATTTTTTATTGTGGTTTTTGCAATCCTCTATTAAATCATTAAGGATTGAGATGCCCCTATCGAGCGTTTTTAAAAATCTTTCCTCTTCTGACTTTATGATTAAAGTAATGTGGTTTAGGTTTTCGCGAAGTTCTGGATAATATTCCCCCATAATTCGGGTTACTGTAGGTACAAGATTATATAGTAAAGGTTTATCAACTCCCATTTTATGTAATTGGACAAGGGAGCGTCTAATCAATCTTCTTAAAACATACCCTCTTCCCTCATTTGAAGGGTAAACAGAATCTGATATTGAGAATGTCAATGCCCTTATATGATCCGCAATAATTCTCAATTCTCTTTTATATTTTTTATAATCTTTTTCAGTTAGTCTCTCTATTTGTAAAATAATGGGATAGAAAAGGTCAGTTTCAAATATACTTTCCTTTTTTTGCATAATCATAGCCAGCCTTTCTAAACCCATGCCCGTATCGACACCCTTATTTTTCAACTCAAGCCGTTGCTTGCCCTGTTGATTATACTGTGGGAATACTATGTTCCAGACCTCTACAAATCTATCGCACTCTTCGTCCTCAAGAGTGCAATTTCCAAATGTCTTTCCCATATCAAAGTAGATTTCAGTATCTGGACCGCAGGGACCACTTCCCCCCGCAGGACCCCAGAAATTATCTTTTAATCTAAAAATTTTTTTAGGGTGTAAGCCTATCTTTTTTGACCATATTTTATATGTTTCGTCATCTTCAGGATGACAGGAAACGAAAAGATGCTCTTCAGGGATATGTAGAACATCTGTGAGTAATTCCCATGCCCACTTTATAGCCTCCTCCTTAAAATAGTCACCAAATGAAAAATTACCCAGCATTTCAAAGAAGGTATCATGCCTTATTGTTTCTCCAACCTTTTCAATATCAGATAGCCTCAAACATTTCTGAACGCTTGCAGCCCTCTTATAGGGAAGAGGTATTTCTCCGGACCAAAGGGGTTTAAACTGTACCATACCTGCTGAAGTAAAAAGTAAGGTAGGGTCCCTTTGAGGAACGAGGGAAGAGGAAGGCACAATAATATGTCCCTTTTCTCTAAAGAATTTAAGGAATGTCTCTCTCAATTTTTGCGAATCCCACATAGTGTCTTTATAATACATATATAGTAGTTTTTGTCAATAATAGGGGAGGGATTTGAGATTATTATAAAATAATGTAGGAGAGGATCCTGGTAAAATTTAAAATTTAAAGACTGACACCGAATTGAAAGAAAGTAGTTCTAAGTCTTGACATCCCCCCAAAAAATTTTTATGATGCGAGCGTGAAGACTGGGATATATTCCTATCCCTAAATTTCTTTTGGATTTTGCTACACCGAATCCATTAGGCGAGAAGCAATAACTAATTTAAAGGAGGATACAAATGGAAACCTGGGATAAGAAAAAATCAGTTTTATGGCTGAGTGGTATTGTGGTTATTACAATTATTGCTGGTATAGTGGCTGGTGTTGTAACTAATATCAATCCAGTTTCAAAGATTATTGGTATTCTTATTGGACTCTTTATTCCCATCAGTATTGAACTTCTAAGGAAAAAAGACCCTGTAAAGTACTATGGACTTGATTTCGTTTCATTAAAGAACGTAAACATCAAACTTGTCATTGGCATAGCGGTTTTAATTTTTGCTATTGTTGCAATTATTGACAATCTTTACTTCCATTTATGGAGCCTTGTAGTTAATCCGAACTCCAAAGTTCCCATTGGTTCAGATTCCACTGCATTAGCACGGAGTAACATATTCTATCTTGCAATATTTACAGTTTCCATAGGTACATTAATGGAAGAATTGTGGTTCAGGGGATTAATTCAGTATAAGATTAAAGCCATAAGGTTTCTCAAACGAATAAACCCTCATTTCGCCATTATTATACAAAGTATTCTTTTTGGTTTAGTGCATTTTTTGGCTGCATATTATGGCACAGATTTACCAATAGCAATAAAAGTGTATTTCTTTGTCTACCCAGCAGTTATTGGATTAATACTGGGA
>CAZQRW010000005.1:52437-54086 GCA_964596115.1 uncultured bacterium
AGCAATAAAAGTGTATTTCTTTGTCTACCCAGCAGTTATTGGATTAATACTGGGATATACCAACGAAAGATATAATTCACTCTGGCCCGGATGGATAATGCACTTTACCAATAACTTTTTGATGGTAATTGGGTTAACTATTTATTTCAGGTTACACTAAGTAGCCTACAGCCGCTATGCCTTGACAATCTATAAACAAGTCATTAAGTTATTTCTATGGAAGATATTATTGAAGAGTGGCTGAAAAAACATCCAATAATTGATAAGGACAAACAGGTAAAAGACAAAAAAAAGAGAAAAACGAAAAAAAGCTATAATAAGGCATATGATAAAGTGATAGATTTACACGGGTATAATAAGGAGGATGCATATTCATTGATACAAAAGGAAATAGAGTTCGCTCGGGTGCATCATTTAAGGAACATATTAATCATACATGGGATAGGCATACATAGTAAAGAAATACCTGTTTTGAAAGATCTGGTTATAAAGATCGCAAAATCAAATAAAAATGTAGAGGATTTTCACCAGGCTCCAGTAAAGGATGGGGGCGAAGGCGCCACCGTCCTATACCTAAAATTGAAATAAATTGAAGTCACATTCTTGAAAGCCTGCATCACAGGAAAAAAAGTTTGCAAATTCACAGCACCCAGTTTTTAATTGGAAATTATTTGAGAATTTGTTTTTGACACTTGTAAAACCTTTGACAGAATAGGTAAATTAGGTAAAATGTCATTATGGGGAGAGTGTTGGGAAATGCGATAGAAGTGGGGACAAAATCGAAGAGAGAAATAAAGGTATGATAAAAAGGAGAAAATATGAAAATAAAGTGTTTTGTTGTTGGCCCAATTCTTACGAATTGTTATGTGGTTTCCTGTGAGCAAACGAGGGAAGCAATTGTAATTGACCCTGGATTTACTAATGAAGGGGATGGGGGAGAGGTTCTTCGTGAAATAATAAAAGAAGATATAAAGGTAAAATACATTGTAATTACGCATGGACATTTTGACCATACAAGTGGTATTAGGATTTTGAAGAAGGAGACAGGTGCGAAAATTCTTATTCACGAAAAAGATGCAGAGCTTCTGCCAGAGCCCTGGAAAGGAATTAGTGAAAATATAAGTAGAGGTGAGCAACTTAAATGTCCCGCGTGTGGTTCATCATCAGTGCATTTTGTAGTTGCTGCGGATAATAAAAAAGCAAGTGTAAAATGCGATGATTGCGGGATGCATATAGAGCTCGCGTCTTCCCCTTCTGCTGACATAATGCTTAAAGATGGAGATAAAATAGAGTTTGGAAACTACAAATTTCAGGTTATTCATACGCCAGGACACAGCAAGGGAGGCATATCACTATACTGTAAAGAAGAAAATGCGCTTTTCAGTGGAGACACACTCTTTGCCGGGGCGATTGGAAGAACTGACATATTTTACTCCTCGTATGAAGAAATTATGGATTCTCTGAAGAACAAATTGCTGACACTACCCGATGATACAGTTGTATATCCTGGACACGGAGACGCTACGACAATAGGCAAGGAGAGAAGGAGCAATCCTTATCTGGTTTAACCCTGGTTTATCACCCTCCTTTAGACTTCTTTCTGTCCCTAAGCCTTCTAAACCCTCAATAAGCTATACATATATACCCTC
>CAZQRW010000006.1:0-46661 GCA_964596115.1 uncultured bacterium
CATAATAACCTCCTTTTTTTAATTATACAATATAACTCGGGCGATTTCAAGAGAAAATTACTTTAGATGTTAGTAAAAAAACACCTGATAATATAAAATTTTTTGGTTGACAAAGGAGGATTGTTTTGATATAAATTAATGTGAAAACAAAGGGGGCCGTGGCGCAGCTGGAAGCGCATCTGACTGGCAGTCAGGAGGTCACGGGTTCGAGTCCCGTCGGCTCCAGGAAATATAAGGAGAGATATTATATGAAAAAATTTCTTTTTGTAATTGTGTTGCTTTCACTTCTTGGATGTAGGGAGAAGGGAGGGTTCTCTGATGATGCCTATATAGTCAAGGCTCAATCCTCTATGATAAAAATCAGAAATGCCCTTGAACAGTACAGAATAGATAATGGTTCATACCCTGCAGAAAATAACAAGTGGTTAGAAAAATTAAAGCCTTACTTCACGAGAGAGGTAGCTGAGGAACCTGACGAAATTATACGTATGAGGCTCCTCACTATGGAAGCGGGAAACTCTATTACCCAGGTTAGCGGTATTTATGGTGAGTTGAGAAGAAAAGCATTATTTGCTGATTCCTCACTCGCAAAAAGTGTTTTTGATGTACTTGTCCCAGTGGAATCAGTACTTATGAAAATTAAAAATGAAGTACAAACAGGCAATAGAGAAGATTATAAAGATCCAATTCCTCTCATTCTAAAAGTAGATTCACTTATGAAGAATATCAATGTAGGAGCAAAGAAAAAGGAATATATAGAAATAATGATATCTGAAAAGAATAAATTAAAAGGAGAAATCGACTCTCTCAGGTCTGTATTTTCTCCGTTAATTGACAGTGGAAAAATAGATACCCTGGATTTTAAAAAATTAAATACTGCTATTGATGGATATTTTTCTTATACGCAATCTAAAAAAATGGAGGGAAAGCAACTGCCTTCAACGGATGAGGCAATTGATGATATAGAAAAAACATTTGATAAGAAAAAGGATAAGGAAGCCATAGATAGATTTGAACAATTGAGAAAAGAGATTACAGACTATAAAAGGGTCTTGCTCAATATTCAGTTTTTAGATTATGTCAGAGTTTTCAATAAGAAAGTGCCAATTACGGTTCAACTTATCAAGAAATATCTTACTAATATGAGGGAAGATGTCATAAAAGCAAATAAAATTTTGTATGCTTATGAAGCTATGGATAGATTAAGATCGCTTCTAAGTATATATAGGGAGGAGCACAAATCTCTTCCCATTGGAAATCTTGGGAACTACTTTGGCCAATTGATTGAATATAAGGATATTGTAAAAAATCTTGCAGACCATCCTGTCCTTGATACGCTCCCTGACAATAAAGGTTATGTGATGAAAGCACCTGCACTGGACAAAGAAAGAACTGAGGTGATATATAAGATCAATTATAGAAATAACCTTAATGATATTATACAGAAATCTTTTGCCAAGGGACCTTTTTATTCAACAGTTGATTCTCTACACACATTTTTTGTGAAGGCAAGGGCATTAGATTCCTTTAATTCCCTTGTTACCATTAGGCCTGAATTTATAGGGTCTAAAGTAAAACCAGCTGGTAAAACCAAGGGAGGAAAAAAGTGAAAAAAATTCTTGCATCTTCTTTTATCATACTTACTTTTTTAATATCGTGTGCACAACAAGAAGTGAAAAAGACAGAGGAAAAACCTCCAGAAGAAAAAAAGATTAGCCAAGCCCTTCTTAATTACAGCCTTGGATTAGAGCACTTCAAGCAGCATAATTACAGTGAAGCATTACCAAATTTTGAAAAGGCACTTAAGGAGAGCAGTGGATTTGTTGATGCCTGTGTTGGCGCAGCAAAATGCTTCGTAGGAACAGGTAAATTTCAGGCTGCCGAAAGCCTCTACATAGATTTCCTCAATAAAAATCCTGATGCAACAAAAGCCAGGATAGCATTGGCAAATCTATATGCAATGGGTAAAATGAACGATAAGGCAAAAAAGATGTTTGAAGAAGCTGCAAAACGAGACTCAACCAAACCATTCGTATGGGATAATTACGCCTCATTTCTAAATAAGCTTGGTGAAAAAAATACTGCTCTAAAATACTGGGAAAAGGCCTATTCGCTTGATCCTAAAAATAAAGAGATAGCCTTCAGGTTAGGTGCTACTTATGTTGCTGTTGGTAAGGGTAAAAAAGCAGTTTCACTCCTGGAAAGTGTCAAGGAAATAATTCCCGATGATATAGACACACGATTGAAACTCGCAGAGGCATATACAGACGCAAAAATGTACAGCAAGGCTGTTGAAGAATATAAATTCGTTATCTCAAAGATTCCAAATTATGTAAGTGTGATTATAAAACTGGGTAATGCCTATGAATCACTAAACAAATATTCTCTTGCGCAGGAGCAATATCTTCACGCATTGAAAATAGAGCCCCAAAACCTGTCTGCCTATTATTATCTCATAAATTTAAATATCTTCAAACTGAAAAATTACACGGCTGCAGAAATATATCTTAAAAAGGCTCTTGAAATAAATAAAAGGGACGAAATCCTCTGGAATTTAAGGGGGGATGCATATTTTTATGCTGGAATCAAGGATATGAAAAAAGAAAATTATAGATCAGCAATCAAAAATCTAACAAAAGCCCTGTCATACTACAATGATGCACTCAGTTTTGCAAAGAGCGAAAATTGGAAGAAGTATGCAAAAACAGGAATAAAACGATCAAAGAAATATCTGGCACAGGCGAAAGACCTACTATGGTGATTTAAAATGCGAAAATTCTTTGGCTGGTTCCTTTTTCTGATAATACTTTTTGGAGGTATTTATATTGGGATTAAGTGGTTTGGTGTATTCTTCCGAAAGAATGCGTTAATAGAGGAAGTTCAAAATCAAACAAAGTATTGGGCAATCGGGACAATTACACAACAAAAAGCCAGAAGTAACCTGTTAAGTTTTTTTAAAGAAAATAACATAGGTATTGATACCAGCGATTTATACCTGTCAATAATCGAGGGCTATGACTCCTCATTCGCAAAAATTAGTGTTGTGTACAAAGATAGCCTGGTTTTACCAAAGAAAACATTCTATTTTGAGGATACCATCTCTGATTCTGCCTTAATAAAGTAAGTGATACTGCTCTTATTCTTTTTATCAAACATCTACTCCATAGTTAATGAAGAAAGTAATAGTCTAAAAGGATTAAAATTTGGGGAGATTATTATTATAGGCGATAATTTCTTCTCTGATTCAATTAATGCCTTTCTTCCTCCACAGGGAAAGTGCTTTTCAGAAACTACATTATCTCATCTGTATAGAAAAATTGCCTCTATCTATTGTAATAACGGTTTTCCTTTTGTAAAAATTATCCCTACTTACGCAATCAGGGGTAGTGCTGTCGATATCAATATAAGAATTAATTCAGACAGATTTTTTTTTATTGGTGATATAAAATTTAAGGGTCAAAAAGTACTGAGTGATAAAACATTACAGAAATTAGTTCCAATCTCAAAGGGTCAGGGTTTTTCATTAACGACTATAAATATTGCAAAAAAAACTCTTGAAAATTCTGGGCTTGTCTCCGTTGATTCTTTTTCACTCCTGAAGAGGGGTATGGATACACTTGATATACTATTTTTTATCAAGGAAGAAAATACAGAAAATTTTCTACTTGGTGGAACATACTCTCCTGATGAAGGCTTACTTCTTGATCTCTCAGCAAAAACACATAATCTTTTTGGACGGGGCATTGGCTTTGGTATACGATTTTTCAAGTCAATCTTTAATAGTAGATTCTTAGATTTCAACTTTGACTATCCTTATCTAATCGGTACAAACATAGGTGTAATCCTTTCTTATTCCCTAAATACTGTATCTGACACACTTACCATTAATCATCTCTATATTCAACCAGAAATAAGACTCAGGAATTTTACTTGGCAACCCTCTTTTATATACAGAAATGAATTATCACCAAATAGAGGAATGATTAGAACTTTCTTTTTAAAAAACAATATTAGTTACGAGGGATTATATTTCGGTTATCTTACTGGAACCAATAGAACAATGCTATACGAAGGGAATATTAAGTGGTATAAGGGTAGGTTTGGTGCATCCCTTTCGTTTCTAAAATTATACGGGAATCTTGATTATAAGGGTATAGAGAACCTCACATCAGGATGTCAAGGGTATGTTCTTAAATATGCAAAGGAGAGTGTTGTGTTGGATGTTAGATATAATCTATATAAAACAAGGAAGAACAGTATATTTTTGTTTATAAATACAGGTCAGACAGATGATTTGTTTCAGGCCTCAACAGGTCTTGGTATTGATATCAGAAATTTCTATATTGCGTTCGCCTTCCCGCTCACTAAAAATGAATTCACGGGTAAATTAGTAGTGAAATTCAAGCAATAAAATCAATAAAATCATAATAATATTATAGATACCCTTCCTTTGTTTTCAATTTCATTTTACATCATTGTTGTTACAAGTTTTTGAGTTTAGAACAGAGAGAATTTACTTTCTTATAATATCCTTTATTCTCATAAGACGGGAGATGTTACCCCTTTCTATCTCAGATAGCTTCATATTGATTGTCTTTATTGCCTCTTCAATATCAGGGATAAGGATAAACTCAAGTGCATTTACCCTTCTTCTTGTCCTGGACATTTCTTCAGCCAAAAGGGTAATAGCCTTCTCCATTTCTGCCAGTTCTATCATTTTTTCAAATGCCTTCTGAAGGTCCATCAATGCAAGATCAACCTCTGGTGAAATATTTAAGAATCCATATGAAATCATCTCTCCCGTGAATTCCTTTTTATATACAGGTATTTTTACACTCATCACATTTTTTAATGAGGAGCTGAGGGAAAATTCTGTCTTTGTTATGAGAAATGCTTGCTCAAGCTCCATAGGATCCATACCTGCCTTTGCAAGAACGTATCTTTCCATACCTTTTTTTAGACTTTCTTCAACTTCTTTACGGAGAGCAAAGACCTTCTTTACAATTTCTTGAATTGCCCTCATTAATTCATCTTCCTTATCCTTCAAAAGTTTATGCCCTCTCTTCGCAAGGGCATACTTCTTCTTTTGATTAAGAAGCTCCATCCTCGTTGCACTTATATTTTGTCTCATTTTGCTTCCTTTAAGTAGATCGGGTTATTTGTTTTCTTTCTTCCCATAATACTTATCCAGATATTCATCCCTGATTCTCTTAAGTTCACTCCTGGGAAACATCCCAAGGAGTTTCCACCCAAGGTCAAGCGTCTGTTCTATAGTCCTGTTTTCATATTCACCCTGGCTGATATACTCATTCTCAAATCTCTTTGAAAATTCAAGATAAAGTTTATCCATATCACTAAGGGCAGCTTCCCCAAGAATAATGGACAATTCCTCTGCCTCTTTTCCTCTGGCATATGCAGCATAGAGCTGATTATACAGGTCGGCATGGTCTTCCCTTGTTTTTCCCTTACCTATCCCTTTATCTTTCAGTCTTGAAAGCGAAGGAAGTACATCAATGGGTGGTGAAACTCTTTTACGGTGCAGAGATCTGGAAAAAATAATCTGGCCTTCTGTAATATAACCTGTAAGATCAGGAATTGGGTGGGTCTTATCATCCTCGGGCATGGTAAGAACAGGTATAAGTGTGATAGAACCCTTTTTACCCTTAATTCTTCCTGCCCTTTCATATACAGTAGATAGGTCTGTATATAGATATCCAGGATAACCCCTCCTCCCAGGCACTTCCTTTCTTGCTGCCGATATTTCTCTTAATGCCTCTGCATAATTAGTCATATCGGTCAAAATAACCAGCACATGGGTATCCAGCTCAAATGCAAGGTATTCAGCAGCAGTTAAGGCTGTTCTTGGGGTTGCTATTCTTTCTATAGCAGGGTCACTGGCAAGATTTAAAAACATAACAACATTCTCAAGGGCTCCAGTTCTTCTAAAATCCTCCATAAAAAAATTCGCCTCTTCAAAAGTAATACCCATCGCTCCAAAAACTACGGCAAAACTTTCCTCTTTACCAAGAACCCTTGCCTGCCTTGCAACCTGTGCTGCAAGTCTATTATGGGGTAAACCAGAACCTGAAAAAAATGGAAGTTTCTGCCCTCTGACGAGTGGATTCAACCCATCAATGGCAGAAATACCAGTTTGGATAAATTCATTTGGATACTCCCTTGCATATGGATTAATTGGTGCCCCATTTATATCCCTCTTCTCTTCAGGGAGTATTTTAGATCCACCATCAATAGGATCTCCTAATCCATTAAAAATTCTACCAAGTATATCGGGAGAGAGGGAAATTTCTATTCCCCGTCCTTTAAACCTTACTGAGGTAGTAGGAATATCAACACCCTGTGTGCCTTCAAAGATTTGAATAAGTGCTTTATCTCTGTTCACTTCGAGTACCTGCCCGTTTCTTATTGTTCCATCAGGTAAAACAACTTCAGCAAGTTCGCCAAATTTTACACCCTCTATATCTTCAACCAGCATTAAAGGTCCCGAGATATTAATTACTGTCTTAAATTCTTCTCTCATACTTTTACCCCCTTTACGAGTTCATCCATACTATTATCAATCTCATCCTTAAGTTTTATTATGCTATCCGCTTCGGACTCTTCCACATATTTCATTCTTGCTATTTTCTCTATGGCAGGAACCTTTGAAATTGAATCGACATCCACTCCTTTTTTTATTGCATTTAGTGCCTTATCATAAAGATTTAGAATCACATTGAGCATATAGAATTGTTTCTTTATAGATGTGTAGGTGTCTATCTCATGGAATGAATTCTGATGAAGAAAGTCTTCTCTTATTATCTTTGCAACAAGGAGAACAAGCTGTTCCTCCTGGGAAAGTGCCTCTAACCCCACAAGTCTAACTATTTCCTCAAGTTCTGCCTCCTCTTCAAGTATCCTCATTGCCTTACCCTGATATTCATAGAATTTTTCATCGACTTTCTTCTCCATATAATCCTTGACACTTTCATTATAGAGGGAATATGATGTAAGCCAATTTATTGCAGGAAAATGTCTTGCATATGCCAATTTTGCCTCAAGACTCCAGAACACCTTCACCACCCTCAGGGTTGCCTGAACAACAGGGTCAGAAAGATCACCACCAGGAGGCGAGACTGCACCTATTACGCTCAAAGAACCCTCTCTGTTATCTGAGCCAAGACAGGTCACTCTACCTGCCCTCTCATAAAAGGAGGCAACTCTACTTCCGAGGTATGCAGGATACCCTTCCTCACCTGGCATCTCCTCCATCCTTCCAGAAATTTCTCTCATTGCCTCTGCCCATCTCGATGTGGAGTCAGCCATCAAAGCAACTGAATAACCCATATCCCTGAAATATTCAGCAATTGTTATACCTGTATAAACAGACGCTTCCCTTGCGGCAACAGGCATATTTGATGTATTCGCAATAAGGACTGTTCTCTTCATCAAGGGTTCACCGCTTTTTGGATCCTTTAATTCTGGAAATTCTATCAATACATCTGTCATCTCATTACCCCTCTCCCCACACCCAATATATATTACAACCTCTGCATCCGCCCATTTTGCAAGCTGATGCTGAATAACGGTCTTTCCCGAGCCAAAAGGTCCCGGCACACAAGCAGTTCCACCCTTTGAGACAGGAAAGAAGGTATCTATTATTCTCTGACCTGTAAACATCGGGATCTCGGGAGGAAGCTTCTTTTTATATGGTCTTGGAATTCTAACAGGCCATCTATGAAGCATCTTAATTTCTTTTACACCATCTGATGATTCAACTTTTGCAATTGTTTCTTCAATGGTAAACTCACCCTCTGAAATTGAGACTAATTTTCCTGAGATTCCAGGTGGGACAAGTACTTTATGTTCGATTAAAGTTGTCTCCTGAACAGCCCCAAGAATGTCTCCCTCTACCACAACTTTGTCCTTCTTAGCAATGGGTTTGAAGTACCACTTCTTTTTTCTCTCCAATCCAGGAATATGTATCCCGCGCGTTATAAAATCACCTGTCATTTTTCTTATTCTATCCAATGGTCTCTGAACACCATCATAGATAGATTCTAACAACCCGGGCCCCAACTCTACGGAAAGTGGTTCTCCTGTTGGAAAAACAGGCTCACCCACACCAACACCGCTGGTTTCTTCATAGACCTGAATTGATGCTATATCCCCCTTTAATTCAATAATTTCACCCATTAACTTTTTTTCACTTACATATACGACATCGTACATTTTTGAACCTGTCATATTATTAGCAACAACCAGAGGTCCCGAGACCCTGATGATTCTACCTTCTTTCATTTCTCTCCTCCTAAATCTACCCCAACTGCTTTTTTTACTATCTCTCTTATTTTCTTCATACCTGTTCCTTCACCCTTTCCACGACCAGGGATTGTTACGATATTTACATCAACAAGGTATAGTATCTTCTGGTCCTTTATTTTGTTTACTACATCCTCTGTTACAAAAATAATTATATATCCCTTTTGGATTAGTTCGTTTAAGGTATCTTCAGGGTTACCACCTTCATATGGATAAATATCCAGCCCCAGTGCCTTAAACGGTAAAACTATCTCTCTATCGCCGAATACTGCTACTTTCATATCACTACCCTTTCAATAATTTTTTCTTCAGGGATCCTGTTAAACTTACCTGAAAGTATGACACGAAGGTTTTTTATTTCATTTTCCTTTTTCAAAAGATATCCTACAATTGGCTCAGAGCCAAACACGAGGCGATTAGCCTTGTAAACATAGTTGAGCAAAAACTTTTCCATTAGATACTCGTACTTCACAAAACTATTTTCATTGACTATATATTTTATTCCTTCGGATAAGGAGTCAAAATATATCCACCTGACAAATCTCTGGGGAATATTCTCCGGGTTTTCATTTATAAGGTCTATCATCGTTTCAAATTCAACAAACCCACCTTTTATCAAACTATTCCTTATCATCTCCTTTTTGCCACCGACAATTTTTACCCTTAGTATGGTCCTGAAATTAACAAGATCAATTTTCATCTTATAATAGTCTCTGAGAAAAGGTGGATATCCATTTTCTGATAAATATGCCATTAACAGAGAATCGAACATAAAATCTATTATCTGGGGATCTTTGTTTATATAAAATGCCTCAACAGTGGAAAAAATTGCCTGAGTCATAAATCCTGGAAGGGTATCGTATCTTTCACCCTGGAAAATATCTTTAAGCATATCAATTTGAATTATTCCCAGAGGGGAAAGAATCTCACTGAAATCCCTTTCAAATACCTTGGACTTAAGCATAACTTTAAGATTAAAATAATCAAATGGGATATGAACTGTATTCCTAACTTTCTCCTCAATAATGAGCTCATCCACTATCTTATAAGAGGTTTCCCTTGATAATTGTAAAGCTTTATTATACATATCCCGACTGGTAAGATCCGAAACGATATGTGCATAATCACTATCTGTAAGAATACGTGAAATCTCCTGTGTATCCTCTGCTTTCACAAGCCTCTCTATCTTTCCTCTATCAAGAAGCTTAGTCTCAAGTGCCCTAACTCTACCAACGGCATATGAATAATTGGTATTTTCTGTGTAGCTTTCTGGTAATTTAGTTAGCATGCCCAAACAATACCCTCACAATTTTTCTATCCAGAATTTCCATAAGTGCCTCTTTAATTGAATCCGGGGTTATTAATACTCTCTTTCTACCTGACTCAATTATACAACCTGCTTCAATGGAATTCTCTGTTGATGTTGTGAACCCCAAATTTTTTTCTCTCTTTAGTTCATTTAACTTATCAATCACATCCTTCTGATGTAGCTTACCCACAAGTACTGTTTCATCTCCTTTTTCTAAATTTTTAAGTACCCATCTTGATATAAATCCAACGTACCTATCCTTGTCCCACTTTTTGAACTCTTCAAGTGCCTCATCAAAAACATTCTCAAATATTTCTCTCTTCTCTTGGAGAATTTTCTTTTTTTCTTCAAGCCTTTCAATACCTATCAATCTTTCTTTTTCCTGTTGAAGAAGACTCTCCGCTTTTTTGTTACCTTCAGAAATGATGGTTTCAGCCTTTTCTTTCGCCTCTTTAATCATTTTATCCGCTTCTCTTCTGGCATCTGCTTTAATCTTATTTGCTTCTTTTTCAGCCTCAGAGATAATTTTTTTTGAAACCTTTCCTTCCATTTTTCACCTACAACTTTAATATCAGGAATATCGTTGTAAGAAGTCCAAGAATTGCATAAGTTTCTATCATAGCTGCATATATAACAGCCTTCATTGTTGCCTCAGGCTTCTTCGCCCCCATCTCAACACCTGCGGCACAAACCTTACCCTGGAATATGCCTGATACCAATCCACCAAATCCTACAGGCAATCCTGCCACAAGAAATCTTACACCTTCAAGTACAGTAAGATCAAAACGAGGTGTACCCAAGAGTCCCAATTTCAAGATAATCAAAATGGCTGCGATAAATCCATAAAAACCCTGCGTCCCGGGGAGTGCAACCAAAAGAAACAACTTTCCAAATTTATTTGGATCCTCCGAAAGGACGCCTGCTGCTGCCCTTCCTGGAAATCCTATGCCAACACTGGAACCGAACCCAGCAAATATTGCAGCAACTGCTGCCCCACTCATTGCTATCCAAAAACCGGTCACCTATACCTCCTTTTTTTGTTTTATTTCTCTCACAATAACATACTTCTCTGATTTCTTAAACGGAGTAAAGGCTTCACCTCCACCCTCATAAAACTTAGTAAAAAACTCAACGTATTGGAGTCTCAAAGTATGAACAAAGGCACCAAGAGCGTTGATAGCGGTACTGAATAAATGCCCACCAATAAATATAAATATACCTATTACAACGCCGAGCACTGGGATAGGCCTTATCAATGAAATAATAATATTTACAGACATAGCGATACCTGCTGTTACCATACCCAGTGCCATAATTCTGCTGTAGGAGAGAACATCCCCAATAAATCCAAAGAAACCACTATACAGGGTATAAAAACCCTTCAATATAGTCTTTACAAGTGTATTACTTGGCCATCCAAAAAGTAGAATCATAAACATAGGGAAAAGAATAGGTATAGAGAATAATAATAGTTTGGTAGTAGCAAGATGGAATCTCTTCAAAATAAAGATTATTAAAAATATATATATCCAGAAGAATATCCAGGAAAATTCATTTCCAAGAGCAGATAAATACATCCTTCTCCTAAACTTCTCTATTCCACCGATCGTCCAACCATAAAATATCTGTATTACCCCGATCATAATGGAGATGGCAAAGAATACCAATGGACTTTTAAATGGGTCAAATAACATCATACGATATCTAAAATTATGCAGTGCAGGTATAAGACTATCTATGTCGCCAAACCACCCCCCCGTAATTGCTCCTGTAAATATAGTTGTTATACCACCTATGATTAATACCCAGAGGAATCTTTCCCCTCCTGGAATCTTTTTTAAGAGATAAAAACCTATGGCAATGAGCAATAAACCATAGCCGGCATCTGTCAGACAGAATGCAAATATAATAGCAAAAAATGGAGAAAGAAAAGTAGAAGGATCCACTTCAAAGTATCGTGGTAATCCGAATAGTTCCGTTATAACCTCAAATGGTCTCCCAAATTTAGGGTTCTTTAATTTTATAGGTGGGGATTCATTTTTTTCTGGTTTCTCCCATTTATAATCTATATCATCAAACTT
Organism: uncultured bacterium; assembly: GCA_964596115.1. Lineage (GTDB taxonomy): Bacteria > Hydrothermota > UBA3072 > UBA3072 > B12-G15 > CAZQRW01. Next base: position 11,710 of record CAZQRW010000006.1, read on the forward strand.
ATTAAGAAATTCTTCAAATGCCTTTTTATGTTCGTCTTCTATCCACCCGTTAATAATAAAGACATAGTTACTCTTAAGGAAATTTTCAGGTAATTTTTTCCTCTGTAATAGGGTATTGAAATAATCATATAGAACCAAAAACCTTTTCCTCAAATTGCCCTTTTCCTCATAGCTCTTATGTAGAAGGCCAAGCCTTCCTTTAAGTTTCTCCTCTTTTGACCGAAGAGATGAGATATTCTCACTAACCAAACCACGTTTAATTGGCAAATCAACTACTTCAAAATCAAGTGTTGAAAATGCATCTGTAATTTCTTTTTCGTCTTCATTCAAATATACAATATGACATCCTATTTTTGAGGTTTCAACAAATACTATCTGATAATCTACGGGCAGGTCATCGAATAGTTTTATCAATGTATCCTCTTCTACATAATTGAACACTATCAACTCAGAAATATATTTCTCAAATCTGCCTAAATCTTCTACCTTTGTCTCAAGATTTTCCCATACTTTAATTTTTTCTATTTCATTTGTAGTAGATTCAATAGCATTCTTCGTATCAATTATTTCATCCTTAATATTAATTATTTCATCCAATTCTTCTCTTTTGAAACTTGATACCGTCTCTGCATATTTAGAGGGAGGAACAACTATCTTTAATTCAATAAAACCGGATAGGGGGCTTTTATCTGGATCAACCGGTTCAAGGAATTCAATAGCAGATTCAAGAGTTTTTACCAGTGACTCTAAATCACTATCGACATAATCCTCATCTGGAACGAGTTCAGGGAATTCCTCTGCAAAGGGTGATTCCTTCATATTTGATATATGTAGGGCACCCTCATTTTGAAGGTCTTCCAAAAATTTATCCTTAGTTTCTTTATATAAAAGAATCGAGATCTTCGTTACAGGGGCTACGCTCATAGGTTATCTATTTCCGAAAGGATAATTTCTTTTGCCTCTTGGATTTTTAACTTAGTATTGTTATCTATAATCTTTATTTTATCTTCGAGTTGTTTTTCCATCTTTTCGGTAGCCCGCTTTCCTTCTTTCTCTCCTTTTTCAATTGCTTCTTTTATATTTTTTTCTACACTTTCTTCAGCATCCTGTATAATTTTTTTCGCCTTTTTTTCTGCATTAGCAATAATTTGTGATGATTCTATCCTTGCATTGTTTATAATTTTTTCTGCTTCTTTTTCTGCTTCTTTTATCTCCTTTATTAGTTCTCTTGCCATCTTTCCTCCTGTTTTGAATAAAATAAAACTTTAATATATTTTGTCAAGTTTTTTCTTGACAAAGCTTTAGGAATGTATATAGTTAAAAAAAATAAAGGAGGTGTAATGTGACACTTGACTTTACTTATAAGGACGTTTTTAGGTCTGTTAGATTAGGTTTTTCACCCAAAAAAATCTGGGTTGCCTTTAGGGGCATTTTTTATGCTGTAATTCTTTATGCCATATTCTCGTATTTAGCTTTTCTTGTAAGTGGCTGGGGTATAAAGAATATCTGGCAAACGTATCGATACATTCCATTTCCCTTTTTAAACGCTCATCTTACATGGTACGGATGGATTTTGTGGATAGTTGGTGCCCTATTTGCCCTCTTTTATTATATGGTGACTTTCACTGCAATCTCAAAAATTACCTTTGAGCAACTTAAGGGTGACGAATTTTTTGAAACAAAAGAAGCATGGAAATTTGCTTATAAAAACTGGAAGGGCACTTTTCTTTCCCCCATATATCTGTCAATTTTCATAGCAATTCTGATATTTGTTGGTATGTTGATTGGTCTCGTCGGAAGAATTCCAACCTTTGGGCAAATAATTGTCGGTATCATCGCACTACCAACATTTGCTGGTGCCTTTTTCGTTGTATATCTGACGATTGTTTTAGGTGTCATACTCCTAATAGCACCTGCTATTGTTTCAACAACAGAAAGTGATACTTTTGATACCCTCTTTGAAGGCTTTAGTGTTCTTAACGATCAGACATGGAGATTCTTCCTATGGGAATTTATTCTTATGCTCTGTGCATTTCTTGCAATGTTAGTATTTGCTATTCTTATAAAATATACACTCAGGTTAAGCTTCTGGGCAGTTGGTATCTGGCAGGGCCCTAGGAACTGGTGGAATATTATGTGGCAAAATGGAAAATGGTATCTATATTTACCTTTTGCTCCCACATGGCTTTTGAAATGGTTCCCATCAATCGTTGCCCCTGCTAAATTTATAAGTGCAGGGATGCCAAAAGTATATCCAGGAGCTGCTACTTCCTTTGGTGGATTTTTGGTTGGTCTCTCTTTTTATGGAATTGCATTCGCTATTCTTGCATATGGTGCAGCAATAGTTTCAGCTGGACAAACTATTATCTACACTATTCTGGTTAAATTGAAAGATGATAAAAACCTTCTCGAAAAGAAAGAAGAATTATTTGAAGCAGAAGAAGTTACTGTTAAACCAGAAAAGATAGAGAAAACGGAAAAAACAAAAACCAAAAGGAGGGTCACCAAAATAGCACCAAAGAAAAAGGCAAAAAAGACTACTACGAAGAAAAAGCCCAAAAAGACAACAACCAAAAAGAAGACAACAGCAAAAAAGAGTACAGCAAAAAAGAAAACAAAAAAGACTACTAAGAAGTAATTTAAAAACCCCTGCACTGCAGGGGTTTTTATTATGTTGACATTATTCTTTTTTATATTATTCTTTTTTTATGAAATTTGAAGAAGAACTTAAGAGACTTGAGGAAATTGTTAAGCAACTTGAGAATGAAGAAACCTCCCTTGATGATTCTATATCTCTTTTTGAAGAGGGAACAAAGATACTCAAGAAACTCAAGGAAAAATTGAATGAAGCTGAAAAAAAAGTGAAAATCCTTCTTAAGGATTCTGAAGGTGAGTTTCATCTTGAAGAGGAGGGGAATGAAACTCCTTAAGGAATTGAAAAAGGTGGTAGATAAGTACCTTGATCAATTCCTGCCTGAAAAATCTTCATTCCCTTCTATTATTTACCAGGCAATGAGATACAGTATTTTTGCTGGAGGAAAAAGGATAAGACCTATTCTTCTTATCCTTTCATACGATGCTTGTGGAGGACAAAGCAGAGAGAAAATAATGGGTATAGCCTGTGCACTGGAAATGATTCACACCTACTCTCTTATTCATGATGATTTACCAAGTATGGACAATGATGATTTAAGAAGAGGTAAACCCACACTTCATAAGGTTTTTGGAGAAGCGGTGGCTATTCTTGCAGGGGATGCTTTATTTTCAAGGGCTTTTTATACTATTGCACATTCCGATATTCAACCTGAAACATTAAATCAGGCAGAAAGGGTTTTGACAAATGCAATCAGCGATACAGGCATAGTGGGTGGACAGGTGGTTGACATAGAAATGGCAATGCAGAGGAAAAAAGCCCTCCCCAAAATTCTACGATATATCCATTCCCATAAAACTGCAATTTTTATATCTGCTTCCTGTGAAATAGGAGGCATACTTGCGAATACAAGTAGCTCCAACAGACATCATCTTAGAAATGGAGGACTCGCACTTGGAATGGCATTTCAGATTCTGGACGATGTTCTTGATGTTGTAGGTGACGAGAAAATCGTGGGCAAAAATTTACGAACTGATGAAAATAAGATTACATATCCCCAGGTATATGGAATAGAAGGGTCAAAAAGAAGGGTTGAGAAGTATACGGATCTTGCTATTAAAGAATTTTCTGCTTTACAGGGAGAAAGTTCTCCATTAATAATGACTGCTCAATTCCTGATGGAAAGGATGTATTGATGGACGTTTATCATAATTATAATCTGATCATTGTTACAATAATTAGTATTATTTTCACCCAGGTAATAAAGGTATTAAATTATTACATTGTACATAAGAAAATAAATTTTACGAGATTTGTAGAAACAGGAGGAATGCCCAGTTCCCACTCTTCTGCTTCGTCAACACTTGCCACACTTGTTGCATTAAGAAATGGTGTCACTTCTACTTCATTTGCAATTATTTTGTTTATTACCACATTTATAATGTATGAAGCAGCGGGAGTAAGAAGATCCGCTGGCCAACAAGCAAAGATTCTAAATGATATTATGGATGATCTTTATAGTCATAAACCAATAAGTGACAACAAATTGAAGGAATTGCTTGGGCATACACCTACCGAGGTCATCCTTGGTAGTATGCTTGGCATCGTAATAGCTTTTGCCTTTTACAGATGAGGTGAAAATGATAATAGAAAATGTAGATTTTCCGAAGGATGTAAAAAATCTGAGTATCGATAAATTAAGCATATTGGCAAAAGAAATAAGGGATCTCATCATCAAAACAACATCAAGAACAGGAGGACATGTAGCACCCAATCTTGGAGCAGTAGATATTGCCATTGCTATTGCATATGTATTTGATCTCCCAGTGGATAAGGTGATCTGGGATGTAGGGCATCAGGCATATGCACATAAAATTATAACAGGAAGAAAAAAAGCCCTGCATACCTTGCGGCAATTTGGAGGAATAAGTGGATTTTTAAAAAGAGATGAAAGTATATTTGATACATTTGGTGCTGGTCATGCAAGTACCGCCATATCTTCTGCATTGGGTCTTGCAATTGCAAGAGATCTTTCAGGAGAAAACTATAAAGTCATTGCTGTAGTTGGAGATGGTGCCTTAACAGGTGGAATGGCTATGGAGGGATTAAATCAAGCAGGTCACTTTCAAAAGGATATAATTATCATCTTAAATGATAACAAAATGTCTATTTCCCCAAATGTTGGTGGTATGAAAAATTATCTCCTGAGGTTGCAGTCAGCGCCTATATATAATAAATTAAAAGATGATATATATGATCTTCTGGGAAGATTACCAAGTTCTATTAGTGCAAAGGCACGTCTTTCTGCCAGAAAACTAAGGGAGGGCCTGAAAAGCCTCGTTGTTCCTAACCTATTATTCGAAGAATTAGGAATTCGTTATTTTGGTCCTGTTGACGGCCATAATCTTCAAGAATTAACCAATACCCTGGCACGATTGAAAAATCTAAAAGGACCTCTTCTTTTGCACGTCATTACAACAAAAGGTAAAGGCTATCCCCCTGCTGAGAAAGATCCAACACTTTTCCACGGATTGGGACCGTATGATATTATGACAGGTTTGCCAAAAAAGAAAAGTGGACCACCAAGTTATAGCAAGGTTTTTGGAAGGACACTTACAGATCTTGCAAAAAAATATAAATCTATCGTAGCCATTACTGCTGCAATGCCAGAAGGTACTGGTTTAGATATATTTCGGGCTGAAATACCTGAACGATTTTTTGATGTTGGTATTGCAGAGCAACATGCCGTTACTTTTGCAGCGGGCTTATCAACAAATGATAAACGCCCTGTTTGTGGCATATATTCAACATTTTTACAAAGGGCGCTCGACCAAATCATCCATGATGTTGCACTTCAAAATCTACCAGTTATTTTTGCCCTTGACAGGGGGGGGCTCGTAAGTGGAGATGGTGCCACCCATCATGGTGCATTTGACCTCACCTATCTCCGTATGATACCAAATATGGTTGTTATGGCTCCAAAGGATGAAGATGAATTGAGGAGAATGATACTCACAGCAATTCTATACAAAGATGGTCCTATAGCCTTCAGATATCCAAGGGGGAGCGGATATGGAGTTGCGATGACCGAACCCATAAACCCTATTGAAATAGGAACCTGGGAAGTACTAAAGAGAGGAGATGATCTTGCTATCCTTGCTGTTGGTAAAATGGTATATAGGGCGCTTAAAGTAGCAAATCTGCTAAAGGGTATTAAAGCTACCGTTATAAATGCAAGGTTTGTAAAACCCCTTGACGAAAAGATACTTTTGGAAATTTCTAATAAATATAAATACATCGTTACCATAGAGGATAATGTACTAACAGGTGGTTTTGGGAGCGCCATATTGGAATTTTTATCAAACAATAAACTAAAAAAGGATGTCCTCAGGCTGGGTATACCTGATAGATTTATTGAGCATGGAAATACAGAACTCCTATATGAATCAATAGGTCTTTCTGTGGATCAAATAGCAAAAAGGATTAAAGAGTTCTTAAAGTGAAAGAAAGAACACTAAAGAAAAAAATAAAATTTAAAGGTAAAGGAATCCATACAGGCGAAATAACCTCAATTATCCTCTATCCACAGAATAAGGGAGGAATAAGGTTTTTAAAGAACGGTTTAGAAATTGAAGCAAATTTGAATAATGTCACTGAATCGAACAACTCCACAATCCTTTATAAAGACGGCGAAACAATAATGACAGTAGAACATCTGCTTTCTGCTATATTTGGAGCAGGTATTGATCATTGTCTCATAGAAACAGACGGGCCTGAAATTCCCATTATGGATGGCTCTTCTCTACCCTTCTATAATGGACTGAAAAATGTCGGTTTTGAAGAATTGAAAAAAGACAAGGTTTTCTTCCAAATAAAAGCATTATCAGCCCTTGAAGGCCCCGGAAAATATATTTCTGCAACTCAATTCGATAAATTATCTATTTATGCCGTAGTTTCATTTCCATATAAATTCCTTTTTCTCCAGGAATTTTCATATACTGAAGATAAAAACTATGGGGAAGAGATTGCACCAGCAAGAACCTTTGGCCTGGAAGAATGGGTTTCTGAGCTTAAAAATAAGGGATTGATAAAAGGAGCAGATTTGACAAATGTTCTTTACTATGACAAAAATGGACCCGTGAACACCCCAAGGTTTGAAAGTGAGGTAGTCAGACATAAGATTCTTGATTTTATTGGGGATCTTTCACTGCTATCTGTTAATATAAAGGGTAAATTTATTATACTTAGAGGTGGCCACAACCTGCATCATAAATTTTTAAAAATGCTCTCAAATAGGTCTGTTAATGAGAAAAAAGAGACCTGACCCAAAAAGGAGGCACTATGGAAACAAAATATACTATTGAAGACATAATGAAGATCTTGCCGCACAGATATCCATTTTTACTTGTTGATAGGATTATTTCCCTCACTGAGAATGAAGTCGTTGGCGTTAAGAATGTAACCTTCAATGAACCCCAATTCCAGGGGCATTTTCCTGGTGCACCTGTTATGCCTGGTGTTCTTATAGTAGAATCTATGGCTCAGACAGGTGGCTTTCTCCTGTTGAAGAGAGTTAAAAAGCCAGAAAATAAACTTGTTTATTTTGGGAAAATTGACAAAGTGAGATTCAGAAAACCTGTAAAACCTGGTGATACGCTTATCCACAAGTTACAGCTTTTAAGATTTAAAGGTAATCTCTGTGTTATGTCGGGAAAAAGTTACGTAAACGATGAAATAGTTGCTGAAGGGGAATTTACTGCTGTAATCGTAGATAGAGAATGATCCACCCTACTGCCATAGTTAGCAAGGAATCAAATATAGATAAGGATGTGGAAATTGGTCCATTCTGCATCATTGAAAAGGGCGTAAGAATAGAAAAAGGGACTGTTGTAATGAATGGGGTTGTAATAAGAAAGGGAACAATTATTGGAAAAAACAACAAAATTTTTCCTTACGTTATTATCGGAGAGGAACCACAAGATAAAAGTTATCGGGAAGAAGATACAGAGGTAGAAATAGGCAATGGAAATGAGATAAGAGAATTTGTAACAATCCATAGGGCAGTAGGTGAAGGAAAAAAAACTAAAATAGGGGATAAAAACTATATAATGACATATTCCCATATAGGTCACAACGCTAAAGTTGGTAATAGTACTATAATAGTTAATGGGGCTACTCTTGGTGGATATGCAGAAGTTGGAAGTTATGCCTATCTAAGTGCATATGTCGCCCTTCATCAATTTACACGAGTTGGTGCCTATGCTATAGTGGGAGGTGGGTATAGAGTAATTAAAGATGTGATTCCTTTTGCTTTAGCAGCAGGCGAACCTTTAAGAATAGTCAGTGTTAATACAGTAGGCCTAAGAAGAAATAATTTTTCTCAGGAGAGAAGAGAAATAATTAAGGACACCTTCAGAATACTATTTAGATCTAATTTGAATACCCACCAGGCTATAGAAAAGATAGAAAACCAGATGCCTATGAATGAGGATATAAGATTGATAATCGATTTTATCAAAACGAGTAAAAGGGGCATCGTAAAAGGAGGATAGATGATTGATAGGGAATATATAATAAAGGAAATAATAAACCATACAGGAATAAATGGAGATATCAATATTAATAATTCGGTAGCCTCCAGAATTGAACACACCCTGTTAAACCCCGAAGCAACTAAAGAAGATATAAAAATCTTATGTGATGAAGCAAAATTTTATGGATTTTTTGGGGTTTGTGTTCAGCCTTACTGGGTAAAATTTGCACATACGCTCTTAAGAAATACAAATGTTAAGCTTGTTGCAGTGTGTGGTTTTCCAGACGGAGTCCATAGACCAGAGGTGAAAACTCAGGAGGCAAGACTCGCAGTCCTTGATGGCGCAGACGAGGTAGACATGGTAATGAATATTGGTGCCTTTAAATCAAAGGATTATGACAATGTAGTTCAGGATATAAAAATGGTAAAAAATGCCATAAGACCCCTGATAAAACTTAAGGTTATCATTGAAACTCCCCTATTATCAGAAGAAGAAATAGTTAAGGCAGCACTACTCGTAGAAGAGTCCGGTGCAAATTTTGTAAAAACTGGAACCGGAAGGAATGGTCCCGTAAAGGTGAGGGACGTAGAATTAATAAAAAAAGCAGTTAAAATACCTATAAAGGCAGCAGGCGGTATAAGGGAAAAAGAACTTGCACTCCAATTGATAAGGGCAGGAGCCGAACGAATTGGGACATCTTCTGGACCAAAAGTTGCAGGAGAATAACCCCTTCGCCCTATATCTTTTCTATATACACTGCAGTTCCATATGCCAGGAGTTCTGCTGCACCCTGCATAATAGATGATGTCATAAACCGGACACCGATAATGGCATTTGCCCCCATTTTCTCAGCGCTCTCAATCATTCTATCGATTGATTGTTCCCTTGATTCTGCAAGCATCTTTGTATATTCTACTACTTCTCCTCCGACAATATTCCTTAATCCTGCAAGAATATCCTTCCCCACATGCCTTGCCCTAACGGTATTCCCTTTTACAAGTCCAAAGACCTTTCTAATCTTATATCCTGGTACATCCTGGGACGTTACAATGATCATTTATGAACCTCCTTTGAATATTTATCTCTCCTTGAAACAAATATCCTCTCTCTTAATATAGAAATAAGAAGTACCACGAAGCCAAAAACAAAAACAAATAAGCCAATCTTTGCAAACATAGGTAACTCGACATCCTTTAGCACAGCCTGTATCCATTCAATAATACCATATGTGAGGAGTATGATAGCACCTATCGAAAAAAAGATCCATCCAATGCCTCTTTCAATCCTGTTATAAAGGCTCTTCCAGTATTCCTCCCATGCCCTGTCGGGATTTTTTAGAACTATCATATCCATCACCTCCTTCAATTTTTTTTGTTCTTCAACTTCTCTATATAATTCGGGCTTTTCCCTGAGGAGTTTTTCAAATTCCTCAAGTTGTTCCCCTTTAAGTTTCCCGTCAATGTATAGTACGATTAATTCTTCCTTTCTATTCATTTTTCATCTTTTCCATAAGTTTTTTCCTCGCATAGTACAATCTGGACATCACAGAACCAATGGGAATATTAAGAAGTTCAGAAATTTCCTTATAACTCATATTTGAAAAATGTCTCAGAAATATGATCTCTCTATCTTTTTTATCTAAGGTGTCTATAGCCCTTTTTAATGACTCGATTTCCTCCATTTTCTCAAGAGCTTTTTGTGGATCATCATCTACAAGAACCACTATATCTTCAAAATAATCTTCTCTTTTTCTTCGCATCGATGTAACAAGATTTTTTATAACCGAATAAAGGTATGGAAAAAATGGTCTTGAAGTGTCAAATTTTTTAATACTTTTCAAAACACGCAAAAACGCCTCTTGTGACACATCCCAGGCAAGATGGGTATCCCCTGTAAAATACAATGCAACACTGTATGCCTGTTTCATATATCTTTCCACAATTTCTCCATATTTTTTTATTTTTCCTCTCTTCACTTCTTCAAGTAACTCCGTATCACTCATCATACTATTTACCCTTTTTTCCCATTTTTATTCAAAACCTTTCTGATATACTCAAGATACTTTTTAATTGTTCTTTCATAACCGATTTCTTTAGGAAAATAGAATTTCCTGTTTTTTATCTTTTCTGGAAGATATTGTTGTTCTACTATACCAAAGGGGAAATTATGGGGATATTTATATCCCTTACCATACCCCAATTTCTCCATAAGCTCTGTAGGGGCATTCCTAAGATGGAGGGGAATCGTAAGATCAGGAAACTCTTTAAATGTTTTCAAGGCATTTTTGTATGCCATATATGCAGAGTTACTTTTAGGGGCAGTGGCAAGGTATATAGTAGCTTGTGAAAGTGGAAGGAATCCTTCTGGAAGGCCAATAAAATTAAGTGCTTCTTTTGCAGCAACAGCAACAAGAAGAGCTTGTGGATCTGCATTGCCAATATCTTCCGATGCAAGAATTGTGAGTCTTCTCGCGATAAATAACGGGTCTTCTCCACCTTCAATCATTCTTACAAGATAGTAGAGTGCGGCGTCGGGATCACTTCCCCTGATGGACTTAATAAATGCAGAAATAAGATTGTAATGTTCTTCCCCCTTCTTATCGAATGGAACCCTCTTTTGTAATATATCGATAATAAGATTTTCTGTTACCTCTTTACCTTTACCGGCATTCTTTACTCCAATTTCAAGTGTATCCAGAGCAACTCGCGCGTCTCCTCCAGATATGTTGGCAAGAAATCTTATGGTTTTTTCTTTAATAATTGGTTTATACTCATTAATTATTTTATCTCTCTTAATGGCATCCCTTATTATTTTTTCGATTTCTTCGGGTGTTAACGGATAGAGAATGTAAATTCTAACCCTTGATAGTAATGGTCTGATAACTTCAAAGGAGGGATTTTCTGTTGTTGCCCCAATCAATGTAATAATACCTTGTTCTATGTATGGTAAAAAAGCATCCTGTTGTGCCTTATTAAACCTGTGTATTTCATCAATGAAAAGTATTGTTTTTTTATTTTCCGATCTTATCAATCTTTTCGCCTTTGTAATAACCAGCCTTACATCTTTCACCCCTGAGAGAACGGCACTCAGGTGTTCGAAATTCGCATTTACAGAATTTGCGATAATATTTGCGAGTGTTGTTTTACCTGAACCCGGGGGGCCCCAAAATATCATAGATGGCACCTCACCCTTCTCTATGGCTAATCTAAGGGGTTTACCAGGACCAACAAGGTGTTCCTGACCTACAAAATTCTCAAGGGATTTCGGTCTTACCCTTTGAGAAAGAGGAGGAAATCCCTCCTCCTCTTTCTCAAAGCTATCATCTGGAAAAAGTCTTTTCCTTATAACTTAACCCCCAGCATAAAAGAATATTTATTAAGTGGGTCATAGGTATTTTCAGTTTCGTTATACTGGAATTTTCTCTGTAGTGTTACTGTCCCATAAAGCCTCAAAAATATTTTTTTAGAGACACTAACGGTATATACTGTATTTTCGTCAGTATTGAATACATTTTTAATATTTTCAATACCAGTCTTATCATACATTATTAAGACAGGCATATCTTCAATGAATTTTGTCCCATCGAGGATTAAGTGTATCTTACCGCTATTAGCCATATTGTGATAATATTGATAATTACCCCCAAGTGTTAACCTCCCAAAGGCAGTGGCAGTTAACTCCCCATAATAGCCATCAAAATTACCGTAATAAGAAGAAAGTATTGCTTCCTTCCCAGCTTTTTGGGCTTCATAAAGTGGATCAAAATAAGAAGGTATAAATTGATCTGAAAGTATTCTTTTTTCAAACTTTGCAGAGAGTCTCAATATATTCATAATAAAGTTAAAATCAACCCTTCCTCCCGCCCCAAACCCACTACCATAGTTTGTTATCTTTGCATAATCAGCATAGAATCTGATAGATAACATCCCGGTACTTATGATAGGCAAACCAATGTCAAATCCTGTAAATCCAAGTGAACCATTAGTAGTGTCATTGTTATCTGGATTTAAATCGGCAATATATGAAACTCCTGTCTCCAAATTACCAAGAATGGGTATAGGAGCAATAAATCTTATGGGCCTTATGAATACTCTCGTGCCAACAATTTCAGGTTTGGCTAAATTGGAGTATAATATTTTACCTCCAAATTTTCCCAGATCGGATGCAAGGATTACACCTGACTTTCTAGCATTTTCATCCAACGTATTTGAATAATTATCCATTATGAATCCATCCCCAACAACTGTATGATCAAGTACACCAACTTTTAAATAAAGTGGACTATTCACATATCCAACCCTTAAATACCTTATTTTACCAAAAATATCAGTAGGGGAATCCCAGTCTTCTGAGCGAAATCTTCCCTTGCTACTTACCCTTAGTGGAATATCAAGACCAAAACCAATTGGGCCTAATCCCAGTTCAGGCTGAAGTGTTAAATTAAACCATAGGGTATCTGACATATAATCTGCACCAATGCCACCAAAGAATTCAAATGATTTAGCCTCGGTATTTTCCTGTGCAAAAATAGGCAATGTAAAAAGAACAACAATCAAAAGTGCCATTCTACGCATACTCACCTCCCTTTTTTGTTATCATATCAAAAAACTGCAAAAAATCAATAGGTAATTAGGAATTCTTTTCATATAACAAGACTTATAACCTTTTAATCCCCTTATCTCCAATATCTGTTCTAAAGTACATACCATCAAAATGAACATTCTCAATTTCTCTATATGCCATTTCTTTTGCCTCAATTAATGTTTTTCCCCGTCCTACAATATTAAGAACCCTGCCACCATTTGTATAAAATTTGCCCTTTTCTTTTTTTGTGCCAGCGTGAAAAATAAGTGATGGTTTCTTTTTAAATGAAATTAATTTGCCCTTCTCATAATGACCAGGGTATCCCTTACTTGCAAGCACAACACAAAGGGCGTATTTTTCCTCCCATAAAATCTCTGGAATTTCATTGCCCTCAGAAACAGAAAGCAAAAGGGGAAGTAAATCAGACTTCATAATCGGGAGGATTGCCTGTGTTTCAGGATCACCAAATCTCACATTAAATTCAAGCACCTTGATTCCCTTTTTGGTCACCATAATCCCTGCATACAACACGCCTCTAAAGTCTAATCCCTCCTTCAGTAAACCAGCAATTGTTCTTTTAAACACCTTTATTTCTGCTTCTTGTCTTAGCTCAAAATTAATAAGAGGTACAGGGGCATATGCACCCATACCGCCTGTATTTGGTCCCTTATCGCCATCAAATATCTGTTTATGATCCTGTGATGGGAGAAAAAGCCTGTAAGAATTACCGGAGATAAGCCCAATGATAGAAGATTCCTCCCCTTCTAGAAATTCCTCTATAACAATCACTTCGCCTGCTTTGCCAAAAACTTTTTTGAGCATCATATTCTCGACTGTCTTTATAGCGTCTTCTTTTGTTAAGCATTTAATAGAACCCTTGCCTGCAGCCGGTCCTGAGGCTTTAATTACTAATGGGGAAGGATGCCCCTCAATAAATCTTACTGCAGAATGAAAATCATCAAAACTCTCATAATCTGCAGTCGGAATATTAAATCTTTTCATAAAATCCTTTGCAAATGCCTTCTCTCCCTCTAGTTTTGCTCCCTCTTTTGTTGGGCCAAAAATCTTTAATTTATGCTGATGAAACTTATCAACAATACCATCAATCAAAGAGGCTTCAGGTCCAACGATAGTAAAATCTATATTGTGTTCTTCAATAAAATTTATAAGTTCGCTGTCCGTTTCAACAGATATATTTTCTCCTATTTCTGTCGTCCCTCCATTACCTGGAGAAAAATACAATTTGGGAATTTGTGAATTCTGCCTCAGTTTCCAACCGAGACAACTTTCTCTGCCTCCTGCGCCAATTATTAGAACTTTCATATCATCACTCCTGCAGTAATCTGATTTTCCATATCTCCTCTTCTACGCGAGAAAAAAATGTCACTTTTGTATGTTTCTTCTGGGAAGAGAAAAAGAGGCGCTATTCCGAACTCATCTAATTGACTTACACTTGAAGAAATAAGGTCAAGGTAAAACTGATCTCTTTTCCTTACTATGCCAGGGATCCCTTCAATGCTAAACATACGCTCTATCTCTTCACCTACGGGATAATTTTCCCAATCTATGGATGGACCAAATGCTATAATCCATTCTGAAGGCAAAATATTTTTTTCAAATTTCATCTTTAATATAAATTTTCTTACAATTCTCATTAATGTACCTTTCCATCCAGAGTGTAAAAGGGCAATTATGTGTTTTTCTGGATTATAAAATATTATAGGAAGGCAATCGGACGTTTTAATATATATCATAACATTTTTTTCTTCTGTGTAAATTCCATCACCCACAAGTTCAACCCCTTCAACGGCATTTTGAATTACAGCTGAATGTATCTGGGTAAGTCCAATTTTTCTGTACTTTTTGATTTCTTCTAAGGGATTATAATATTTTGTCCCCTGGATTATTTTGGCCTTGCTATTGAATTGAAGTTCATACCATATTTTATTTCCATCTTTAATTCTCTTCCACATTTTCTCCTCCAATTTTAAAATTTAGCATTCGCAACATCAAATCATTCCTAAATTTATCGATTTCAGGATAAAATACTAAATCAATTGTAGGCCGATTTTTCAAAACTTCAAGAGATTTGACTGAATTAAAACCTATAACCTGAATATGCTTCTTACCTTTTCTTATCTTAAATTTTATATGTTCACCGCTAAAATTGTCAGGATAACCAACAACTTCTACATTCCTTACTATAAACACTGGCTTCGTATTCGATGGACCAAATGGCATAAGTTTCCTCATACCCTCAACAAGGTTCTTATTAATAATATCAAAATCTATTTCTAAATCTATGTAAAATTTCTTTTCTATATCCTCCTCCTTTATATGAAACTTAACAACGTCATTAAATTTCTCTGTAAACTTATCCAGGTTTTCTTTTTTTATTATTAAACCTGCGGCTTCTCTGTGTCCACCAAATTCTACAAGGAACTCAGCGCATTCTTTGAGGCCTTCGTAAAGGTGAAATTCAGGTATTGACCTCCCGGAACCCTTTCCTATCTCCTCATCAAAAGAAATTATTATGGTGGGCCTATTATATTTTTCCACCACCCTTGAGGCAACTATACCTATCACACCTTCATGCCAACCTTCACTTGAAAGAACAAGTCCCCAATACTTACTTTTATCTATTTTATCCGCGGTCTCCAATGCTTCTAAAAGGATATCCTTTTCTATTTTTTTCCTCTCTTCGTTTAATGTATGAAGTTTCTCAGCAATCTGTTTTACTTCATTTTCATCATAGGAGGTTAAAAATGTAACCACTTCCTTTGCCTGGCGGAGTCTACCAATGGCATTAATTCGGGGACCAAAGATGAAACCAACGTGGTATGAGGTAAAAGGCTGGGTAACACCTGCAACTTTTGCAAGTGCTCTTAATCCTGGTCTTCTCATCCTGTTAAGAACTTTAAGCCCAAAATGAGAAAGTATCCTATTCTCTCCATAAAGAGGAACCACATCAGCAATTGTGCCTAATGCTACAAGGTCAAGATCCCATTTAAGCTTCTCTACAGGAAGATTATTTATATGGGAAAGTGCCAATGCAAGTTTGAAGGCAACACCAACACCCGCCAGCTCTCTAAATGGATAATTTGTATCGAGCTTCGGGTCCAATATAGCAAAAGCAGAAGGAATGGTTGAGCCAGGCTCATGATGATCGGTTACTATCACATCAATTCCATTCTTTTTTGCATACTCTATTTCACCAAGAGCAGAAATACCGCAATCAACGGTTATTATCAATTTTACACTATTACTAATTGCATAATCAATTCCTTCTTTTGACAGCCCATAACCTTCCTTTAACCTATGGGGGATGTAGTAATCTACTTTTGCACGCAATCTTTTAAACAGAGAGTAAAGAAGCGCTACACTGGTTGTTCCATCGACATCATAATCACCGTATATAAGAATCCTCTCCCCTTTTTTAATTGAATACATAATTTTTTCTAATATTTTCTCCATATCCTGAAAAAGAAAAGGAGAATAGAGTTTTTTATAATCAGGATTCAGAAACTCGACAATTTCTTCATCCTTTAGTCCCCTTGAGTGAAGAAGTGTATACACAGCGGGGTGAATATTCAATTCCTCAGAGGGAATGATTACTCTGTTATTCTTTACTATCCATTTCATAGTATCCCCTAATCTTTTTCACTGCTTCTTCAACTTCTTCCGAGGTTACAATCCTTTCAGGCATAAACAATCCACCAACAGGTTTTAATAAATGAAGTCCCATTACTAATTTAGCGGTATAATAATAATAGCTGATGGTGTCGATATCTCGAGGTAAGGAAATATCCTCATAATATGTTTCAAGTTTCAAAGCAAATATAATTCTTGTTAATACAATAGTGAATTTATATCTCTTTAAGGTGTCATTGCCAAAAAATTTCCCATCTACTTTTCTCATAAAGCCTGAATTTACCACAAATTTTTCTGGGTTTGAGGGTTCACTATGTGAAAAGTATTTTGTAAGATAAAAGGCAAGTGTGTCCCTTGTAGCTATATGCATTGTCGGTTCAGCTCTATAGTGCACTTCATTTCTTTTGATACTTTTATTACACCCTGTTTCCAAAGAGCTCAAAATCAATAGCATTAACAATCCTGACATTATAAAATTTTCCTGTTTCATACCTCCCCTCTAACCATACCAAGTTATCAATTTCTGGTGCGTCATATATCGTTCTACCAAAAAATTCACCATTATCTCTCCCATCAACAAGCACCTTAATATTTTCTCCAATAAATTCTTGATTTATTTCATTAGAAATTCTACCAAATAAATTCATTAATTCAACCATCCTCTTTTCCTTTATTTTACTGTTAACGTTTCCAAGGCTAAAGGCGTGAGATCCCTTTTCTCGAGAGTATTTGAAAACCCCTATTCTCTCAACCCTATAACTTTCCAAAAAATTAAGGAGCTCTCGAAAATCCTCTTTCTTTTCTGAAGGGAATCCAACAATAAATGTGGTCCTTACTGCAAATTTACCCGAGGATCTTATATAGTCAAGAAGATCTATAATCTCTTTTTTCCTGTATCCCCTTTTCATATCCTTCAATACCCTGTCAGAGACATGCTGAAATGGTATATCAAGATAGGGAACGATGTGTTCTGAGGATGATATAAGGTCCACGACTTTTTTAATTATCTTAGAAGGGTATAGATACATAACCCTTATCCAACCATCGAAAATTTCATCAACTCTTTTTAAAAGTTCTATCAGCATAGATTTACCATATAGATCTTCTCCATATTTTGTAGTATCCTGAGCAATAAGGATGATTTCTTTTACAGATTTGGGAAGTGATTTTACTTCTGCAATAATATCTTCTAAAGGTTTTGAATGATATCTCCCCTTTATAGAGGGTATCATACAGAATGAACAGCGGTGATTACAACCATCCGCTATTTTTATATATCTGAAATGTTCAGGCATAAAGTGTGAATGTGAATAAATATTCTTTTCAATAAGACTTCTTTCACTCCCTTTCACAAATTTCTTGCCACTCAGAATTTCGTTAAACCTGACTATATCAGGAAGAAAGATACCAGGTGCCTCTATCTTGTTAACAAATTTCTCGCCTCCTCTCTGCAAAAGGCAACCCGTTACTATTACTTTCTTCCCAACCGATTTGTAACTTTTTATTATGTCAATAGATTCTTCAATTGCAGGTTTAATAAATCCACAGGTGTTTACAATAACGAAATCTGCCTTCTCAGGATCTGCAACGAACTCCAAGTCAAATCCCTGTTCTAAATTTGTGACAATATACTCACTATCTGTATCATTTTTAGGGCATCCGAGAGAATGCACAAAAAACTTCTTGAGTTTTTTTCTTTTTCCCATATACATATTATATGTTAATACCTGTTGGAGATGATGTAAAGGGAAAAATTTTCCCATTTACAACCTACTGCCTTATTCTATTGAATCTCTTTGTTTTTTTCAAATTTGGTATTCAAGAGAGATTCCTACTCGTTCCCTCCAATTTTTCAAATTTCAGTTTTGATACGTTTATTTCCATATTTTCATCAATGTTTATACATGCTTCAATACTTCACCTTTTGGGTAATATGTTTTATCTATTCATCTTTGGGAAATCTCTGGAGTCAAAAATTGGGAGCTGGAGATTTCTTTTCCTCTACTTGCTTGGGGGAGTATTTTCTGCCCTTTTTTATGTAGCCTTTAAAATAAATTCCTCAATTCCTGTTCTTGGCGCCAGTGGTGCTATATCTGCAATAATGGGGGGTTACCTTCTCTTCTTTTTTAAAAGAAATATAATAATACTTTTCCCTTTTCCTCCCTTTAAATTCAAGATAAAGGCATACATTTTCTTCTTTATATGGCTCATATTCCAGTTCTTAACAATGAGGTCAAAGTCAATTGCAGTTCCAGCACACATAGGTGGTTGGATATTTGGTTTCGTTACTGCGAAGGCCTTTGAGGTGGAAAAAAGAGGAAAATAAAATAAACGTGCTAAGAAACATTAAAATAGGATTGTTAGTTATTTTAATTTTGTGAACAGGATTGCTCTTGGTCTTGGAGTAGAGTTTACGGAAGAAGAAATGCATGGATATAAGGTGTAAAATAACTATTGATATTTTTCTTTTTTATCTATAATATTTTGATATGTACGATAATAGAGGTGCAAAAAGAATTTTGATTCTTGGGGGAAAAGATACAGGTAAAACTTCATATTTCAATGATTTATTCAATGAGTTGAAGAGCAAAAAGAAGAACCCAGTACTTATTTCCATTGATCCAGGACAGAATGAAATCCTGCCATCAACATTACCTGTTTTCTGTGATGCAATTTACTTTCTTTTTTTCCACCCAGGTACTAATCCCCTTTTCCACAATGATATCTATTTTTATGGTATTGAAAAGGTTATTGAATTTAGTTCACGTTTAGGCGATAGAGCTGTTATCATAGATACACCCGGAATAATAGAGACAAAAATAGGTAAGATGTTCCTAAATAGATTGATGACACTTTTTATCCCAGATCTATTGATAGATTTTTCCACTAAAAAAAATGAAAAAATAAAGAAAAAATCAAAGACAAAGAAAAAATTTTTAAGAAGGGAACGATTAAAGAATTTTGAGGCATCTCCAATCCCCATTCCAATTAAATATATTATTATGGCAGAGGAAATACTTAATGGAATCCCATCAGAAAAAGATGGGGTGAAACTTGCCTTTCAAGCGGTATTCGGTGGTAATCATCTTCTAAAAAATGAAAAGAATACATATAATAAACTTGCGGAGGAATATGATAAGGCTAACGTTGAAAAAATTCAGCCATTACTTCAGTTAATAGACCCAAGAGGAATACATTATCGATTAAACATTTGTGTATTCAAAAGAATGGGATTCACATTTGAATTTCTTTGGGAATTGTTTAAAGATTCACAGTTTATTGAAGGGGATAAAAGGCTTCTTTCCGATTTTGCCAATGCACTGGGTATGACGCAATTAAATATAAACAAAATCCCTCATCATTCAGATAAGTATATAACAAAAAATGAACCCTCCTATATAGTCATTGCCCATAATGCTGTGGTTCGGCTCTTGAAAGAGATATGCTTATAAATTTTGCTCGTGATGTCTTTCCTTCACGATTGACTAATTATAGTTCATGGTTTTTTCCCTATATCCTAATCGCTGTCTTTTTCCTGTATTTTCCTTTAATGCCCTCCTATGTGTCTTGATTATTGCTCCACGACTTATGTCATTAGAAAATTTAAAATTTAGAGACTGACACCAGGGGACAACCCAAAATTCCCTTGACATCGTTTTTTGCTTCTCTATACTTTCTCAAAAGGAGGATCGATGACAATTTTTTCTATAATGTTTATTTTTTCTATCTCACCAGAGGCACTTCTACAAAAGATTGACAATGCAAGAGCACCTGAGAATTTTGAATCAATTATAGTAATGATAAATCATTATCCCGATGGTAGAGAGATTCAGTATAGGATGAAGTCAATATCAAAAAAAGATAAAGGTACTTATCTTGAATTTCTATCCCCTGCACGGGAAAAGGGAAGAAAATTTCTTGTTGTAGGGGATAATCTATGGATGTATGTGCCAGGGGTTTCACGAATTATAAGACTTTCAGTAAAGGACAATTTTATGGGTTCCAATTTTACTAATAATGATTTGATGAAATCCAGATTCGAAGGAGATTATTCTCCTGTCTCCATAGACTCTACCAGCATCAAAAATAAATATATATTATCATTAAAGGCAAAATCATCCTCTGTGCCTTATAGTAAAATAGAGATTACTGTACAGAGAAATGAGTATACCCCTAAATTAATTTTATACTATACACTCTCTGGTAAGCTATTACGTAGAATGGAGCTTAACTCTATCAAAGATTTTGATGGATATAAAATCCCTACATATATGAAAATGGAAAATTTGCTTACAAAGAATAATTATACTATAGTTAGGCTTGAATCGCTCATAGAAAGAAAAAATATCCACAACAGGATTTTTAATCCCGATAATCTTAAAAGATGATATTCCTCCTTTTCTCGATATCCGTAAATGGTTATTCAGCATATTATATTGGTATAACTGATTCTCTATTCTTTAATCGAATTGAAGTGAAATTGAAATCGGAAGTTAAAAGCCAATCAGGGGATTTCCTCGGAGATATCAGAACAGGCTACAATTATCCTGGGGGTACATATATATCTATTGACAGAGCATCATTTAAAATCTATGTGAAAGACTTTCAATTTCTTCTTGGGAAAGACCGAATACCCTGGGGATTTGGCTATTTTTATTCTCCTGGGGATCTTGTTAATCCCGAATATTCTCCACTGGATCCTGAAAGAATAGAGGAGGGAGTAGAAATGATAGACATTAGCTTTAGGAGATCACAGAGTACATCCCTGGAATTCATTCTTCTGCCTGCACAGAAGGCACATAGAATTATAGTTCCTGATGATATAAGAATCGGAGGAAGAATCTATGTGTTTACCAATTCTTTTGAATCTTACCTTTCCTTGATGAACAAAAATGAATATATATTGAGCACAGGAATAAGAAAAGACTATCTTGGATATATTCTTTACGGAGAATTAAAATCTACAATAAATGCGCTCTCAAGATTCTCTTCCCTTATGGGAATAAATAAAACCCTTTATAACAATTTTTATGTTAACCTTGAATATTTTCATAATGGTGATGGAATAACAACAACAGAATACGACTCTCTCCAGAATATTGGTAGACTTCATATAAACCCTGGGTATACGGGGAAAAATTACTTATATACTGGTTTATCATACAGTAGAGATGAAGGATTCGGTTACGGTTTTTATAGCATTTACAGTATAGATTGGGAGAGTTTTATATCTGTTGCAAGTATCACATATACAGGGATTAAAGATGCTACCTTTTATCTATACGGAATTTACGCCTCTAATGATAGGGAATTTGGTGATCTTGGATTCAGAAAAAGTCTTGTAATCAATGTTAAATTTTTCTTTTAATCGGGGGGAATATGCAAAGAAAATTTCTGATAGAATTGAGGAATGTAAAGAAGGTATACCCACTGGGCAAAACAGAGGTGATGGCGTTAAAGGGTGTTGATTTCACCATAAAGGAAGGCGAATTTGTAGCGGTCGTTGGTCCTTCGGGCAGTGGTAAAACAACACTCTTAAACATAATGGGTTTACTTGACCATCCCACAGAGGGGAATATGTTTTTTGAAGAGAGAGATGTAACTAATATAAAGGATACACTTGCCACAAAAATCAGAAGAAAGAGAATTGGTTTTATATTCCAGACATTCAATCTTATCCCTGTTTTGAATGCCTCCGAAAATGTTGAAATCCCTCTCATTATGAAAAGACTCTCCAGAAAAGAACGGAGAGAAAAAATTGAAAGAATAATGGACGAGGTTGGCCTTTCAGATGTAATCAATCATAAACCTGACGAACTTTCAGGTGGAGAAAGACAAAGGGTTGCCATTGCAAGGGCATTGGTGAGCCATCCTGATATTGTCTTTGCGGACGAACCCACCGCTAATCTCGATACAGAGACAGGCTTCCAAATTATAGCACTAATGCAAAAATTAAATAAAATAGAAGGGGTTACACTTGTATTTTCTACCCATGACGAGAGGATTGTAAAAATGGCAAAAAGAAAAATCATATTAACTGATGGGAAGATTACCTATGATTCTGAAAATAGCACTGAAAAATAGCAAAAAATATTTTAGAAGAAACATTATAATAGGTATTGGTATTCTTGTAACTATTATCTCTCTTCTTTTCCTTGATGCCATAAATGAAGGATTCAAGCAAAGTGCCTTCAATACTATACTTGAAAAGGAAGGTATGATACTCGTTTCACCAAAGAATGGTATCGATCCCTTCGAATATTCAATAAGAACCATCAAAAATTACAAAAAAATCGAAGATTTTGCCCAAAAAAATTTTTTAGGAGCCCGTATTACAAGTTTCATAAATTTTCCCTTAATTTGTAGCATTGATAGTTTTTCACTTGACCTTTTTGGAACTGCATCTAATGATACCATTTTTTTTAACAATTACAAAAGATACATAATAAAAGGGAAAATACCAAACAACTTTAAAGAAGCTATGATTGGCGATGTTGCTGCGAAACTATTACATTCAGATATAAATGATACACTTATTTTAATTGCAAATGATAGATATGGTGGCATTGGTGTAGCAGAGGTTATAATTTCAGGAATTTTCCACTCGCAGAGAAGGGAAGAAAACCAGGGTTATATCATCCTCTCTGCAAATATTGGTAAAGCCCTCCTTGCCTGGGAACCAGATGAGATACAACAAATAAAAATTAACTTGCCCGATTACCAAAAATCTGACGATTATGCAATGGTTTTACAGAAAGAATTCACCAATGTATTAGTGGAGCCTTACAACAAAAGATTACAGAATTTAGAGGAATTAATGCGGTTAGGAAACATAAAAATATTCATTTTTATTATAATCATTATGATTGTCTCGGCAGGCGTCATAATGAATACTGTTTTAACATCTGTTTTTGAAAGAAAAAAAGAAATAGGAACGCTAAGGGCAATAGGAATGTCAAAAATGGAAACCTTCTCATTAATTATAACAGAAGTACTGATAGTTAGCTTTATCTCTTCAATTGTAGGGCTAATAATATCCCTTCTTGTTGTAAATCATCTTATGGCGTCCGGGATTTCTCTGGGGAGTGTAAGTGGTGTTTTCGAGTATATGGATAATGTTATTTATCCTGTGATAAATCCTTTTCGATGGATTGGGGACACAATATTTGTGATATTTTTTGCATTTTTGTCTTCCCTCTACCCTGTAATTTTAATCTCAAGGATGAAACCTGTAGAAGCATTGAGGACATGATATGGAATGGATAAGATTTTCTTTCAGGAATCTTGGTAGAAATAAAAGAAGGACAATTATAAACCTCCTCAGTATTGGATTTGCAGTGGGGTTTATCATCCTTTTTGATATGGTTATTTCCGGAGAACAGAATGATTTTGTTGTAAACTCCGTGAGATTAGGTGTAGGAGATATTAAAATTCACCAACGCGGTTACGATAAGGAAGCTTTAAGACATCCGCTTGACCGTCTTATCAAGAATCCTGAAAATGTAATAACGAGAATTAAATCCATTCCACATATAACAGAAATAAGTATGAGATTGATTTCAGGGGGGATTATTTCAACAGGATTGAAGCAGTCACCTATCACAATTTTTGGTGTTAATCCTGCAGAAGAAAAAAAAGTCAGTATGTTTTATGAAAGTATCGTTGATGGAAAATATATAAAATCAGGAACCTATTCTGTTATTATAGGGAAAAAACTTGCCCGGGATATGGGCATAAGGAAAGATGGAATTGTATACCTCTATGCTAGGACAAGGGCAGGTGCGAACAATGTTATCGATTTGAATGTTAGCGGACTCTATAATACAGGCTTCCCTCAGGTTGATGAAAGAATCATCATAATTCCACTTGATATTGCACAGTCTCTATTTGATATTAGAGGAGTCTCAGAAATAGTGATAAATCTTGATAGGGATAATTTTGCTCCCGAGATTAAAGATAGTGTCAAAAATAGGCTGAAGGGCATGGACTTAGAGGTTTATGATTTTTCTCATTATATCCCTGATGTTATGGATATAATGGAAATGCAAAATGGTGTAATAAGGATATTCAGGGCATTTCTCCTTATCATTGCCATTATTGGTATTATAAATACAATGCTAATGAATGTCTGGGAAAGAAAAAAAGAAGTAGGAACATTAAGGGCAATGGGATACTATAGGAGAGAAATAAGCCGCATTTTCCTTCTTGAGTCGATATGGACCGGGATACTCGGCTCAATTGTAGGATGTGTAGTTGCCTTTTCCATAGGATTATTTTTGCAATTTCATGGTATTGTGATACCAATGAATGTTATGCAGGATATAAATTTACCAATGGTCAATATAATAAGAGGAGAAATGCATCTGGCACAATTTATAAACGGTGCAGTTCTTGGAATTATAGCAACGATGTGTGCTGGACTCATCCCTGCTGTAAGGGTAGCAAGAATAAAAATTACAGATGCATTAAGAGAATACTAATTTAATTCTTTATTTTATCATCCCAATTTATAAAAAAATCCCTGAGATAAAAGTATATGTATATACTAAATGGCAGCATCGTTAGATGGCCTGAAGGAAGAATGACAAAATGCCTACATTCAAGTGCATTTTTCAATTCAAGAATAGACTTCAAGGGAATAACAAGATCGAAAAGACCATTGAACATCAATACGTTCCTTGGATGATTTAAATGGGCATACGTCAAAGGGTCAAATAAAAACCAGGGATAATCGGGTTTTCTCCAGTTTCCTTCTCTAACATCATCCAGGAATTTTTTAAATTTCTTTTGAATATTTATGTAATCCCTCTCAGTTGCCCCTCTTCTTTTAAGCTCTCTCTTTATAGCCCAGCCTATAAGGCCTGTCCAGAGAACCCTGTTTATATTCCCCCCAGAGGATACTGTTACACCAGCAGTAAATCTATTATCTATCCCCATCAAAATATGCGAAATAATACCCCCAAGACTTATACCAAATAGTCCCTTCTCCTCCCCGGTTGTAATATCAGCCAAAGCCCGTGTCTCTTTCACCGTCTGTAAAAAAGCGCCACCTGAAAGTTCAAATTGAGTAGAGAGGAAAAGTTCTCCATTTTTATAACCCTTTGGAGTTCTCATCATATGGTATGGAAGAATATAAACGAATGCATCAAACCCTGATTTGGCAAGTCCCCTTGCCACACCTCTTCCAAAATTTGCATTTGAATGTAGTCCTGGGATAAGAATTATTGATCTGTTTCTTCTGTTTAACTTTGGTCTATAATGAATAGCATAGGCAGTATTATTTTCATAAAATGGTGTCTTAAATTCAGCTGGCCAGGAAAGTTCAAATATGTCGTATTCAATTTTTCTCTCAATGTATTTCCTATTAAAACCTTTTATTTTTCTATAGCTGAAAATTTTTCTGTACATTTTTTGACAAATCCATCTATAAATGGTAAAATTGCAGGATTATCCGGTAATCCATGCCCCCCTTTTTCAACAAGATGTATTTCTTCCTTCCCCTTTAACCAGTTAATAAAAAACTTTGCATTCTGAGGAGAGGAAACATCATCATCTTTTGAGAATATCAGGAGTGTAGGTCTGGAAAGACCTTTTACATATGCAGGTGTCTCTTTTACAATATCCACAAGTTGCAGTATGGCACTTACATTAAGGTGATGGTAAACAAACTCATTTGCCACACCGTTTCCATTTCTTCCAAGAAACAAACGAATTTTTGGCTCAAGTGCAAGTATAAACTCAAGACCCTTGCTCAATCGATATATAGGACCCAATGCTATAATACCGTTTACAGTGAATTTATTTGCAAGATAAAATGCCAGATTTGCCCCAATAGAATTTCCCCCTACAATAATCTCTTCGACCTTACCTCTGAATTGCTGAAATGCCTCTTCAACCCCTATTAATAATTCATCCTTACTCAGTTGAAGAACATCTCTCCAGCAGGTCTCATACTCCCTGGGGCAGAGACCATGCTTTGGCAAATTGGGTGTTTCAACATAATAGCCTCTCTCCTCGAGGGATTCTTTAATAAAAATAAGCTCACTCGAACTCTTCGTTATACCATGAAGGAGAAAAATACCTGTTTTCTTATCCGTCATTTCTGTACCCCCTTATAAAGGATAGAAATAAGGTTTTCCGCGTCTTTTTTGACCGCGTTTATGGATTTTCCTCTTGTCCACTTTAACTCCAGACCCGTTAATGCTGTAACAATTGCCTCAGCAGTAGTCGATATATCTTCTATTAGAAATTTTCCTATTTTAACGCCCTCTTCAAGAATGGATTCAATCAGGCTTTTTTCCTTTTGAAGCTCCCTTTCTCTTATCTCCTCTATAAAATTGTAGCCTTTAAGATACTCATCTCTCATTGTTGCATAATAATTTGCCCGTTCCTTTAATTTCTTCATCTTAATCTGGGCAAAGTACCTGAGTTTTTCGACAGGATCATCTTTTCTATTCAGTTCTTTCTTAAGACTATCGAAATATACCTGTGATTCACTCTCCACTACACCTTTAAAAATATCCTGCTTGCTTTTGAAATAATAATAGAGAGATGCCTTTCCCATTCTTAAAGAGTGAGCAATGTCTTTCATTGATGTTTTCCTGAAGCCGAATCTCGAAAATATTTCTCGTGCCTTTTTAATGATTTTTTCTCTTTTATCCTTAGCTTTATTCATCTTTTCGACCATTTTGGTTTATTGGTCTAAATATAGATTATTTCATCACTTTGTCAACCACCTTTATTCTTATCCATTTACGTAGGTAGAGATTTACTATTAATTTCTCGATACCGCTCTCCACGATCCTTCTTTCTACTGCTTGACAAATGGACACGAATTCCTTATTTTATCTCTATGGACAGGAGAACTTTCTTGAAGGCACTCGGATTTCTACCACTTGCACTTGGGGGAAAAATCTCCACACAAGAGGGGATTCATCCTGCTATGCACTGGATTTCCCTTGATAATAACAGGGTTCAATGCAGAAACTGCCCAAATAGATGCATGTTGAAGCCTGGAGAAACAGGTATCTGCAGGGCAAGAAAAAACATAGATGGAAAGCTCTACACACTTGTATACGGTAATCCCTGCGCTGTCCACCTTGATCCCATAGAGAAAAAACCCCTATTCCATTTTATGCCAGGGACTTATGCTTTCTCTATTGCAACTGCTGGTTGCAACTTTTATTGTCTTTATTGCCAGAACTATCAGATTTCTCAAGTGGGACCAGGAAAAACAACAAATTACAACCTTCCACCTGAGGGGGTAATTCAGAATGTCTTTGCATATAGAAACTCGTATGATATTTCATCCATTGCATATACATATACTGAACCAACCATATTTTTTGAATATATGTATGACACTGCAAAAATCGCAAAAAAGTCAGGTATTAAAAATGTTTATCATTCCAATGGATACATCGAGAAAGAGCCTCTTATTCAACTCATTGATTTTCTTGATGGGGCAAATATAGACCTGAAATTCTTTGATGATCAAATGTACAAGAAAATATCAGGGGGGTTTTTGGAGCCTGTTCTTGAAACGCTGAAAACTTTAAAAAAGAGAGATGTGCATCTTGAAGTAACAAACCTTATTATTCCTACGATAAATGACAATATGGATGAGATAAAAAAAATGGTTATCTGGATAAAGGGTAATATTGGGAAAGAAACCCCCTTGCACTTCTCAAGATTTTTCCCTATGTATAAGTTAAGGAATCTCCCTCCCACCCCTATCGAGACAGTGGAAAAGGCACGCTCCCTTGCACTTGATCTTGGAATGGAATACGCCTATGTTGGTAACGTTCCATACGGTCATCCAGGTGAAAATACCTATTGTCCACATTGCCATAAATTATTAATAAAGCGCTATGGTTTTTCAATAATTGAAAATCATCTAAAGAACGGAAAATGTCCCTACTGTGGAACAAGAATAGCAGGAGTATGGGAATGAATGTTCTCAAAATAGAAAACCTGGTTAAAATATACTACTCACCGTTTTTGAGAAAAAAAACCTATGGATTAAGGGGGTTAAATCTTGAGGTAAAAGAGGGAGAAATTTTTGGTCTTCTGGGACCAAATGGAGCGGGCAAAACAACTACACTGAAAACGATAGTAGGGATATTAAAGCCTACCAGTGGCAGAATAAAACTCTTCGAAAGCTATAACATCGAAAGAAAAAAAAGTTTACTGGGTTTTCTACCGGAAAATCCATATTTTTATAGACATCTTACTGGCTATGAGTTACTACTATTCTACAGTAAAATTTTCAAAGAAAAAAAGAGTAGAAAAGAAATTTATTCGCTCCTTGACAGGGTGGGTGTAAAGAATGCCGCTCACAAAAAAATAGGCAATTACTCAAAAGGGATGCTCCAGAGAATCGGATTAGCCCAGGCTATTATAAATGATCCTGCTTTTGTTATTCTCGATGAACCAATGAGCGGCCTCGATCCTATTGGGAGAAAAGAAATAAAAGACCTCATTTTCCAGCTGAAACAATCTGGTAAGACCATACTATTTTCATCCCATATTTTACCAGATGTTGAAGAAATATGCGAGAGGGTTGGTATACTAATGAATGGTAAAATTGTCAGCATAGGAAATTTAACAGAAGTTTTGAAAGAAACCGTCTCTTCAATTGATATAGGTGTAAGAGGATTTTACAATATCAAAATATTATCAAAATTTGGAGCAATCTTACGGCAGGGGGACATTGTCTATATAAGGGTCA
The DNA here is from genome assembly GCA_964596115.1 of uncultured bacterium. Taxonomy (GTDB): domain Bacteria; phylum Hydrothermota; class UBA3072; order UBA3072; family B12-G15; genus CAZQRW01. The sequence continues at coordinate 40,802 of CAZQRW010000006.1, forward strand.
ATAGCGAAAAGAAGAAAGATGCCGTTATAAAGAATGTTGTTGATAATGGTGGAAGCATTGTTACGATTGAATCAAGGAAAAAAACGCTTGAAGATCATTTTATGGAAATGATAAGGGAAAAAAGATGAAGATATTAGCCTTTGCTATGAATACATTTAAAGAAGCCGTAAGAGATAAGACAATCCTTTCGGTTGGAATAATTGGGTTTATTTTTCTTGCTATTTCAAAAATATTTGTTCCTATAAGCGTAGGCGAGGCATTTAAGATAATTAATGATTTTGGTCTTGCACTTGTTGAAATTTTCTCACTTCTTATAATTGTATTCATTGGGACACGCATTCTATACGATGAAATAGAAAGAAAAACCATATATAACATAATCTCGAAACCGGTAAAGAGATGGGAATTCCTTACTGGTAAATTCATAGGCTTAACGATGCTTGTACTTGTAATTCAAATCATACTCTACATATTTTTTCTTCTGTTTCAAAGATTCTATCTTCACATCTTTATATTAAAATTTTTATCAGGGCTATTTTTCCTTTTCTTCGAGATGTTCCTCCTTAATGGTGTGGCTATATTCTTTTCCACATTTACAACTCCGATTACAGCGGGCATATTCACATTCTTAATTTATTTCATAGGTAATACATCAATATATCTGAAAGAACTTGTAAGTATGATAAAAATCCCTTCCTTAAGCTTTATAATAAATATGCTCTATTATATTCTTCCTAATTTTTCAATTATGAATGTAAAAGGAAATCTTGTATATAACCTTCCCATAGCCCCTTCACTTTATTTCTTTACAGCCACCTACAGCATCCTTTATGTAATTATACTTCTTGTTTTTTCATCAATAATATTTGACAGGAGAGAGTTCTATTGAAAAAGTGGTTTTTGATTCTGGCAGCTATCATAGGTCTTTTCTTTATTGAAAGATTTAGTTTTGAAGCACAAAGGAAAAAACCTAAATCAGACCTGCTATTTTTCCCTTCTGGAAAATTTATAAAGGGGATAGCAAGTGGATATGACAACATATTCTCTGATTTTCTTTATATCAGGGGTGCTGTATACTATGGAAAACATAAATTTACAGATAATTCTTTCCCCTACCTGTACCACATATTCGATGTTGTTACTACCCTGGATAGAAGGTTTGTTCGTGCCTATACTGTAGGAGCTTTTCTCTTATACGATGATGCAAGGTCATTTTCGCAGTCAATGGAATTGTTGGATAAAGGTATATATTCAAACCCTGATGAATGGTGGATTCCATTTGTAAAGGCATTTATTCTGTATCTGAAGAAAGATTATAAAAAAGCAGCAAAATGGTTCTACATCTCCAGCCTGAATGAGAAAGATAGTGATTTTAGTTTAAAATTTCAAACCTGGTGTTTGGAGAAATCCCATGGTCTTGAAATGACAATCGAATTCTGGCAAAATCTCTATAATAAATCGAAATCACAATGGATGAAAGAAAAAGCAATAAAGGGAATTGCAAAGGTAATAGCTGGTCAGATACAAAAATTTACGAAGGATAAGGGAAGATTACCCGTAAGTATAGTAGAACTTAAAAAAAATGGCTACCTTCCATATATTCCTTCCCTTGACAACAAACCATTTAGAATAAAAGGAAACGAGGTTATCTGGTGAAAATAGGTGTTATTTCAGATTCCCACGATAACATAGTAAATGTAAAAAAAGTTATTGAAATTTTTAACAGAGAAGGAATTAACACTATTCTACATCTTGGCGACATTATTTCTCCTTTTGTAGTTCCTCTTCTAAATGTAAGGATGGTGTATGCTGTTTTTGGAAATAATGATGGAGATAAATTATTATTACAGAAAAGATTTAAAGAAAAGGGATTCAGGATAAAAAAGGGACCATTTACAATATCTATTAATGGTAAAAGGTTGCTACTTATGCACGAGCCCTATCAATTAATGAGATTCAGAAAGGAAGACTTTGATTTTATATTTTTTGGCCATACTCATAAAACCTATATAGAAGAAGGGGATACGCTCATTTTAAATCCTGGAGAACTCGGGGGTTGGCTCACTGGAAAAAGTACATATACTATTGTAGACCTCGAATCGAAAAAATATCTTATAAGGGAACTGGATTAATCTCTTTTTATTCTTCTCTTTACTATTTCCAATATTTCCGGCTGAATGTGCTTATTGCCTGCAACTACCCACCCACTCAGGATATCGTCAGAACCAGCAAAATCAGTTATGACACCACCCGCCTCCTCAATTAATAACCATGCTGCTCCTACATCCCATGGATTCAATGAGAATTGTATTGTTGCATCCATTCTCCCTGCTGCGACATAAGAAAGATCAAGAGCAGCAGCCCCCATCCACCTAATCATATGGACCTTCAACAAAAGCTCCTCAAGAAGAAGAAAGAAATCCTTGCTGTATTTATGTGCTGGGGGTGGGAAACCAACGCTTACAACACCGTATGACGGAAACTTCGTTTCGCTTATTTTAAGCGTTTCTCCATTCAGGGATGCGCCCTTACCCTTCTCACCAGAAAACATTTGTTTTCTAACAGGGTCATAGACTGCACCACATTGAATTTCACCGTCTTTTTCGTATGCAATGGATATACAAAAGTATGGAATTCTATGTATAAAATTATTTGTTCCATCAAGTGGATCTATTAAGAATTTACTCCTCCCTTCCTCCCTATCCCCCTCTTCTGCAAAAATACCTGCTTCAGGAAACTCCTTTTTTAACTCCGTTATTATAAACTCTTCAGACCGTTTATCTGCTTCTGTAACATAATCCTTTGTTGCCTTCAGGTGTATCTCTTTCTCCTTCAGATTTGCGTAGTATTTGAGAAGAATTTTTCCTGCTTCTTTTTCAAGATGCTCAAGAAATTGTCTCATTCTGCCCTTGGATGTGCCCTCTTGTATATTTCTTTCAGTTTATCTACTGTAAAATGTGTATATATCTGGGTTGTGGAGAGGGACTCATGGCCCAGTAACTCCTGGACAGCTCTCAGATCCGCCCCCCTTGTCAGGAGATGTGTTGCAAATGTATGTCTCAATGTGTGGGGGCTCATCCTGTTTAGTGTTGCGACTCTGACAATTGCCTTCTTAACAATTCGTTGAAGATCTCTCTGGGTAATTCTTCTCTTTGATTTACTTAAAAATAATGGACCTGCTTTATCACCTCTAACTTTGATGTATCTAACCAATGCCTCTTTTGCCCTTGAACCAAGTGGTAAAATCCTTATTTTTCTTCTCTTCCCCAACACCTTTATTGTTTCACCGTATAAATTAACATCACGAAGATCAAGACCAACAAGTTCTGAAGCCCTGATGCCTGTCCCGTAGAGAAGTTCTATAATAGCCACGTTTCTTAAATCAAGGGTAGTATTCAGAGGTAAAGATTCAAACAGATGTTTCATATCCTGCTCTGATAGGAAGGATGGAACCCTTTTTTCTTTCTTTGGTGTTTTTACACTCACTGCTGGATTAAACTCTATAATCTTTCTTTTTTTTAAAAATCTCATAAAACACCTTATACCAGAAAGTTTCCTTGCAATAGATGAATTGGAATAGCCCTTACCCATAAGGGATGCAGTAAATAATCTAAAGTGTATTGGTTTTACTTCCTTAACAGAATTAACCCCCTTAGATTTTATGAATGTATCAAATTGAGAAATGTCAATTCTGTACGAACGCAGTGTATGCACGGAGTATGACCTTGAATTGAGATAGTCAAGAAATCCTTCTATATAAATTTCCATTATGTTTTCAATTTTTTCTTCCTGGCAGCAGGGAAAAGTATATTATTCAATATCAACCTATATCCTGGAGAATGTTTATGAAGATCAAGTATGGTTGGAGGATCACCAACGTAATGGGTATAGTCCTCTGGGTCGTGACCACCAAGAAATGAAAAGGTCCCCTTGCCATACTCCCCAAACAAATATTTAACCTCGTCGGTACCGGGGACATCTGCAAGAATGATAACGTTCGATTTTAACTTTTCTCTTCTAAAACCTGTATCCTGCCCTAAAAATTCTTTTATAAATTTCGTATGATTCTGAACAAGTATTGTGGGAAGAACGTCTCTCTTTGCATAAAAATTCTTTAGAACAAACTTGGTTCTGGGACCCCTCCGGAATGCCTCCTGACTTACATCTATATCTGAGTGTTCGTAGATCAAAATACTCGGTATTATCTGAAAATTTGCGAATGCAAGTGTATTATCAAAATTGACCTTCGTCTGGTAATCGGGCTCCAAACCATCTCCATCAATCTCTTTGGGAACAATATCCACATTCTGATAAGCAAGGGCTATATCAAGTGTTATAGGCGCAGAACACATTGCAAAAAGGAATCCCCCATTCCCAACGAATTCTTTTATTTTTTCCGCTACATCGTGTTTCATCTGCCATACCTTTTTGTAACCAAGCATCTTTGCCGTCATTTTATTAACCTCTAAGGTCTTTTTATACCAACTTGCATTCCTATAAGAAACATAAAATTTACCATACTGCCCGGTAAAATCCTCATGATGGAGGTGAATCCAATCATACCTGGATAATTCCCCTTTTAACACGCCAGGGTCCCATATCCTGTCATAAGGTATTTCTGCATATTCGAGCACAAGTGTAACAGCATCATCCCAGGGTCCTTCAAATTCGGGTATGTAAACCGCAATCTTAGGAGCCTTTTCAAGAAGAACCCTATCCATATTTTCCCTATCTATTAATGCATAAATATCGTTGACCTGATCCTCTGTTATCTCTTCATAGTAAACCCCTCTTCTATTTGCCTCTTCTTTAATGGCGTCAAGTGAAGGGAGAAGAAAACTGCCATCCCTGTAGTTTAGAAGCCACTCTGCATCCAGACCCTGCTCAAGTACCCAGTATGTTAATCCATATGCCCTGAGGTGATCGGTCTGGACATCATCCATTGGAATGAGGAGTCTTAAGAAAATAAGAAAAATCATTTCACAAGTACTGCGTTAGATAAAGAGGTAACTGTACTGGACCAGTCAGGGTTCGGAAAGGAAACGTTTGAATCAAAAGGTGAGGTATCCTGTGCATGGCTGTTTGTGCCCCCGGTGGTGAAGACCTCTATAAAGATTGAATCTGGATCTCCCAGTTCAGAAAGCTTCACACCTATCTCCATAAAATGATTGGTTTTATTGAGAATAAATAATTCGCTCGAGGTTATATCTGTATACTTCCAGGATCCATTAAATGTACAGAAATTTGCAGATGTTATTATATTCTCAGTTTCATCGTGCCAGAAATAAAGAATATATTCAGGATAGAAACCATTGTAGTTCACTGCCCTGCCCCAGGGATCATCCGTTGCCCCTGAAGGTGAGATGCTGTCAGGGAATATATAAACTCCATATGAGAGACCAAAATGGGAGGCATACGCATTAAATCCAATATAAAGCATTGAATCTTCAATCACCGCCCATAGCGTATCAAGGTCAAGGTTCTTTTCAGAAATATCTCCCACGGGATCTATACCCACGATTTGGGTATCAGTAAAATCATTTATTCCATCAAGATGATGTACATTCTCTTCCCCCCCACCAGGTGGACTAAAAAACATCCCGGGTGTAGTGCACCCTGCAAATAATAAAACAATAACAATAGAAATAATATGTTTATGCATATAAAAAAAATAACAGATAAACATAAATTGTCAACAAAAAAACTTTCAACTGGAAATCCAACATTAGTCTTAAATATTCTTACACGTATCAAAAACTATTTTCTGACAAGAAAAATGTATTAGAGGTTGAACTGTTTAATACCTATCTTATTACAAACACCTTGTATATCTTCTCTATATGTTCTCCCTTCTTTATTA
>CAZQRW010000007.1:0-23589 GCA_964596115.1 uncultured bacterium
TCTCCTACCTCGCTTCTCTTTCTACTTCTCTCCTACCTCGCTATTTGTTCTATATGACCCCTACCTCGCTTTTCTTTCTATATCAGCTCCTACCTTGTCTAATGTGACATCTATAAATAGTAACAACAAAAATAAATCCTTTACTTGACTATTCCTTTTAATTTCTTATAATTTTTATATGCCCGCAAATCTTCCTCCAGTATACCATGAAATAGAGAGAAAATTAAGATTTGCCCAGAGTCCCGAAGAAAAGATTTTAATAATAAATGAAATGATTGCAATAATGCCCAAACATAAGGGTACAGATAAACTGCTTGCAGATCTTAGAAGGAAGATATCCCAGCTAAAAAAAGAAATAGGGAAGAAACCACATGCCCAAAGGGCAGATCTCTATACTGTAATGAAGGAGGGTGCAGGACAGGTTGTTCTAATTGGGTCACCAAATTCTGGGAAATCTACTATACTTGCAACTCTTACGAATGCAAAACCACTTATTGGAAATTTTCCTTTTACTACAGGTAAACCTGAGGTTGGAATGATGGAGTTCGAGAATGTCCAGATTCAACTCGTCGACACCCCTCCCCTTGCAGAAGAACATAATCCTCCCTGGCTTCTTGCCCTTGCTCGTGCATCAAATGCGTTGCTAATTACAATACCCTGTACTCAGGATCCTATTAAAGAACTTAGATTAATGTTAAGACTTCTTGAGAATGGGAATGTCTTTGTTACCGGAAAAGATTATAAATTTGAGGCAAAGGAATTGATGCAGAAATATGGGATCGTTATACTTACAAAGGATTGTTCTCACGATGCAGTTTCGTTAATAGAAAGGGAGTTTCCCAGGAGATTTGAGTTGTTCATTATAGATTTGAACGGGGAAAATAGAGAATTAAGAAGAAAAATTTTTGAATATATTGATGTTATTCGTGTATATACAAAGCCACCAGGGAAAGAGGCTGATTTTTCAGAACCAGTTATTCTAAAGAAGGGGAGTACAGTAATTGATGCTGCTTATACATTACACAAAGATTTTGCAGAAAAATTGAAGTATGCCCGACTCTGGAGAGATAAGATAAATGGAATGATGACGAAGAGGGATCTCGTCCTTCAAGATGGAGATATTATAGAATTCCATATTATAAAATAAAAATTAACATTTTTCATTTTTTCAGGCAAAAATTTGATAGAATTCAATTTTGGACTTGACAATTTTAATTTTCATTTTATATTTATTGTATGGAAAAATTACCTATTAATTGTCCCATTTGCGGTGGAAGAATTGTCATTGAAAAATTCAGATGTGTAAAGTGTGGCGTTAGTGTTGAAGGTAAATTTGAAATTCCTGAAATTCTTTTAAATGATGCACAGTGGGAATTTGTTAAGCTTTTTCTGAAGGTCCGTGGGAATCTTAAAGAAATGGAGAGAATGCTTGGGGTTTCCTACCCGACTATTCGCTCAAGACTTGAGGAGGTAAGGAAGGCATTTGGTTTTACGGATTTAATGGACGAAAGAGAGGATATATTGGCTGAACTGGAAAGAGGTGATATTACTGTAGAAGAGGCTTTAAAGAGGATTGATGAATTAAAGGGAGGTAATGAATGATTCTTTTTTTCCTCGCTATTAACCCTTATTTTACGAATGTTCCTCCAAAGATTGATGGTAATTTAGAAGAAATCTGGTTTAAAGCGAGACCAATAACAGGTTTTACACAACAATCTCCTGATGAAGGGAAGCCAGCCACAGAGTCTACAGAGGTCTATTTATTGACCGACAGTGAGAATCTGTATATCGCCTTCCGATGCTTTACAAATGGGAGAAAGCCGGTTGTGAACATTCGTGGTTGGGATGAGTCTTCAGGTGATGAGGTCTCCTTATACCTTGATACATTTGGGGATAAAAGAACCTGCTATTTTTTCACTGTTGCTGCGTCTGGAACACAGGAAGACGGTATTTCATTAAGTGGTGGAATAAGTTTTGATGATAGCTGGGATGGGGTGTGGTTTGCCGATGCGAAGATTACGGATTATGGTTATAGTGTGGAGATGAAGATACCCTTTAAGGCAATAAGGTATTCAAGTAATGATTGGGGTATCCAATTCAGAAGAGAGATCCCTGTTAACGGAGAAACAGACTATTGGAAACCTGTTCCTGAATTTCCAGGCTTTAGGATATCCCAATTTGGTGTTCTTAGCGCCATCCACCCTTCCCAAAAAGGAAGATTTCTTGAGATTTATCCAGTTGGCTTTGTGAGGTATAATGAATCCCTCAGTGGTGATGCTGGATTAGACGTTTCTTATAATCCCAGCTCTCAATTCGGATTCAATATGACAGTAAATCCCGATTTTGCCCAGATTGAAGCAGATCCATTTCAGGTAAATCTGTCTAAATATGCGTTATACCTTGGAGAGAGGAGACCATTCTTTCTGGAAGGACAGGAGATGTTTAATGTGAAAAGGGGTAATAATTTGAATATTGGTCCTGGACCCATTAAGATACTCTATACAAGAAATATAGGTAAAATTGTTGAGGATTCTTTAGAAGTCCCCATCAGGGTTGGTTTAAAATTTACCACAAGAGGAAGAGGTCTTGAAGGAGCTGCTATGTATGTAAATACTGGTGCAGCTGGGGAAGAACCAATAGCCCACTATATCGCATTAAAGGGAGCAAAGCTTGTTTTTCCTGGAATGGTTATGGGAGTAACATATTCAGGGAAAGAATCAAATATAAATCATACAAGGGTTATTACGTTGGATGGAAATTATATAACTACATTTGGTAATCTTATCTCACAAGTTTCCTATGCTGATTCATCTGGGATAGGCGGACCCGCAGGATACCTAAATTACACATATATGAGCAGAAAGTACGGACTGAATGCCTATGCAAGCTATCTGAATAGTAATTATAATATAAGTGAAGTCGGATATACTGGAATGAAAGGAACGCAGATTGGTGCTATATTTCTTCCTCTGTTTTCTCCACGGTCCGGCCCTGTCAGGCTTTATGGATTTGGTTTAGGTTCTGGTATATCCAGAGAAGCAAAGCAACCTCATTATTCCAAGGAGATATTTTCATTCTTATTTGTAAATACGAGGAATAACTACAGTGCAAATACATCTTTTAGTTTGAACGACACCTATGAAGATACTGGAGGCGGTGAGATACACTACAAGGGTGAAAATTTCCATTTAGAACTTCACGGCGATTTTTCAAGGCCTATAGCAGTCAGTATGTGGGGGAGTCTAAATTGTAACTTTAACTATATGGCAGAGCACCTTGGTTATCAATTATTCACAGGAATGTATTTGGGCTACAAGCCAATGGCAAATCTCGGTATTGGAGTGAGTGTTGATTATATAACCTATTGGAAAGATAGCACATCCTTTATCCGGATGACAGATAGGAGCAGAATTGAGGATAGTTACTTAACATTTTCTCCGTCAATAGGCTACCATTTTACCAGAAAACTTGAACTAGATATAAGGGGAGAAATCGTATATCTACGGAGCATTGGTAAATTGTATTCCTACAGGATAAATCCGGTAATCTCGTATAATTTTTTACCAAAATCTCACCTCTATCTCGTTTATTCAAAGGCTGTAGAATTTGATTCCGATATGTGGGAATACACCGAAACAGATAGAGGAGCAGAGTTTAAGATGAGGTATCTTTACTATTTTTAAGGAGGAAATATGGATGAAAAATTAAAAATTCTTAAGATGGTAGAAGAAAAGAAAATCTCTGCGGAAGAAGCAGAAGAGCTTTTAAGTGCCTTATCAACTCCGAAGAAGGGGAAAAGGACATTTACCTTTAAATTTGGCGAAAAGGGAACAATCATAAAAGAATTTAATAATATTAAATCCGTGGATATTAATATACAGGGATGCAATGTAGAACTAAGAAAAGGAGAACGTGTTAGGATAGAGTACAGGGGAAGTATAAATACCAATAGCAAAAATGGGATGTTGGAAATTGTAGGCAAATGGGCAGATGTTGTTCTTTTTCTTCCAGGGGATATAGATGTGAACATACAAGGCAGATATTTAAATCTTGAGGGAGAGCTCTCTGCGAATTTAGAGATGGATTGCAAGGCAAGTAATATCGAGTTAAGAATCTTGAAACCAATTAATATAAAGCTACAATCAAAATTTGGGAATATTGAACTATCCTTCGTAACCCCCATAAACCAAAAATTTATTATAGAAAACAAAATGGGTAACATAGTAAACCCATTTTCAAAAGTGGAGGGAACGGGAGAAAAATCAGCAAAGATTATTAACAGTTTTGGAAGTGTAACATTAAAAAAGGAGGAAAAATGATCTGGGGAATTATTCTTCTTATTTTTGGCGGAATTGTTTGGATCTTAAATCTCGTTGGAAACGGTTTCCAGTGGGGAAGAGATTGGCCTATATTTGTTATCCTTTTTGCCATCTATGAGATTACTAAAGGTGTAAACTTGAAAAACAGAAAAAAAAGTAAAAATCTAAAAAAGATTCTTAAGGACGTTGAATCAGGAAAACTTAAGGCAGAAGAAGCAAAAAAATATATGGAGGAAGATGATGAGTGACAACAGGTTAAAAATTCTTAAGATGCTTGAAGAGGGGAAAATTAATGCTGAGGAGGCATATAAGCTACTCTCGTCCTCAAAAGAAAAGAAAGCTCACCATCTGATTATAAGGGTTAAAGAAGAGGGTGGAGAAAATGTGAACGTGAAAATTCCTCTTAATTTAGCAAAGACCATAACAAAAATCGTTGGCAATATAAAGGGGATAATACCCGAGGAAACACAAAAAAAATTAAAAGAAAAAGGAGTAGAAATATCTGATATACTTGAGGGTTTAAGCGACATGATACCGGAAGAACCTACGACCCTGGTAGAAGTAAACTCTGATGATGAATCTGTTTATATTGGCGTTGAATAGGTACAGTAGAGGTCTTTCTAATTAGTATTTTCTGGCAGCAACTATTTTCCGCCTGGGAGTAGGATAAAATTAATCCTTGACAACTACTTATTTTTATAATATTTTTTATCGTATGAAAAAATTTATCATTTTCTTTCTTTTTGCCCATACCCTGGGGGCGCAAATTGCTTTGATTCAATGGGACGATAGGGGCATTTATAATGATATAGCCCAATCATTTTTGACGAGCCTTCCCTGGGGAGTGGATAAATATTGTGTCTATGCTGATGAGCATAAGGTAGCTTCAGTCGTTGGAAAGGTGAAAGCAAGGGGTTATAAATGTATTGTAACAATAGGAGACCCTATTTTCCAAACTGCTGCAAAAACCATCACAAATATTCCCATAGTTTTTATGGGTGTGATGAATCCCGGTAAATTTAAGAATGACTCAAACGTAACAGGTATTTTGATGGATGTGACCATTCAAGATAGGATAGCCCTGGTAAAGCAGTTAATCCCTGCTATTAAAAAAGTTGGTATTATACTTAGTACTTCAACCCCCTATGTTCAGTCGCTAAAGAAGCAATTGAAGTCTCAGGGAATAGATGTTGAACCGGCATTGGCAAATAACCCTGGAGGTGTAAACACTGCTTTACGGTTTATGCCCGACGCCGATCTTCTCTGGATGATTCCAGATCCCCTTAATAGGGACAATGTGTCTTTTAAATTTATGTTGATGTTTTCTTTAAAGAATAAGGTACCGCTTTATGGGCTTAGTATGAAATACGTAAAAATGGGAGCTACTTTTACTATTGAGCCGAATGTTACCGTTGTTGGTAAAGAAGGAGCAAAATATGTAAAAGATATTGTAGATGGTAAAAGTATAACAGATTTGCCAGTTTTGCATTCGAAAGGTGCCTTTGTTATAAATAAAAAGATGGCTGATAAAATTCGTTTATATATACCAGAAGATGTCCTGAAAAACGTACAGGAGATTATTGAATGAAGAGGACTCTTGTAAGAGAGATTGCTATAATAACCATTGCAATTCTTTCTTCTTTAATAATAGTAATGGGCATTCTGGATTTTATTATTGTTAGGAAAAATTTAATAGCCAGTTTTATTTCAAAGGGGGAGGCGTTGATAAATATTTCGGGTCCCTCTATGGAGTTAGGCGTATATGCGGAGGATTCTACGCTGCTTCTCCCATCGGTTATGGGTATTATGAAAGAAAAAGAGGTTATTTTTGTAGGGATATACAATATTAAAGGTGTGCCTATATTTGAAAAACAAAAAACAAAATTAAGATTTAAACTTTCTTTAGAGGAAATTTCATCACTTAGTTCAGAAAATATCTATATTAAATATCTTAAAGGTCATAGGTACCTTGAACTTGTTGGTAAAATTTTTTCTTCAAGTTCAGCTGAAGGATCAAATGATAAATGGAAGGGGAAACCTATTGGATATGTTGGGATACTCCTTTCGCTAAGCGATCTGAATAGAAACATTTCAAGTGTCATATGGATGACAATAATTGCATTTTTTATACTTGTTGGTGTTGGTGGATTTTTGACAGGACATAGAATTATGAAGGTAGTTGAACCTCTCAGGATAATGGTGAGTGTAATGAAGGATATTTCCCAAAGACACGGTGATCTTACCAAGAGGGTCGAAGTAAAGGGATCCAAAGAAATCACGGATCTTGGGACATATTTTAATGAATTTATGGATTCTCTTGAAAAACTTACCATTGAGAATAAGAATATGATTGTAAAACTTGCATCACAGGCAGAAGAATTATCCTCTTCCTCGGAACAAATGACTGCCTCAAGTGAGGAGATTTCTTCAACAATGCAGTCAATTTCACAGGCAAGTGAAAAGCAAGCCTCAGAGGTTCAAAAGGCAGTAGATATGTCTAAAAAGGCATTAGAAGTTGTTAAAGAATCAGTCCAAACTGCACTTGAGGCAAAAGATGTTAGTAAAGGTATCCATACCCTGGCTATGGAGGGTGAAAAGGCAGCTAATGATGCCCATACGAGAATGGATAGGATCACTCAAATAATGGATGAACTAAAAGAAGTAGTTCAACTTGTAAATGTGAAAGCAAAGAATATAAATGAGATTACAGAAGCAGTGAATAGTATTTCTAAGAGAACTAATATTCTTGCATTGAATGCAACGATAGAGGCTGCTAGGGCTGGTGAGTATGGAAGAGGATTTGCTGTTGTAGCTGAGGAAGTAAGAAAACTTGCAATGAGATCGCAGAATTCGGCTGAGGAGATCGGTGAAATCACAGAAGAAATTTCTCAAACTGTAAATTCAATGGTTGAAAAAGCAGCAGATTCAATAGATGAAATCGAAGAAGGGAAAAAGGTAATTTATAAAGGGGCTGACTATTTGAGAAAGATTGCTGAGGAGATCGGTGAAATTACAGAAAGAGTAGTAAAAATCTCGCAAAGAAATAAAAGAGGGGAAGAGGAAGTTAATACTATTACAGAATCTATTGAGAGTGTTGCTGCTATTTCTGAGGAAAATGCGGCATCTTCTCAAGAGGTTTCAGCAGCTGTGGAACAACTCGTCGCTTCAATACAGGAATTGTCATCTGTTGCACAGGAGATAGCAAGATTTTCAGATTCTATAGGTGAATTGGTAACAGGATTAAAAACAAGTGAAGGTTAGTATCGCTTTTTAGCGTTAATGAATATTCCATCTTTTAAAGTATTTTGATAGTCAGAATTCTTGTGTAGTATAAAAATATAATATCCCCTTGACATAATTAAAAAATTTAGTATATAAAAGGCAAACATAAAACAAGGAGGCTGTATGCTGATTCCAAAAATTGATGAAGAAAAATGTATAGGTGATGCCGTTTGTACTGCTATATGCCCGGATGTTTTTGAGATGGGCGATGATGGGAAGGCACATGTAATCAATCCAAATGGATGTGATCTTTGTGATTGTGAAGAGGCAGCGGACTCCTGTCCGACAGAAGCGATCATTTTAGAGGAATCAGAAGAATAATTAAGGGTGGGGGCAACCCACCCTTTCTTATGAGAATTTTGTAACATTCTAATTTAAATTTTGTTATATTATTGAATATTTGTTTCTAAAAATGGTATTGATTATAAAGGAGGTTTTATGGCTTCGATAGATATATTTCTAAATCCAGGAAGATGTTTTAAGCATATCAAAGAGAAGGATGATTGGTGGATACCCTTTTTTATTGTTGTTATAATTGTAATAGGTAGTTACCTATTAATGTTTCCAGCTACTTCAAGAATAATGATGGAGCGTATGGCATCCTTTGGAAGAAATGTCGATAAGAGTTTTATCGAAAGACTGAGGTATATTAATTCACTCAGTATTTTTGTTGTGACCTTTTTTTTCTGGCTTATAAGCGCATTGGTTCTCTGGGGCACAACTGCTCTTTTTGGTGGTAAAATCAACTTTTTGAAATCTCTTGATCTTATTGCATATACCTCACTTATTGGTGCTTTGAAGAGTATCTTGAGCCTGATAGTTGTTTTAATTAGAGGAGTAGGTAATATAAATTCTTTGGAGGCTTTAAGGCTCAAGACTGGATTGGACCTCTTTTTAAGTGTGCATAACCGAAGGTTGGCAATTCTTGTTAACTCAATGGATATATTTAATATATGGATCTATACCCTCATCGCGTTTGGGATTTCAGATATTGCAGGGCTTTCAAAGAAGAAATCAGCTATCGTCTCTATTCTAACATTCGTAATCCTGATTATAATAAGAATGCTTCTTCCAGGGAGGAGAGGATGATAGCATTACTTTTATGTTATACCTTGACATTAAATAGTGCCATTGAAAGAGGATTAGAGTATTCTCCAGATATCAAAATGCTTAAATACAATCTGGAAATAAGTAAAAAGACTAACTCTTATAATTATTCATCTTTACTCCCAAGTATTACATCAACGGGAGGACGTACAAAATCTTATCCAGGGGGATATGAGAATTATTTCGCGAATTTTACACTTTCGCAGTCTTTATCTCCATACACGTTCTTAAACGGGGTTAATGCCCATTTCAAGAATACTTTTGCCTTTTCAAACTACCTTGAGGGTGTTAATAATACCATATTCCAAATTATACAATACTATCTCAATGCCTATACACTGAAGAGGTTAAGATTAGTAAGTGAGAAGCGATGGAACAAGGCAAAGGAAAACCTTGATAAGATAAAAGAGATGTTCAAACTTGGGTCTGCTTCAAAAGCAGACCTTTTGAAAGCAGAGGTAGATGAATCGCAGGCATATCTGAACTTTTTAAAAGCGAAGAGCAATCTCAGGAGTTCTATCCTTCAATTAAAAAATGCAATTCTTATTCCTTTATCCGATTCACTTGAATTGTCTTCACCATCGTTAAATTTTGTAGTACCTTCACTGGACTCCCTTAAAGCATTATCAGAAAAAAACAGGCCCCGTTTAATTGCGGCTTACTCAGAAGTAAATTCTGCCCGTACAGAGTTAATTTCGGATATTTCAAATTATCTTCCGCGGTTTTCCATTAGTGGTAGTTATGGATATGCTGGGAGACAATTTCCAGATACAAAGGAGATATGGGATAATAACGATTCGTATTCAATTGGCATTAATTTATCTATGGATATATTTACAGGATTTAAAAAAGTAAATACTTCAATCATAAATAAAATGAAACTGAGCAGTGCAGAGTGGAGTTTGAAAAAAGAGAGGGCAGAGGTAGAAATGGAGGTTGAAGATGCATATTATTCTTATATAGAGGCAAAAACACAAGTAGATGTTGCAAAGAAGGGGCTGAAGTTAGCTGAAGAGAGTGAGACAGCCACAAAGGAGAGATATGAATTGGGTGAAGCTTCTGTTATAGAACTTCTTTCAGGTGAGGCAGACCTTCTGGATGCTCAATATAATTATGAAAATGCAAAAAAGGCGTATATTCTTTCCATTTATAACATAAAAAAAGCTGTAGGAAAAATATTAGAATAATGGGGGTTGAAGAATGAAACGTTTAAAGTTAAAGGGTAAAATATGGATTGGTGTTAGCTTGGTTGTTGTTATATTGCTTATTGTTGTAGCAAATGTAAAACAAGGGTCAAACATTAAGGTTCAGGTGCAAAAGGTAAAAAGGGGAAGAATAGAAAGGATTGTTTCAGCGCCTGGAGATATCTCATCAAGAGTAGAGGTTAATATTAATTCAGATATTATGGGCAAACTTATGAAATTGTATGTTGAGGAAGGAGATGTAGTAGATGCTGGCGATACACTTGCCAAATTGGATGAAACAGATCCCAGAGCAAATCTTGAAATAGCGCTTAGTAAACTATCTTCAGACAGTGCTAGTTTTTCGCAGAAAAAATTAATGTTTGAAAGAAAGAAAAAGTTATTTGAGAAAGAATTGATATCAAAAGAAGAGTATGAACAGGCAGAAATCTCATACAAGGTAGCTGAGGCTAGCTTGGAGCAGAGCAGGGCTCAGGTGAGAAGTGCCCGGCATAGACTTGATAAATGTGTCCTGATTTCACCAATCAAGGGTGTTGTAACAAAAGTCAACGTTAAGGAAGGAGAAAATGTAATAACGGGAACAATGAATAATCCCGGAACTGTTCTTATGACGATTTCTGACCTTTCCACGATTGAAATCATTGCACAAGTTGATGAAAGTGAGATTCCCCTTCTAAAATTGGGTGATAGTGTCAGAATTTCGGTTGATGCGTTTCCTGATTCACAATTTATGGGTGTAGTAAGAAATATTGCCTCAAAGCCAATTTATACGAGCGGAACAGGTGCTGTAAACTATGAGGCAAAGATTAGATTCACCAATCTCTCTATCCCTTTATTCCCTGGGATGTCGGGAAATTGTGATATTATCGTTCAGAAAAAAGATGGAGCACTCAGGGCTCCTCTTCAGTCATTGGTAACAAGGAAGAAGCAAAGGGGTATTTTTGTAGTGGATAATGGAAAAGTAAATTTCAAAAAGATAAAAGTAGGGCTAATGGGTGAAAGATATGTGGAAATTCATGAGGGTATTAATGAAGGAGACTTAATAGTAACGGGCCCATTTAAAGCCCTGAAGGAGTTGAAAGATGGTCAGAGGGTTTCTTACAGAAGTCCTGAGGTCGGCGGCCGAATCAATAAGAACAAATAAACTGAGGGCAATCCTTACTACCCTTGGGATAATTATTGGTGTGACCACGGTTATTGCCGTTATCTCGGTTATTGCCGGCATTCAGAATAAAGTTACTTCTTCTTTTTCTTCGTTAGGTTCTAATGTTATTTATGTTCAGAAATTCCCCTGGGTTATGGGAAGAAGGATGCAGTGGTGGAAATTGAGGAAGAGGAAGGATATTACATTGGATGATTACAAGGCAATAAAGGAATTTGCCACTTCCATTTCCTTTGTTGCTCCGGAAATGCATACAAGGTATACTTTGAAAAGAAAGGATAAAAAAGTAGAAGATGTAACAATAACTGGAACATCATATGAACTTCCTAAAATCAACCAGCAGGATGTTGAGTATGGTAGATTCCTCTCTGCTGATGATATAAACTATAGGAAGAATGTTTGTGTTCTTGGAAAAGATGTTGTGGATAACCTCTTTCCAAATACCGAACCCATAGGTCAATACATAAGGATTTCAGGGTCAAGATTTCTTATAATTGGTGTGCTTGAACAGAAGGGACAGATGTTAGGCCAAAGTATGGATAACATAGCAATTATTCCTTATACAACATATGAGAAAATATATGGAACGAGGAGGTCTATTACCATTGCTATTCTTGCCGATGATAGAGAGAGTGCCACAGAGGAGGTGAGATGGATTTTGAGGAACAAAAGGCATTTGAAGGAAAATCAGGAAGACGATTTTGCGATAAACTCCTCAGACGCACTTATAAAGTCCTGGAATCAACTAACCAGGAGTATATTTCTTGTTATGATTGCAATTGCCTCTGTCGCACTAATAGTTGGCGGAATAGGGATTATGAACATAATGCTTGTCTCCGTTACTGAAAGGACAAGGGAGATAGGTATAAGAAAGGCTATTGGTGCAAAGAAAAAAGAGATCTTAATGCAATTTCTTGTTGAGTCTGTAATTGTTTCACTCCTTGGCGGGATTATAGGTATTGTATTTGGATTTGGTATTGCAAAGGTCGTTTCAGTGTTTGCAAATATTCCCTTTGCAATGCCAGTATGGGGTATACTTATAGGTTTTTTCTTTTCTTTTATAGTTGGTGTGTTCTTTGGCTACTATCCTGCGAGAAAAGCATCAATGTTAAACCCTGTTGAGGCGTTGAGATATGAGTGATCTTATTAAACTAAAATCCGTTAAAAAAAAGTATCTCCTTGGAACCACAGAGGTTAATGCACTAAGAGGAGTTGACCTTATTATAAAGAGGGGCGAATTCACTTCAATAATGGGTCCCTCCGGTTCTGGCAAATCAACACTAATGCATATAATGGGGTGTCTTGATACACCTACTGAGGGCATATATTACCTTGATGGCGAAAAGGTAAGCGATTTTGATGATGATGCGCTTGCCGAGATTAGAAAGAAAAAGATAGGATTTGTCTTTCAGAATTTTTATCTTCTACCCAGGGCAACTATTCTTTATAATGTATCCTTGCCGATGATTTATGCTGGTGTTTCTCTCTCCGAACGGAAGAAAAAATCTACGGAGCTTTTAAGAAAAGTGGGATTGAGCCATAGGATTCAGCATCTTCCCACAGAACTCTCAGGAGGTGAAAGACAAAGGGTTGCTATTGCAAGAGCCCTTGCAAATGATCCAGAGATTGTATTTGCAGATGAACCCACAGGGAATCTGGATACTACAATGGGTAATGAGATAATGGAGGTTTTCTCTCAGCTACATAAGGAGGGAAGAACCATTGTGATGGTAACCCATGAACGATATATTGCCCAGTATGGCAAGAGGATTATACATCTGAAGGATGGAAAAGTTGAGGATGACGAAGAAGTATAGAATTCTAATTATCAACTGGCAGGACATAAAGAATCCTCTTTCTGGTGGAGCTGAAGTTCATTTATTCGAAATATTCAAAAGGATGTCGGATAAATTTGAGATTCATCTTCTCTGTTCTAATTTTCCAGGGGGCTTGGAGGAAGTTGTAATTGAGGGAATAAATATTCACAGGGTTGGTACCCGAAACACCTTCAATTTTTTTGTACCCAGGAAATTTTCTGCATTGGATAGAAGGCTCGATTTTGATCTTGTAATAGAGGATCTAAATAAAATTCCATTTTTTGGGAAAGTTTATATAAAAAAGAAAAGGCTGGCTATAATTCATCATCTCTTTGGAAATGTGATTTTTAGAGAGACAAATCCAATTTTTGGTTTTTATGTTTACCTTACCGAGAGATTAGTGCCCCATTTTTATAATGATGTCCCCTTTATAAGTGTCTCAGAAAGTACAAAGGAAGAACTCATACGTATGGGATTGCCACAGGAAAATATTAATGTGATCTATAATGGCGTTGACTTAAAAAGATACGAACCGGGTGAAAAATCCCGAATACCTTTAATTGTGGGTTTGGGTAGGTTGAAAAAATACAAGAAATTTGAGGTTTTTATTAATGCTATTGGGTTATTGAAATCCAGGGGTAAAAAATTTTCTGCAATGATTATAGGTGGAGGAGATGACCTGGAAAGATTGGAGAAAATAGCAGAAAAGTCGGGAATTACAGATATTTTGACATTTACAGGTTTTGTCCCTGAGAAGAAAAAGGCCGAAATCTTAAAAAGAGCATGGGCATGTGTGAATACGTCCCCAAAAGAAGGGTGGGGTCTAACAAGTATGGAGGCACAGGCATCTGGTACTCCTTCAATTGTTCCTGATAGCCCTGGTCTGAGGGAAACGGTAATTAATGGTAGAACAGGTTTTACATATCCATTTGGAAATTTCGGTCAGCTTGCAGATCAAATCTTAAAGATAATTGGAGACAGAAAATTAGCTGAAAGAATGGGCATATACGCAAGACAATGGGCTGAGAATTTTACCTGGGATAGATTTTCAAAAGAAGCAGAAGAATTTATTGCCCGAAATATCGCTGAAACGTTTTCTCCTTAAAGTGAGCTCAAAACCATCCTATGACAAATTCAACCACAGTCCAGAATGTGTAGAGGGTTGTAACACCTGTTGCGTATCCCTCCTTTTTTGTTCTGGATTTTTTCATTCTGTACAAAGAGTAAATAAATAATAATAAAAATATTCCTGCAGTCCAAAATGTAGAGATAGCTTTTTTAGAACCAAAGTGATATTCTGTCATCATTACTACATGTAGAAGCCATATAATATTGAAATGACCAATGAAAAATTGTATGCCTGATGTTGTACTATTATTTTTAATAATAAATATGGTAAAAAGCGTAAAGATAATCAGGAATGGTATTGAAATCCACTGATCAATTGGGAGAAAACCAAGGTGAACCATTATTTCACCCGTGAACGCCCAGGTAAAATAACCCCCAAATAAGCCTGAGAATATTGACCTTGTATCGTCACCTTTAGCGTTAATCAAAAAGAAAATAGACAATATAAAGAAAATAATTCCTGTCGTCCAGGTGGTAATATTCCCCTGTCCGTAAGCCCATAGCATAAGTGGGAACATAGCACCTGATAAAATTAGGAAAACAAGAAACACCTGAATCCCCTTTTTCCACATTTTTTAACCTCCTATCAATTATAAAATTTAATTGTTTGATTATATTAAATTAGCTGATCTTATCAAGTATACAATTTTTCTATTTACATTTTTTTAACAGCTTGTAAAATTTATAGAAAAAGGAGGATACATGGAGGATGTAAAATTCTATAAAACAGAAAATAAAGGGGAGGATATTCTTTTTATTGGAGGATTGGGAAATAGGTATAGCGGTGATAATATCAAGTGGTTCGTAAATAGATTGAGGGAAAATAGCTTCAGGGTTCATTTTGCAGAACTAAAAACAGATATAAGGGATTTCAAGAAAGAATATATTGACCCCGTAAATAAATACGCGGAGGCACTTGGGGATTTTCTACTAATAGGTCATAGTCTTGGAGGGCTTGTGGCAAATTTTGTAAAGGGAGCAAGGAGAGTTGTTTATCTTTCTCCCTGGTGGGGCATTTATGGAGAAAAACTGAGGACAAAAGCGATAAATATGCTTCCCCTACTTAAGCATATTAAACTCAGGATTCAGCATATAGATTACGTAAGGGAAGAGGTTGGTAAATTGGTTACAGATAAGGATTGGGGCTATATTCCCACATTTGTCTCTTTTCCATTTGTTTCTGAGGTAGTAACATATCAAAAGAAAATAAGTGTAAAAGGAGATTATTTTGTTTTTACATCGCTCAGGGATACTATCATTTCCCTTAAGGCAATTGGAGAGAATGCCAATCTGAATAGGATTATTTTGTTTAATGGAGAACACGAATTCTTTTCTTCTGACTCTCGTGAGGAGACCTTTAAAGAGTTACTTAAATATTTGAGATAAAATGAGAAAATATATTATTGCTATCGATGCAGGCACAACAGGTAATAGAGCAGTTGCTTTTTCGAAGGAAGGTAGGATAGCCTCAAGTTTTTATTACGAGTTTTCATCGATCTATCCCAAACCAGGATGGGTTGAGCAGGATCCTCTGGATATATGGAGAACCACAAAGATGGCTTTGGTTAAGGTTATCGAGGATGTCGGTGGTCCTGAGAATGTTAATGCAATAGGCATAACAAATCAGAGAGAGACAACAATTCTTTGGGATAGAAAAACAGGAAAGCCTCTTTACAATGCAATTGTCTGGCAATGTAGGAGGACAGCTGAAATATGCAAATCACTCTATCCGTACAGGAAGATTATAAAGGAAAAAACAGGGCTTTTCCTTGATCCATATTTTTCTGCGACTAAGATAAAATGGCTTATTGAGAATGTTGAAGATGTAAAGAAGACAGTGATAAAGGGGGATGCTTTATTTGGTACGGTGGATACGTGGTTATTGTGGAATCTTACACGAGGGAAGGCGCATTCTACTGATTCAAGTAATGCCTCACGAACGATGCTATTCAATATAAATACTCTCAAGTATGACGAAGAATTATTGAGAATTTTTAATATTCCAGCATATCTCCTTCCTGAAGTAAAGGATAGTAATACCCTCTTTGGCTATACAAACCCAGGGATAACAGGGAAAACAATCCCCATTACGGGGATTCTTGGTGACCAGCAGGCTGCGTTATTTGCGCAGGGTGGATGGAATGGCGAAATTGTAAAGAATACGTATGGCACAGGACTTTTTGTTGTTGCCTCAACGGGAAAAGAAAAACCTGAAACAAAAAATTTGATAAATACAATTGCATTTTGTATTGAGGGAAAGGCTACCTATGCTATTGAAGGAAGCGTTTTTAGTGCTGGTTCTATTTTGCAGTGGTTGAAGGACAATCTGGGGATAATACAGACAATAGAAGAATCAGGAAAACTTGCAAATAGTGTGTATTCAAATGGGGATATTTATTTTGTACCAGCACTTACAGGACTTGGAGCACCATACTGGGACAGTGATGCAAGGGGATTGTTAATAGGGCTAACGCGGTCTACCAAGAGGGAACATATTGTGAGAGCAGCACTGGAGAGTATTGCATTTCAAGCAAGAGATGTGATCGAAGAGATAAAGTTAATAACTAAAAGGAAAGTTCACGCCTTGAGGGTGGATGGAGGAGCGTCAAAGAATGATTTTCTTATGCAACTTCAAGCAGATATTCTTAATATGAGAATTGAAAGGGCAGAAAATATAGAATCTACAAGTCTTGGTGTAGCAGAGATGGCAGGTCTTTCAACAGGTTTTTGGAGTTTTGATTGTGTCAAAGATTTGAACCCTATAGAGAGGGTATTTGCACCTTCTATGGATTCCCAAAAAAGCGAAATACTCTACCAAAAATGGAAAAAGGCAGTAAAAAGGTCACTAAAATGGGTATCCGATTTATGATAATAATCCAGGATTTTGCGCATATTTGACAGATTCAAGCAGCTTCGAAATTTTAGATTTGGGGGAGTGAAGTGGTGGATAAATAAATAAACAGGAGGGATAAAAATGTCAAAGATAGTAGATGTTATTTTGAAGGAAAAGAAGTATGAATACATCAAGCCCTTTCATATAGCCCATAATATTTCTAAATCAGTAGTGAACATTGAGGTGAGTGTTATTCTTGAGAGTGGAGCAAAAGGATTTGGAGAGGCATCTCCCTCCTTCAGAGTAAATGGTGAGAGGTCTGAAACCCTTATCCATCTTTAAAATTTTGTTAAACAATCCATTATAAAAAAAGATGCTAAGAAATACCGTCAGATATTTGATATATTGGATGCGCTAAAGGCATTTCCAAGTATGAAGGCTGCCATCCAGTTTGCGGTGCTAGACGCACTCAGCGAAGAAATAACTATTCCTGTTTTCAATTGCTTGGAGGCTCAGAAACAGAGATTGAGACAGATAAAACTGTATCAATAGGGACTTTTGAAGAGATGGTAAGCGATGCAAAGGAAATATTTAAGGAAGGATTCAAGATAATAAAGGTAAAGGTTGGTGAGAATCCTAAGGAAGATATAGAAAAAATAATTGCAATAGCAGAGGCAACTAAAGGGGTATCCTATATAATCGACGCAAATACCGTGTATACCCCAAAAGAAGCATTGCAATTTATTGATTCAGTCTATAAGAATGGAGTGAATGTGACACTTTTTGAGCAGCCTGTAGCCGCTAATGACATTGATGGGCTCAGGTTAGTAAGATTTCACTCTCATTATCCCGTTGCCGCAGATGAATCTGTCCACACGAAGTATGATGCCCTCAGGGTGATCAAGGAAGAGGCAGTGGATTTTATTAACATAAAACTTATGAAAACAGGTATTTCAGATGCACTTGCTATAGTTGAAATGTCAAAAACAGCTAACATTGGTTTAATGATAGGAAGTATGGGTGAATCAAGTATTGGGATAAATCAAAGTGTCCATTTTGCAACAGGTGTAGGTGGATTCACATTTTTTGATCTGGATTCATATCTAATGATGAAGGAAGATAAATTTAGAGGTAAATTTAAAAATGTCGGTCCCAGGATGATGGTTCAGTAGATATAGGGATGAATCAATAAAACATAGTGACTATTTTATCTATTATTAAAAAAATTGCCTTGGAAACATCGGAATCCTTATTTGAAAGTACAATGGGTTTCCCCTCATCACTGGATTTCCTTGTTGCAACTTCGATGGGAATTTTTCCCAGAAATCCAACGCCCATCTCTCCGGCAAGTTTCATTCCTCCACCACTTCCAAATATTTCAATTTCTGCTCCACATTTTGGGCATCTTAACCCTGACATATTCTCAATTACACCAATGTACCTGGTCTTCATCTTTTTTGCTAGTGCTATAGCCCTTCTACAATCGAGTACAGATACCTCTTGAGGTGTTGTAACAACGACTGCTAAATCAGGCTCCATCCTCTGAGCAATAGTTAAAACCTCATCCCCTGTTCCCGGAGGCAGATCTGCAATTAAAAAGTCTAATTCTCCCCAGTTCACATCTCTCAAAAATTGTGAGATTGCCTTTGATCTCAGAGGACCTCTCCAGATAATAGGTGTATCCTCTGTAATGAGCATACCAATTGAAATGACATAAAGCCCATCTTTTTTCACGGGAATCATCAGTTTATACTTGTCAACCTTTGGTGATTTTGAAACTCCGACCATTTTAGGTACATTGGGGCCAGTTATATCAGCATCAAGGATTCCAGTGGCAAAACCCCTCATAACAAGACCGTAAGATAGATTAACACTAACAGTTGTTTTCCCAACCCCGCCCTTTCCACTAAAGACTACTATTCTGTGTTTAATCTTTTTTATTTGTTCCTTTATTATTTTTCCTTCTTTTACCCATCTTTCGAATTTTTCTTTCTTTTCCATATATTTTTTGATAATTTAACAAATTAAGAAAGAACGTCAACCCAAACATCAAGTGTAAGTTATTATTAGACAATTTCACATAGAACAGGGTAAAGGAGAATAATACAGGAGATCAAAGAAAAAGAGGAAGATTATCACTGTGTGGAAACGATCACTTTAGCATTAATAAAAGACGCCGGTTTTTATCGGTTCTACCTGCATCCCTGTTTGAGTTTTTCTTCCCTTTATTTTGACTATATCACCTATGGAAAAATTGGCTCTTTTATAGGCATTGGGGAAGAATATACATTCCAGAATGCCTGTTTCATCATCAAGGGTAGCAAAAGCCATTCTATCACCATTCTTTGTATATGTTCCTCTTAATCCAATCACCCTGCCCATAATTTCTACTGTTTCTCCATCATAAAGATCATCAATGTCAGAGATTCTTATGTTTCTTTCAATAATACTAAGAGGATGGCAGCTTGAAAATCCCATTGCATCCACCTCCTGCTTAACCCATTCTTCCTTTTTCAGATGGTTTGATGTTACCCTTTTCCCTGTATACAGAATTGAGAACAATTCCCTCCTTGGGGTCCCAAATGAATCAAGACTACCTGATTTTACGATATATTCTCCTTCTTTTACAGAGGGTCTCACCCTTGTGAAGAAATCAAATTCACTCCTGAAGGGTCTCATCTGAATTATTCTGTTTATAGTTTTCTGTGAAAGATAATGAATAAATTTAAGACCTATTCTCAAGCTTCCATTTTCTATCTCTGTGTTTCTATTGCTTCTGTTTACATCTGGAAGAAGAATATTGACTCCCCATCTTCTTGCCTCATCCACATAGGCAAAGGTTGGGTAATATCCACCTTCAGCATTGAGGATTCCCTTGAAGAATTCCAGTGGCCTCTGGACTTTTGAATACATAGAAAGATATGCAAGATAGCCATAGCTCATACTATGTGCCTTGTTGAACCCATACCTGACAAATTTTTCTATCTCTCCCCAGACCTCTGAGATTTTGCTCCTTCCGAGTTTTTCTGATCGATCATAAAATAATGCCTTGATCCTCTCTATGTTACTGCTTCCCCTTTCCTTTGTTAATATTCTTCTGAACTCTTCTGCCTCTTCCATTGTAAAGCCTGCATATCTCCTTAATGCCTCCATCACCTGCTCCTGGAATATAAATACACCCAGGGTATCATTTAGTATCTCCTTTAAAGATTCATCAGGGAAATAAATCTCGTCTATCCCTCTTAATCTTCTTAAAAAAATATCCCTGTATCCCCCTTCCTTTGCCCCTGGCCTTATTACAGCGAGGGCAATGCCTATATCACCAATGGTTTCTGGCTTCATATCCCTTAATATCTGCCTCATTATAGGACTTTCTATCTGGAAACAGCCTATAGTTTTTCCCTCACCGATCAAGCGGAATACCTCTTTGTTCTCAAAGGATTCAGGATTAAGAACTACGATGCCATTAAATCCTCTTACCCCGAGTATGTCCATTTTAAGAAGCCCCATTTTCTCTACAAGTTCCTTGTCCCCCTGGACCAATTCACCTTTTATTGGTATATAATTTATGAGAGGACCTGGTGTTATTACTATACCAGCAGGGTGTTGTGATATATATGATGGGGTTCCGATGATTCTCTCAGTCCATCTTTTTATATCCTCATATTCGCCAGAGCGTTTTGCCTCTTCTATACGGGATGGGGGGATACCAAATGCCCTCGAAATTTCCCTTATTGCACTTCTGTATTCAAATCTATTAACAACCGATACATATCCTGTATTACCAAAACCAAATCTATTTCTTATGAATTGAAAGACCTCCTCCCTCCTTCTGAAATCCACATCTATATCTACATCCGGAAGGTCCTTTCTTCCCCTATTCAGAAACCTCTCAAAGGGCAGTTTGAAAGCAACGGGATTTATATGGGATACACCCATAAGATATAGGATGAAAGAGGCTGCTCCTGAACCCCTTACATTTATCATAATTCCTTTTTTCTTTGCAAAATCATTTATCTCCTTGATAACATAAAAATACCCCTCGAGTTTTTTCTCTCTTATTATCTCTATCTCCGTTCTCAGCCTTTTTCTTTCCTCACTGTTGATGCCCTTTGTGCTTATAAGCTCGGTGAGAAAGCTATCTTCAGAATGGGGGAGATAGAATGTTTCAGAAAAGGGAGTGAAATTTACCCTTTCGTATATTTCTATAGTATTTTTCAATGCCTCAGCAGGGAAATTCCTCATCTCTTCTGAACCTTTTATATATGCCTTGTCAAAATTTAGCAACCTGTATATCTTTCTGTTTCTTATTGCATATAGAAGAGAAGATACCCTCTCCCCACCCCTCTCTGCATAGAAGACCCTCGGTACTGCCACTGGCTTTACCCCCCAGGGTATAAATGTATTCTCCTTTTCAATACCATAATAAATATCCCCTGTAAATTGCGAGAATCTATCGTATGTATCCTTGTCAAATAAA
Organism: uncultured bacterium; assembly: GCA_964596115.1. Classification (GTDB taxonomy): domain Bacteria; phylum Hydrothermota; class UBA3072; order UBA3072; family B12-G15; genus CAZQRW01. The sequence continues at coordinate 21,331 of CAZQRW010000007.1, forward strand.
ATAAAAATAAGCCCTGATGTGAAATTAAGTATTTCGCTATCACTTAGTGGTTTTGATAGAATCCTTGAATAATTTTTGAAACCTTCGCTGCTTTTTACAAGGATTAACATCTTGAAGGGGATAGATATTTCAGTGCCTATAATGGGTTTAAGCCCCATATTTGAGAATATAGTAAAGAACTCTCCAGCACCGTAGAATGTACTATCAACACAGCCCATCCCGGGTATCCCCAGTGAAAGCAGTCTTGTACTGTACTCTTTAAATCCCGAACCACCTATTCCATAATTAGTGTGAACACGAAGGGGTACGTAGTATATACTCATTTTTTCTCTTTTTATACATAGGATTCATTTCCATAACCTTCAATGGCTGGATGGAGGTGAATCCATATTTCTCCCTTATCTTTTTAACGCTGTTTTCCAGTCGCTCCATTTTTTGGTCCTCAAATAATGGTCGGTGAGGAATAATTCCTTCGAGTTTTACACCTATGAGTCGTACATATCTGTCTATCAATCCATCTAAGAGTTCAACACATAACTTGAAAATTTCAGCAGATATATCTGTAGCTATTACGGATTTTCCCCTTGTTATTGTCTTGAAGTCAGAAAACCTCAGTTTTACCGAGACCTTTGTTGTAAGATAGCCATCACTTCTCATTGCAGAGACTGCCCTTTCCACAAGGTAGAAGAGAATCGAAAGGATAAAATTCCTGTCCGCAGTATTCTCATAGAGGGTTGTTTCTCTGCTGTATGATTTTCTCTTGCTTACTGTAGTAATACCTCCATCTTTTAATAATCCAAGCCATTTTAGACCATTCCTGTCAAGGAGATTTGATAAAATAGACGGTGAAAGAGAGAGCATCTCCCCAACAGTATTTATTCCCATATTTTGAAGTCTATCTATATTTATACTTCCCAGCCATTTCGTCTCTTTAAGGGGAAAATACTTGAGGAACTCAGATGTTTTTTCGCGGGGTATGTATATAAGCCCATCAGGTTTAACGGTAGATGCAGCCAGCTTTGCTACTAGCTTTGATATACCAATACCTATGGTTACATTAAGTCCTGTGTCTTTCTTTATTGTATATTTTATTTTACTGCCGAGTTTGAGGGGTGGACCAAAGAGTCTTTCCGTGCCAGAAATATCCAGATATGCCTCGTCCAGGGATGCCCTTTCAATGGAAGGTGAGAATCTCTCAAGCACCTTAAAGAACTTATCAGAAAATTTTTCATAATCCGCGAAATTACCCCTCAGAAATATACAATGGGGACACAATTTTCTTGCAAGATAAAGCGGCATACCAGAATGGATTCCGTATCTCCTTGCTTCATAGGATGCAGTAGCAGCTACTCCTCTCTTTGTATCACCTCCTACAATAATAGGTTTTCCCCTTAGAGATGGATTCTTGATAGCCTCCACTGAGGCAAAGAATGCATCGATATCACAGAGAAGAATCATATCTCTTTCCTTATCAGTCCAATAACCTTACCTACTATCTCAAAGGGTTTTTCTATAATCTTATACCTCTCATTCTCAGGCTTCAGTATATATTTATTTCCCATTTTTTTTATTCTTTTTACAGTTACCTCATCATTAACCCTTGCCACGATAATATCACCATCATCAACTATCTTTGTAGGTGTTACAGCAACCATATCACCATCCCTTATATATGCACCTATCATACTATCACCCTCAACCTTCAAAAGATAGCAATTATTCCATTGGGAAAGGTCAAAATAACCCTCAACATTCTCATACATAAGAACTGGGTTGCCTGCAGGGACACGACCAATAATAGGGAAGCCCTTTTCCACAAGTTCAATACCCCTTGCTTTATGAGGCATTTTTCTAATGAGACCCATCTCGGAGAGTCTATCCAGATGAACCTTTACTGCCTTTGTACTTTTGAAACCAAGTGATTTTGCGAGCTCTCTTATGCTGGGAGGATAACCCTTCTCCGCTATATACTCTCTCAGAAGTCTCAATATCTTTTCTCTCGTATGCATAGTTACCTCCTTTGTAAACGTTTGTTTACTTAATTATAAAAAGAATTTTGAATTTGTCAAGGGGGAATGAGAGGATTGTAATTACTATTTAGATGTCCGAAATTTTACTATTATAGATGTCACATAAAACAAGGTATAGAAAATGCGGAAGTCATAAAAAGACCGTGATTTGTGATTTGTGAATCGTGAGAGAAAACAAAGGTAGAGGTCAATATAGAAAAAAAGAGTAGCAAAAAACTGAGGTGAACTT
>CAZQRW010000007.1:23689-45639 GCA_964596115.1 uncultured bacterium
ACAAAGGTAGAGGTCAATATAGAAAAAAAGAGTAGCAAAAAACTGAGGTGAACTTGTTGGAAAAACAATTCTTTTGTATGTATCAAACGTTATGGAATAAAAATCTTAAGATATCATTCATTGTAACATAAAGCATAATAAATATTAATATAAAGAATCCAATGGCCTCCAAAGAGTTTAACCATTTTTGATTTGGTTTTTTTCTTGTAATCATCTCTATAAGCCCGAGCAGTGCGTGGGACCCATCCAGGGGAGGTATAGGTATGAGGTTAATAATGCCGAGGTTAATGGTTATGTACGCCAGGAAGAAAAAAAGATTTTTCCAGCCCCAGTTCAAGCTTTTCTTTGTAAGATACACAATAGAAAGTGGACCACCGAGTTCTCTTGGGGAGACCTTTCTTCGAGCAAGTAATCCAAAAACCCTGAATATCTTTGTGGAGGTGTCTATAAACTGTAGAGATGCAAACTTAAGGCTACTGGGTAGAGAAATTCTCTTGCTTTTAAATGGTGTTAACACCCCTATTATCCCTATTGTAATGATAGAGTCTCCTTGCATCATCTTTGTTTTGGTTGGAATGATAACTCCTTTTTTTATTTCCCCTCTGGATTTATAGGTGATGATAAGTGATTCCCCGGGGGAAGAAGATATGATACTTCTCATATCTTCCCAGTAATGAATATTTCTGCCGTTGATACTCAGTATCGTGTCTCCTTTATTCAAACCAAGCTTATATGCAGGTCCTTCCTTTTCAACCCCCCCAATTACAGGGGGAAAAAGAGGAAGCAAGCTGTCCATTACGCTTTTGCTGACTCTCAGTTTTTTTCTCTCCGTGCCCCTTTTTATGACGACTGTGTTACTATCTTGTGTATATTTCTCAATATCGAACCAATCTTTTATTGTTTCATTATTTAATTCTAATATTTTGTCCCCTTTCTCGAAAACAGATTTGCTCGTTGGCTCCACCATTGTTGTCCGTGGGGTATCAATGCCTGCAAACCATATAACAAAAAGATAGATAAGAAACCCAGTAAAGATATTGGCAAATGGTCCCCCAATAAGTACGAGTATTCTAATAAGCGGTTTTTTCGAATAGAACTCATAATCCTCGCCTTTTAATTCATTTGGTTCCATTCCGCTTAATTTTACATATCCCCCAAAGGGTATTGCACATATTCTATATTCAGTTTCACCCACTTGCTTTTTGTAAATTGGTGGGCCAAACCCAATGGAAAAGATTGGAACTTTAATACCAGATTTTTTTGCGATGATAAAATGTGCGTATTCATGTAAAAAAACAAGTATTCCCAGAAAGATCACTGCTATTATGATAGAGATAATTAACATTTTTCTATTAGCCTCCTAGCATTTTCAGAAGCCCAGGATTCTGCATTCTCTATGTCTTTAATGGACGGATCAGTAATTACTTTATGTTCCGCAAATGTCTTCTGTATAATTGAAACAATATCCAAAAATTTTATTTTGCCTTCAAGAAAGGCATTCACAGCCAGTTCGTCTGCCCTACTGATGACAGCGGGCATTGTTCCACCAGTCCGCATAGCTCTAAGAGCAATTTTCAGAAGAGGGAATTTTTTAAAGTCAGGTTTATCAAAGGTTAATTCCTTGATATCATCAAAATCTATGCTTTTTACTATCCCTTGCCATCTTTTTGGGAAAGAAAGGGCGTATTGAATAGGTATTCTCATATCAGGGAGGGACATCTGTGCAATAATACTACCATCTTTATATTCAACCATGGAATGAATAATCGATTGATGATGGATAAGGACCTCAATTTCTTCTGGACTTATACCGAATAATGTGTGTGCCTCATTAACCTCAAGTCCCTTATTAAAGAGTGTGGCTGAATCAATGGTTATTTTTTTCCCCATAATCCAGTTTGGGTGTTTCAATGCATCCTCTATGGTTATATTGTTAAGATCGTCCCTGTTTCTAAAGGGTCCTCCAGATGCAGTTAAGATAATTCTTTTTAGATCTCTTCTTCTATTGCCAAGAAGACATTGATAAATTGCCGAATGCTCTGAGTCAACAGGTATTATTCTATCAGAATTTTTCTTTATGAGATCGGTAAGTATGTAGCCGTAGGCAACGAGTGATTCCTTATTTGCTATGGCAATTCTTTTACCTGATTCAATTGCTTTTATAAATGCCTTTACAATTTTTGAACCCACAGTTGATACAACAACTATATCTGTTTTTTTATCCATTGCCAGTTCTTCGCACCCTTCGTATCCTATAAGAATATTGTATTTATTACCTACTTTTTCCTTCAACTCTTTATATTTATTTTTATTGATTATGCAGAGATAATCAGGGTGGAAAGTTTCAGCCTGTAAGATTAGTGCATCAATGTTTGAGTAACAGGCAAGCGCCCTCACAGTGAGTTGTGACTGATGTCTTATTACGTCAAGTGTATTTTTCCCAATCGAACCTGTAGAACCAAGAATTGTTATTCTTTTCATCTTGCTGCAAAAAACCTTAAATAATAATAAATTAGTGGTGCCGTAAATAAAATACTATCAAATCTATCAAGGAATCCTCCATGCCCTGGAATTATACCAGAGGAATCTTTTAACTTGACATCCCTCTTTATCATTGATTCTACAAGATCACCTAAAGGAGCAATGTATGCCACGAGGACACCGAGGGCTACACAGTCAAACCAGGAGAGGTATGAGGCATAGAACTGCTGATAGAGGAAAGCGGCAATTACAGAACTCAATCCCCCTCCGATAACACCCTCCCATGTCTTTTTTGGTGAAATCCTTGAGAAGAAGCTGTGTCTTCCAAACCTCTTGCCTATAAAGTACGCCATACTGTCGTTTGTCCATGTTAAAACAAAAGGAAGTAGAGCGAAGCTTGTGCTAAGTTTAATTCTGATATGAAAGATGTTATAGTAATCTTTTAGAGGTAAAACACTTGGCATATTGTTCAGTAGTATGAGATGACTGAGCATCCATCCTACATATATTACACCAAAGATCGTTGAGGATATATGAAATATTGCCTCCCGCTGTTCTTTTCTGAATAGTTCTGCAACTGAGACAATAAATAGAAGAGCTGCGGGGGTTAAAACAGTGAAGACATGGGATTGAAAATATGCATTTAGTCCAAGTGTAAGGGCGGCAATAATACCGAGAGTTTTATAGGGTCTTAACCCTTTTTCCCTTAAGATGTCAAAAAACTCATAGGTGCCCAAGAAAATTCCCAATTCCATTAAAACAAGATAATATACCCCTCCCGCCCAGGCTATATATATAAGAGCTGGAATGAATAGAAAAGAAGTTGTTACTCTATAGAAAAGATTTACTCTATTCCCCCGAATCTTCGCTCCCTTGTTGAAAATTCTTTTATTGCCTTTAAAAGTTCTTTTTTATTAAAATCGGGCCACAATGTTGGCGTGATGTACAATTCGGAATATGCAATCTGGTATAATAGAAAATTGGAAATCCTGTATTCATTACTTGTTCTTATTAACAGATCTGGATCAGGTAGATCAGGTAGGTATAAGAAATCTTTGAATGACTCTTCGTCAACCTTTTTACCTGCCTCGATAGCCTTGTTAACTCCATCTATTATTTCAGATCTACCACTGTAGTTCATTGCTATTATAAGATGGAGCCTCTTATACCCTCTTGTCTCATCCTGAACCCATTTTATATGGTTTTTTACGTCTTCAGGTAAGGAATCAGTCCTACCAATAAAATGAACCCTTACTTTTTTTTCTTTTAGATTCTTGACTTCTTTTTTTATAGTTTTGCTAAATAGCCTCATAAGCGAATCAATCTCTTTTCTGGGCCTGGACCAATTTTCAGTAGAGAAAGTATAAAGTGTAAGATATTTTATCCCAAGATCAAGACAGGCCTCAATGATTCTCCTTACTGCCCTTACACCAGCTCTATGTCCATATGCCCGTGGGAGATTTCTCTTTTTTGCCCACCTTCCGTTGCCGTCCATAATTATCGCGAGATGTTGAGGGATCTTAATCATTCATTATTTCTTCTTCTTTTTTGGTTAGTATAACCTCTACTTTTTCAACGAATTTGTCGGTTACCTCTTGAAGTGTTTTTTCAAATCTCAGTTCCTCATCCTCTGAAATATCACCATTATTCTTCATTTTTTTCACTTTGTCTTTAATTTCTCTTCTAATGTTCCTGATTGCAATTTTTGTTTCCTCCCCGAGTTTTTTTACGAGTTTTGTCAGTTCAACTCTTCTTTCTTCAGTTAACGGAGGAATGGGAATCCTTAATAGATTTGTTTCCTTTATCGGATTTAATCCAAGATTGGATGACATAATAGCCTTTTCAATTCCTTCAATTGAGCCCTGATCCCAGGGGTGAACGATAAGAAGATTTGGTTCAGGTGCTGTGATTGATGCTACTTGATTTAGAGGAACTTTTGAGCCGTAATATTCAACTCTCAAATTCTGCAGGAGAGAAGGAGTAGCTCTGCCAGTTCTTATCCCTGCCAGCTCTTCTTCGAGAACATCTACTGCCTTTTGCATTCTTTCCCGAGCATCTTTGTTAATTGCATCAAGCATTAGTACCCCCTTACTTAACGGTTGTACCTATGGAGTCATCTGTGATGGATTTTAAGAAATTTCCTTTTTTGAAGAAGTTGATAACCTTTATAGGGATTCTGAAATTCATAGCAAGAGAGAAAGCAGATAGATCCATTATCCCTAATTTTTTCTCGATCGCCTCCTCATACGTTATATTTTTGAAAAATTTTGCGTCGGCATGTTCTTCCGGATTTTTATTAAATATACCATCCACTTTTGTTCCCTTTATTAGCAAATCTGCTTTCATTTGTAGAGCCCTGAGAACTGCTGCTGTATCGGTTGTAAAGAACGGTCTCCCAGTTCCTCCAGAAAAGATGAGCACAGGATAGCTTTTCTTTTCGCCTGTGAAATTTTCAATAAAGCCTTCAATTGGTATACCTGAAAAATGGTGTGCGTTTATTCCCTCTGCTATGAACGCCTCTTTCAGAATAATGCCATTTACTATAGTAGCGATCATGCCAGCATAATCGAGGTATTCTCTCCTGTATTCGAAGGATTTCCCCCCCCTTATAATATTACCACCACCAACAACTACACCTACTTTTATTCCTAAATTAATAACAGGGATAATTTCATTCACAATATAGTGCAGACCAGTTTGAGAAATGGCCTTCCCATCCGACGAGAAGGCCTCCCCACTCAATTTTAGAAGTATGGTATCACTTTTTCGATCACTCGCCAAGTTCGAACCTCACAAATCTTTTTATTGTGATGTTTTCACCGAATTTCGCAATGTTTTCTTTCAGATAATCCTCTATTGTTTTTTTGCTATCTTTAAAAAATGGTTGTTCATAAAGGGAGTTCTCTTGAAGGAATTTATCAAGCTTACTAGCAATTATTTTTTCAATAATGTTTTCTGGCTTACCAGAATTTTTTAACTGTTCCCTGTAGATCATTTTTTCTTTCTCGATGATATCTTTTGGCACATCTTCTCTTTTAATTGCAATAGGTGCAAGAGCCGCGACTTGCATTGCTATATCTTTTGCGAATTTTATAAATTCAGGCGTTCTTGCAACAAAATCCGTTTCACAGTTAAGTTCAATTAAAACTCCGATTCTATTGCCTGGGTGTATATATGCCTCAACGACTCCTTCCTTTGTGATTCTTCCTATCTTTTTTGCAGCCTTAGCGATACCTTTTTTCCTTAAAATTTCTATGGCAGTTTCAATATCTCCATTGGATTCAATAAGTGCATTTTTACAATCCAATACACCGGCTCCTGTCCTGGCTCTTAATTCTTTTATAAGATCCATATCAACTTTCATTCTTTTTCTCCTTCTTTTTCGGTGGTTCTTTCTTCTCTACCTTTGATTTTTTTGCTCTGTCTATATACAATTTTTTCCCTTCAGCAATTGCTGTCGATATAACATTTGTAATTAGTTGAATAGACTCGATAGCATCATCATTTGCAGGGATAGGGTAAGTAACCATTGTTGGATTACTATTGGTGTCAACAACCCCAATTACTGGAATATTAGTTAGATTAGCTTCCCTAACGGCATTTATCTCTTTTTTTATGTCAATAATATACATTATGTCAGGAAGTTCCTTCATATCCTTTATTCCCTCAAAGTATTTTTTCATCTTTTCCATCTTTCTTTTCATCATTATTATTTCTTTTTTTGTGTAGTTCTGAAAACTTTGCATAGAAAACATCTTTTCCAGTTCATTGTACTTATCAATACTTTTTTTAATTGTGTTAAAATTTGTAAGTGTTCCACCAAGCCATCGCTGGTTTACATAAAAGGATTCTGTCTTCTTTGCTGCTTCTTCTATTATTTCGGAAGCCTGTTTTTTAGTACCTACAAGGATAAATTTTTTCCCTTCAGCAGATGCATCCCTCGCGAAGAAATAGGCATCATTTAGAAGATGCATTGTTTTTCTAATATCTATTATATGTACACCCCTTTTCTCTCCATAAATATAGGGTTCCATTGCTGGATTCCATCTAGATTTCTTGTGTCCAAAGTGAATTCTTGCTTCGAGAAGGTCTTTTATTGTGATTAAAGCCAATCTATCCTCCTTATCTCTTTGAGAATTGGAATCTCTTTCTTGCCTTTGGTCTACCGTATTTTTTCCTTTCTACCATTCTTGGGTCACGAGTTAAAAAACCTGCATCTTTCAAAAGTTTCCTAAGATTGGAATCAAATTTAACAAGTGCCTTTGCAATGCCAAGCCTTACAGCACCTGCCTGACCGGATTTTCCACCACCCTTTACAGAAACCTTTATATTGAATTTATCCCTAAGGTTTGCGATCTCCAATGGTTTCAAGATGTCATATATGAAAGATTCTCTTTCAAAGTACTTTTTTAATGGTCTTTTGTTTACGTAGATTTCCCCTTTTCCCGGAGTAAGCCAAACAGTAGCAGATGAGGTTTTTCTTTTACCTGAGGCAAATATTACTTCCATTACTCTCCCCCTATTTGTAGAGGTTGTGGATTTTGTGCAGTGTGAGGATGTTTAGAACCTGGATATACCTTTAGTTTTTTTATGATATTTTTGCTGAGTCTATTCTTAGGGAGCATTCCTCTGACTGCATGATAAATTATTTCTTCGGGTTTTTTAGCCTTCATTCTTTTGAGGGTTATTTCTTTTAGTCCTCCCATAAATCCGCTGTATCTATAATATTTCTTATTAATTTCTTTTTTGCCCGTGAGAAGGACTTTATCAGCGTTAATGCAAATTACAAAATCACCACTATCAACATGGGGGGTAAAATCCGGTTTATTCTTCCCTCTTAGCACGGCTGCTACTTCACTAGCCAGCCTACCAAGGGGCACCTTGCTGGCATCAACGATCCACCAAGCCCTCTTTACATCCTTTTTATTTTTTATAAACGTACCCATCTTACCTCCTGATGGAGAATTATTCATTAAACTTATAATTCCATTATTCCAACATTTTCAAAATAATATAAGAAAAAAAATGCCTATGTCAAGGGCTGTAACATCCCCTAAAGTTCAGATAAGGAGTTAAATTTAACATTTACCGCAGCAAAATCAATTTTCCTACTCCCTCATATTTACTGGCTTCTAACCTATAAAAATATACACCACTTGTCACTTTTTGATTATACTTATTCTTACCATCCCAGTTCGCTGAATGATAACCGGGTTTGTATTTCCCATTCACAAGTTCCCTGATTAACTTCCCTATCTGTCAATGGCAAATAAGCAATTAATTGAATATTTGGGGGGATAATCTTGTGGTTTTTTATTGTAGTCGTATTTTAAATTTTACCCCTTGACAAAACTTTATTTTGTAGTATACTTTGTATTGTAAAGTTAACTACAAAACAAAGGAGGAAAGATGGAAAAAAGGGTTGAAGAAGTTCTGGATGTTGTGAGTATTCTCAAGCAGCTTACTGAAATCGGGAAAAAGGGGTTTGCCGAATTTGCCTATTACCTTATGGTATGGGGGGGTGCTATTGGAATTGCATCTTTTATCTATCAATTCACCCACAATTCCTATATCTGGATAATTATGGATTCCATTGGCTTTTTTCTCACTACCGTTGGTTATGCAGGTTTGAAGGCATCGTTAATAGTATGGATTCCTGCATATGTGATTATTTATGTCTCTTCCATATTAATTCCCCAAGGCCTTACGGGCTATACGAATCTCATCATATGGTGTGTAATCGGTTTAAGTTTTTTCTTAACCGGTGCAATATCAAAAAAAGCGCGCTCATCGTCCAACGGTATTGGATTGAAAATGGGGTTTATCTGGCTCGCCACTTTCGCCGTTGCAGCAATTGTTATCGGCGTCTATGCCAAAAACATTATAGACGTTGGATTCATAATTCTTTTGTTCGTCGGAATCGCCTATATTATGACAGGTATAATATCTACTTATAGAGTCTCGTTAACAGGCGTGGTGATAATAGTCCTGGTAACATTGGGAAAGCTCTTCCTTCTGCCCTACTTCTACCTTGTAATAGGTGTGTTAGGATTGATTATGTTAGCAACAGGGATAGTGGAAAGGTATAATTATGGCAGAAATAAATAAAAATAAGGAAAAGGGGATAAATTTTTATCCTGGTGAGTTTGATAATATAATCCATGAGAAATCAAGGTTAGGAATAATGACCCTTCTCCTCTTAAACAGGGAATGCGATTTTAACTTTTTAAAAGAAAAATTGAAACTTACCGACGGGAATCTCTCGAGACACCTTCAGAAACTTGAGGAGGCAGGCTATATAGAGGTTAAAAAGGGGTTTAAAGGGAGAAGACCACATACAGTTTACAGACTCAGCCTTTTGGGTAAAGAAAAACTGAATAAATACCTGAAAGATCTTGAGAATTTTCTTGGAAGGTTACGGAGAGATTAAAACCTATATGAATAGGTTGACATTAATTAGAAATTCGATAAACTAAAAAAAAGGAGGTCTTTATGTTCTTATTTAATGTTCTTATTGCCTTCACAGTAAATTATGGGGGTGGATTTGGTGGTGTAATTGTTGGAGGGGCAATGCCCTACGTTGATGGGATCAATACGAGAATGGCACCTACTGGTGTAAAATTCTCAAACTACTCTTACGGCATAGGTGGAGGTGGGTATTCCATTGTAAAAAAATTAGCCATTGGAGGTGCTGGTATCGGCTATTCCCAGAGTGCTGAGTCGCCAACGCTCAGGGCTGACTTATCCCTTGGGATGGGATTTTTCCAGGTAGGTTACAGGGTTTTACATCTTAAATTTCTGGATATAATTCCTATGATCGGGATAGGAGGAGGTGGATATACCATCAATTTGAGGCCAAAACTGGCCGACGTTGATTTTGATTCTCTTATCCTTAATCCTGGCAGGACATCGAGTATAACAACGGGTGGGTTCGGGCTTGCACCCCAGATAATGGCGATGCTTTCTCTCGGAGAATCAAAGTCCTTTATAAATTTTATTGTGCAGGCTGGACTGATCTGGATGCCTCAGGCAGGGACATGGAAATTATCCGATGGTGCAGCCTTACTCAATGGTCCTGAGATAAAATCCTATGCACCATACATTAACCTGGGTATCGTTTTTGGCGGAGGCGTATAGCTACATCTACATCTTGAATGGTACAGGAGTAAGGCATAGTATAAATATTAAAAGTGACACCCCACCTATTATTTTTGAACTCATAGAGAGGGGTGTCACATTATCCAATGGAGGAGGATGACGCCAACCAATCAATACAAGTAAAATCCCCCATACAATCCACCCGGGCCAGATCATACCGAGACCAAGGCAAAGAGCTATCATAGATATACTAACGTATTTATGATACTTACCAAAAAAAGCATAGGATATATGGCCACCATCAAGCTGACCCACAGGTAATAAGTTTAAGGCAGTAACAAGGAACCCAATCCACCCTGAAAAGGCAACAGGATGAAGGACAAGGTCCAAGCCAGCTTTTACATTTGGGTGAATAAGGTTAGAGAGTAAAAGGAAGATCAGATTATTTCCCAGGGTCAGGCCATGCGTAGTTTTTATTGGAACAATATGTGAAAATTTTAAACCTATTATTGTTGCAATTATAGCAAGAATAAAACCAGTAATGGGACCAGCCGCCCCTATTTCTACAAGTGCATCCTTACTGGGAATGGGCGATTTTATCTTTATGACTGCTCCAAATGTCCCAATTATTTGTGGGGCAGGGATGAAATATGGATATGTAGCCATAACTCCGTTCTTTCTTGCAAGGAAAAAATGACCCAATTCATGCCCGCCCAGTATTATCATTATGGATAAAGAAAAGGAAAGACCATGTATTAGATTTTTTACAATTAAAGGATTATATCCTGCATTCATTGTTCCAGCAATTAGTGTTGAAAAAAATGTCACAATAAGTAAAACAACGTTCCAAATAATAGAACTTTTCTCAGGTCTCTTTAAATTCAAGAATCTTACGGATATAAATTCCCCCTCCTTATCAATAAATGGTGTCATATTAAGGGATTTACCAAGATTAAAAATATATTCCCTCGCTGTTTTTGTATCTACAAGAAATTTTCCCCTGCAATAGAAAGAAAATTCATTTATTTCGCAGTTCTCAATATCCATAATTTGTTGCAAATTATTTCTTATCTCTTCAAGGATAGACTCCACTGTCCCTCCTCTGTAATAACAGCTTTTACTAATTCAATGGGCACAAATTCAAACCTCTCTTCCGCAATGTCACATCTGATGTTAACGGTTTTTATTTCTTCTGAAACAACATAGAACGGTATAGAATAGAACTTTGAAACAATAGCAAGGGGCAAAGTTCCAATCTTATTTACCACCCCGGAAGGTGAAACACAATCTGCACCGGATAAGGCAGCATCACTCTCCCTTAATGCACTTACCATTTCAAGGTCATCAAGAAGTTTGACATCTGCCAGGGGCATCAGCTTTTTTGCAAAAGGCACACCTTCACCCCCTGGTAATGACCTCAATACAAAAACCCTTTTAGGCTTAAGAAACCGTATTGAACCAAGAACCGTTCTACTTGAGGAGATGGTAGTTACAGTCTCTACATCACCAATTATTTCTCTTACTCTTTTCCCTATAAGCTCCTCTATATTTTCAATTTTCTTAATCATATTTTTTGCCCAATGCCGGGCTTCAGCGTCGGAGTAATGATCTAAATAATGGGCAATATTTAAAAATGCCGCCATTGTTGGTCTTGCCTTCCTTAATTCAACAGCAAAATCTTTCAAATTGGTAATCTTGGGCAGAAAATTAAGTACCTTTAGGGCAAGGTCAATTGAACCATTTTTTGTATCCTTTACTATATCGTCTATAATACGATACTTCACATTCTCTCCGGGGCACTAACTCCTATAAGGGTTAATCCGATTTTTAATATATTTCTTATCACGGCAGAGAGAAACAGCCTGGGAATAACCTTATTTTCTTCTCCACCTATAATTCTATTCTTCTGATAAAAATTGTGGTAAAGGGTTGCAGTTTCAATAAGGTATTGCGGTAAGAGGTGGAGATCTCTAAAAAGCGTTATATCTGCAAGAAAATCAGGGAATCTATAAATATGTTTAATGATCCTTTTTTCCTCTTCGTTTTGAAGTTTTTCAAGTCCTTCAGGCTTTACTTCTTTATAGCCTTTTTCATGAGCGAAATCAAGCAAACTTGATATCCTTGCATGGGCATACTGAACATAATAAACAGGATTTCTCTCGCTCTTCTCCAGGGCAAGGTTTATATCGAAATCCAATGGGGTGGAGGATTTTCTCATAAGAAAGAAAAATCTTGCAGGGTCAACCCCTACATCCTCAATTAGTTCATCCATTGTGATAAATTTACCCCCCCTTTTGGACATTTTTATTAGTTTACCATCCCGTAAAAGATTTACCTGTTGTATTATTATTACCTCTAATTCATCCCCGCTATATCCGAGGTCGTTAAGTGCCATTTTCAATTCTGGGATATGTGCAATATGGTCAGGACCAAGTAAATCTATTAAATGGGTAAATCCCCTCTCAAATTTATAGGTATGATAGGCAATATCCGGAACAATATAGGTATACTCTCCATCACTTTTTACAAATACCCTTTCCCTTCTACCCCTATACCATAATGCACCATCTTTAAAAAATAACTTTTTTTTATCTCTTAATTTATTTATAATCTCCTCTGCACTTTTTTTCTCTCGCAAATTTTTCTCACTCGTAAACTGATCAAAGTGAACCCTAAAATTATCAAGGCTACCCTTCTGCATTTGCAGGATTTTTTTTACTGCGAAGGCAGAAATTTCCTCCTCTTTAAGATTGTTCTCTATTGCTTCTCTTGCAATATCTTTTATATAATCACCAAAATATCCATCCTCTGGCATTTCAAATTTATCCCCCTTCAATTCCTTCATCCTGGCAATGACTGATTTCCCTAGTAAATCAACCTGTTTTCCTCCGTCATTTACATAATATTCAGCAAAACCTTTGAAACCCAAGTAGTTCAAGAGCCCTACAAGTGTATCACCGAAGGCAGCGGCCCTTGCACTTGCAATATGCAAAGGACCTGTGGGATTCGCACTTACAAACTCAACGTTGACTGATTCATTTTTACCAATATTTGAACTGCCAAAGTTATTTTTTATCGCCTCTTTGAATTGTGAAATATAAACTTCCTCAGAGAGATAAAAATTCATAAACCCTTTTATGACTTCGATTTTTTCTATACCTTTAATATCAAGTTCTCTCTTGATAGATACGGCTATCTCATTTGGATCCCTTTTAACTTGCTTTGCAAGGATGTAGGCAACGTTAGTACTATACTCACCAAATTTCTCTTCTTCAGGTTTTCTAACCTCTACATTAATAGCAATATCAAATAAATTCTTAACTGCCTCCTCAATCTTCTCTCTTATTCTCTGCCTCATCTAACCTCCAGGAAGGGGCATCGCCCCACAGCCTTTCAAGATTGTAGAACATCCTTTCCTCACTTAAAAATATATGGATTACAAAAGTCATATAATCCATCAAGATCCAATGGCCTCTATTATATCCTTCTATATGGTCTATATATATGTTCTTTTTTTTGAGCTCTTCCTGTATAAAATCTGCCAGCGCCTTAGAATGAATATCTGATTCAGCGGTACATATAATGAAGAAATCAGTGACATCACTTAATTTTCTTAAATCTATTGCAATAGTATCGTGTGCCTTTTTTTTGTAAAGATTCTTCATAATTGAATCAACACTTCTTTTAGAAAACAAACTCCCTCCTTTTTAAAATTTTGAATTTTTTGTAATCGCTTCCTATTATTACAGTAGTCTGAATACCTTTTGTGCTATCAATGAGAGCAACTACCTTTCTAACGCCAATCCTCTTTGCAACAGTTCTTGCATATTTTTTCGATTTAGAAAGTCTGTCTACTACGATTGTCTCATCATAGATCTTTTTTGCATTTCCTATGTAAATAACATCAAAGCCTTCGTCCCTTAATACCTCTGTCAATCTCCTTGCAAGTCCCTTTTTACCACACCCATTCAAGACCTCTACCTTTATTGGTTCTCTATACCTATGGAAGTTTAAGTTTAACTGCGGGAATGAGTATACTATAAAAGCAAGAATTACTATTAGAATGAAGACTGTGAGAGGCGATATCCCCTTTTTCCTCTTATTTTTCGCCATTTATTATTGTATTTGCTGGAATTCTTTGTCCCTTTTTTACAAGTGCGTCCTTTATATAGCAAAACGGTTCAATTATGGAATCCTCTCCAATAATAGTGTTACCCATTATAATATTAAAGGGATAAATGGTAGTATCCCTTCCAATCTTTACATTATCTTCAATATAAACTGTATGGGGCATAATGATGGATACACCATCTTCCATTAAGTTTTCAATTATTTTTTTTCTTTTATACTCTATTATATCTGTCAACTCTTTCCTTGTATTTATTCCTGAAACCTCCTTTGGATCCTCAGCCGCTATACCCCCAATTTTCCCTCCTCTTTCTCTTATTACTTCAATTGCATCTGTAAGATAATATTCTCCTTGTGCATTATTATTCTTTATAAAAGATAGAGCCATCTCAAGGGCATTTTTCTTGAATATATATATTCCACTATTTACCTCTTTTATTCTTTTTTCTTCCGATGTTGCATCCTTATATTCAACGATTTTCAATATTTCATTCCCTTCCCTTACTATTCTTCCATAATAATTAGGGTCCTCTGGTATAAATGTGAGAATTGTTACATCATAATTTCCATCCTTGTGGTATTCCTGCAAAGTATTTATAGTTTTTTTTGTTAGTAATGGAACGTCACCTGAAAGAATAAGAACATCCCCACTAATATTTTTTAATTTACTCATTCCAATTTTCACTGCATCGCCTGTACCACGAGGCTCTCCCTGAAAGGCATACTCCGCATCCTGAAACATATATTTGATTTCTCTTCCCCTTTTTCCATAAACTACTACTATCTTTTCAGGATTTATACTCCTTGCAGTTTCAAAAACATAATAGATTAAAGGATGACCAAGTATATTGTGAAGGACCTTTACCTTCTTTGAATTCATTCTTTTCCCAATCCCACCTGCCATTATTATAACAGAGATTCCCATATTTTTATAATACTAATTATTTAAATAAGTTCAAGGGAAAAATTCAATAGTTATTTTAAGAACTTCGACAGGCGCCTGTCCTTAAATATTTTACCTCCTGTTTGACAATTGGGGCAATAGTATATAGCATAATCCTTAAAACTTACCCATTCTATTTCTGTACTACAAACAGGACAGGGTTTACCTTTTTTTCTGTATACCTTTGTAAAAGGCCTCTTCTCTTGCAAAAGAAGTCTATCACCAACCATCTTTTCAATCTCTTTTATCGCCTTTCTTAGAACCTTTCTTGTTGAGATATACAGGTTCTCCGCTTCTTCAGTAGTTATTTGCCTTGCAGGTTTAAAGGGGGATATCTTTGCATCGAATAGAATTTCGTTGGCATACGCCTTACCTATGCCAGAAATAAATCTTTGATTTATCAACATTGTAAAAATCCAGGAGCCCTGACCTCTAAATTTTTTTACTATATATTGGGGAGTGAACTCCTGAGAAAAAGGATCGGGTCCTAACAGCCTGAATGGCTTGAAATTTTCTATCCCCTCAATTAAATAAATTTCTGATATTTTCTTTGTCCCTGCTTCAGAGAATAAGATGTAATCATTCCCCATTTTCAGTGCAAATGATGAATCTCTCCTTACTATGTTGTTCCTTACAATACTACCTGTTAGTTTTGGATGATAAATAAGAAATAGGGTGGGATATAACTCTACTATTATGTATTTTCCTCTTCTTCTGACATCCTGAACTCTCCTGTTCACGAGTTCTCTGAATGAAGGTTTTGCTGTCTTCAGAATGTATGGTTTTATTAGCTGTACGTCTCTAATTTTTCTTTGAACGATCATTTTTTTAAGATTTTTTACTAAAACTTCAACCTCTGGTAGCTCAGGCATCTACCCTCCTGTATACTACATCGCCTGATATAACTGTCTCTGCTATACCTTTATCATCTATCTTAACAGAATAACTTTTCCAATCCAGATCATCCCATCCAGAGACATAGAGCCCATTTTCAGTATATAATTTTATAGCCGTTTCAATATTTATCCTTTGCTCTTTGAAAGGCGCATGTACGACCGATTCAATTCCATAGAGAGGAGAATAGGGCATACCATCTGAGCCAAAAACGATAATCCCTCCCAATTCATATATTTTACCAATCCTGTTGTTTTTTTCAAAATTTTTTTTGAATCTTTTACTATACATTCCACCAGGTAAGGACCAATTTCTTATAAAATTAGGTTGCATGGAGAGAATAACATTGTAATCTACAGCCCTCTCAATGTCCTCATCGGTGGCAAGCTCAAAGTGTTCAATTCGATGTTTGAGCCTGTTGCCATCGGGGAAATTCGAAATTACATCCAGTGCCTGCGAGATTGCCCTATCCCCTATGGCATGCATTATTACTTGATAATCTCTATCTTCTGCATAGAGAAGTATATCAAGGAGGTATTTATCGGAGTGAATCAACACACCCTTTTTCCCGTTATCAAAAGTAAATTCCCTTAGTGCAGCAGTCCTTGCTCCTATTGAACCATCCAAAAAGGTTTTAATGCCACCCAATTTAATATTAGTTCCATCCTTCAATTCCTCTATCTCAGAAATATGTGTATCATTTATAAAAGCTCTCACCCTTAATTTCAGCATTCCCTCTTTATCTAAATCCTTATATGCCCTGAAATACTCAGGTGTCATTATATCATTTACACCAATTATGCCGAGTTTCAACATATCATCCTGGGCAATAACGATTGCTTCTTTGATATCTTGATAGGAAGGAGGAAAAACCTCATCAATGTAAAGGACGGCCTCTTCCGATATTATACCACTCTCCATTTCTATAGGATATTTTTTAGGTATTTTTTTAAGTGCAGGGGTATTGCATACCGCTATATGTCCACAGATTCTTCTAAGAATTATAGGGACTTCTCTGTTAATAGCATCAAGTTCTCTCCTCGTCGGGAATTCCTGCTTTTCCCATTTACTTTCATCCCAGTTTATCGCAATAATAATGTCCTTCTCTTCTTTATCCAAATTAACCCTTATTTTTTCAAACGCCTCTTCTTTGGACTTTGCATTTGAAATGTCGATTTTCTTTTTTCCTAACCCGTATCCAACCAGATGAGTATGCGAATCAATAAACCCGGGTTTTATTATTTTTTTCACCTCATCCCCCTATTAAGAAAAGGCCAGAGATTACAAATGGGAAACCAATCCATTGAAATAGAGAAGGCCTCTCCCCTATAGTTACTCCAAATATAACTGAAAAAAGAGGATAAATATTTGCAACAGGAATGACAAGAGAAACGTTGGAATGAAATATTGCAAAATAAAAAAATATCGAACCAGTCCCACTTAGTAAACTGCTCCCTGCCCCGAATAAATATCCCCTCTTATCTCCATTAGCCTCTTTTTTTCTATACAAAAAATAGTATGGTGTCCATATAAGAATACCCATAAAAGAAAAGAATAAATTTAAATTTATAGGTCTCACAATTCTAACAGACATATCGCTAAATCCCGCCCAAACTCCCCATAGAATCATAGTAATAAGGGCTGCCCATATCCAGCTGCCCTTCTTAAAAGAGATATCCTTTATTGTAAGTAAGAGAATTCCGATGACGGAAAGAAAGATGCCTGTGCTCTGTCTAAAAGATATAATATTATGGAATAAAAATTTTCCAATGAGAATACCAATAACCATATAGAAAGAAGTTATAGGGACAATTAGCGAGGCAGGTGCTTCTTTTAATGCACTAAAGAAAAATATAAAGGCTAAAGCTGCACAACCTTCTGAGAGAATTGGGAAAAGATAGTTGCCTCTTGGGAATTTAGTTCCCAGAAAACGCCATACTATAAAATAGAAGACAAGGTAAATAATACCCTGAAACATCAAGAAGCGTGGAGGAGAAATCCTTATAACACCGAGCTTTTCAAGAATTATTGCGCCCCCCCAAGCAAAAGCTGTAAAAATAGAAAATATAAACCAATTCATTTTATCTTAAAAAGGAAAGAAAAAACTATTACTGCCCCAAGGCTTAGCTTCAAAATTGATCTTCTGTTGATTCCAATTTTTTTTCCTTCTCTTTTTCCCGCGAATGTATCCATTATAACTGCAATAGTAGTAACACCGAGAAGAATAAAAAGATAGTTCCAGTTTACCTTCTGGAAAGAGTTGTTTAAACCATAAAAAAATACTCCCAAAAATATAAGGGGAATGCCAGGAATATATGGAATTACACAACCAACTAAACCAAGCACAATAAAAATTACAACAAGGGCAATCAACTAAACCCTCTCATAAATGGAAAGGGTAAGTTAAATCCCCTTCCACGCTTCATCTGTTTCATAAGTTTTTTCACCATTTCATATTCCTTCAGGAGTTGATTCACGTCCTGTACAGATGTGCCGCTTCCCCTGGCTATTCTCTTCTTTCTTGAGCCATCTATTATAGATGGAATTTTTCTCTCCTTTGGTGTCATAGAATTTATTATAGCCTCTGTTTTAACAAGTGTCCTCTCATCAAGCATCTTTCTGAAATCCTTTCCACCGGGCATAAGTTCCAATAATTGATCCATCCCTCCCATTTTCTTTAGTGCCTTAATCTGCTCAAGAAAATCAGAAAGGTCAAGTTCGGCTTTTTTCAGTTTTTCCTGAAACTCCTTAGCTTTTTCTGCTTCTATAACTGACTGTGCCTTCTCTTGAAGTGTTGAAAGATCACCCATTCCTAATATTCTCGAAGAGAGTCTCTCAGGAATAAATTCTTCAAGGTCAACGGGTTTTTCACCAACACCAATAAATTTAATTGGTTTCCCAGTCACTGATCTTACAGAAAGGGCAGCACCACCCCTTGTGTCCCCATCCATTTTTGTAAGAATTATACCTGTTATCCCAAGTTTTTCATCAAATTCGCTTGCAATATTTACTGCATCCTGACCAGTCATTCCATCAACAACAAGGAGTATCTCCTGAGGTCTTATAGATTCCTTTATCTTAATAGCTGAATCAATCATTTCCTTATCAATATGGAGTCTCCCAGCTGTATCAAATACGAGGGTATCGTATCGTTTCAGAACAGATTGTGTCAATGCTGCCTTTGAAAGTTTTACTTCATCATCCATTCTTTTTGTAAATACAGGAAATCCCTCTCTTTCTGCGAGGTCCTTCAATTGCTCAAAGGCTGCAGGCCTTTTTACGTCAGCGGGTATTAAAAAGACAGATTTCCCTTTTTTCTTCAGGAAATGTGCCAGTTTTACTGCAGTTGTCGTTTTACCGGAACCCTGAAGGCCTACAAGCATTATTCCAGAAGGAGACTTATCGAGTTTCAAAGGTTCGGATGTGCCAAGCAATTCTATCATTTTTTCATAAACGATTTTCAGTATCATCTCAGAGGGTGAAAAACTTTGAAGAACCTTTTCTCCAATCGATTCTTTTTCAACAACCTCTACAAATTTATTTGCAACCCCCAGATTAACATCTGCCTCAATAAGCACACGTTTAATATCCTTCATACCTTCTTTAACATCTGAAGCCCTCAGTTTGCCTTTTTTAGCAAGTTTCTTAATGACATTATTTATTCTTGAAGATATCTGTTCAAACATATTAAAATAATATGGATTTTCATTCTTGGGTCAAGAGAAAAATTCAGCTCCCTAAAAATTTAGCTAAGGAATAAATTTTATCCATAAAAGGAATTGGAAGTCAGCGGAAATTATAGAATTTAGAGGTTATAGAAGATAGAAAAAATTTCACCCACTTTTACTGGTGGATGAAGCAAAAATTAAATCTATGGAGGTGCAACGATCCACTATAATCTGGATAAATTCAAGTTAAAATAGTCCATTAATGAAGAAATATAGTTCAAAATTTTATCGGATAACTCTTATCTGAATTTTGGCAATTTTAGAATTGCCCATAGTATAGTAGTTCTACTAAAAATAGTTAGGAATTAGCAAAAGAGAATAATAAAAGATAAGTTCTTAATAAATATAGAATGTTACTAATATAAGTCTACGTGCAAGAGATAATAATAAACATAAAGTGAAATATTTCTCAATGTGCTTTATCTACGCAAAATTATGTAATATGCCTTCCCTCTAATACAATGATTACCAATGTGCAAAAAAATATTAGTATTTTTATCTATATCTATACTTTAATATTGTGAAAAATTTAACGAACTCTATTGACAATTATATATATTTTCTTATAATTAAATATAAGGGGGTAGTATGCAGTATAAAGATAATTTTAATAGTGCTGGGATGTTGGATAAATTTGTCTTAAAGACGTGTTTTTCCATATCGATTCTGTTCGATTATCTTACTAGCGGTTTGTTGACCACTTTTCACTCACGTATCCTTCCAGTGTTTGATAGGTTGATCCTTGGTCTTCGAAAAAAGACACCTTCGTTTAGTCTGTTGATTATTAAAATGTGGGGAAGGCAAGAGAAAGTTTATCCTTCGATTAATAGATTTATAACGCTTTAGAAAGAGAAATAACAGGGGGATCGTACTTTAGCAGTTTTTCTGTAAAGTATTTAGTTTTATAGAAGAAGGGCGATGTAATAAAATATTTTATATCCAGTATTTCTGTGTGAAAAAGCAGGAATTATAAATATTAACAAGGAGGACATATGGAGATCTTAGAACCTCAAAGTAAAAGGGTGCTTGTAATTGGAGGTGGCGTCGCTGGATTAGAGGCGTCAAGAAATCTTGTAATGCAAGGTTATAATGTTTGCCTTTTAGAAAAAGAGCCTGAGTTAGGAGGAACGGTTAAAAAATTAGATCATCTTTATCCTGAAGGTATGCCAGATTCTCATACCCTTGGTCCCCTGATAGGTGATGTTAAAAGTAAGAAAAATATCGAGATTATTACAAATGGTAAAATTTTAGATGTGACAGGAGATATAGGTAATTACGAGGTAAAAATAAAGGTAAAAGGTAAAGAGAAAACCCTGTGGGTAGGAGTTATTATTGTTGCCACTGGATTTAAGGAATATGATGTAGCAAAGGTCACTCCCTATGGTTATGGGCGGTACAAAAATGTCATAAAACCTTTAGATTTTGATGAGATGGTTTCATCCGGGAAGATAGATCTAAAAAAAGTTAACAGTGTTGTAATAATAAATTGTGCTGGCTCCAGAGATAAAAAATATCTTTCTTATTGTTCGCGGATATGTTGTTTTATAGGTTTAAAAAAGGCGAAACTTATAAAAGATATGAATCCTAAGACAGAAGTATACATCTGTTATATCGATATGCGTAGCTATGGAAATCTTGATAGTCTCTATAACCTACTCAGAGAAAGGTATATGGTAAATTTCATTAGGGGAAGGCCATCAAATATTGAAGAGAAAGATAATAAGCTATATGTAACGGTTGAGGATTCAATGATAGATGAAGTATTAAATATTGAGGCAGATTATGTGATACTGAGCCATGGATATGTAGGTGATGATGAGACATTGTCGAAGCTTAACATTCCCCTTGACGAGTATGATAAGGGGAACTTCCCTACGACGTACTGTAATGCGTCCCTCTCCATTGATTCTAATCCACGGGGGATATTTATATGTGGTGCTGCCTCTTATCCCAAGATAGTCCCAGAGACCCTGTCAGATGCAAGAAACACCGTTCTCTCTGCACTAAATACATTAAAAAATATAGGATTAAATACCCCTGTTTCTGAAATAAATACAGATATCTGTTCACAGATAAATTGTAAGCTATGTCTCTCTGTATGTCCATATGGAGCAATAGTGGAAGAAAACGAAAAAATTAAGGTAATTTCTTCTATGTGTATGGGGTGTGGAATTTGCACTGCCACCTGTCCCTCCGGGGCAAATCAACTTGAAGGATTCTCTGATTCTGAGATATACAAAACAATAGAAGAAAGAGTAAAACCTGGTAATACCGTTGCCTTTCTTTGCCAATGGTGTCCATACCCTGCATATGAAGAGAGCAAGAATGGATTCAAAAGTGTAAAAGTAATCAAAATTCCCTGTTCAGGGAGAATAAGTGCAGGTTTAATATTGAAGGCATTTAATCGCGATGCTAAAAATGTACTGGTAGGAGGCTGTTATCTTGATTCTTGCCATTATATTAGAGGGAATCTGAGGGCATGGAGAAGGGTAATGCTCACGAAGTCCCTTATTAATCAGTTTGGAATAACCCCAGATAGCTTAAGAATAGAATGGATATGCAAACATGAAACAGATAAACTTCATAGGATTTTACATGAGATGGTAGGAGGTGCGTAATGCCAAAGAAAATATCGATTGCACTAAAGAGGGGTGCGAGTTGTGTGGGGTGTGACATTG
>CAZQRW010000008.1:0-41953 GCA_964596115.1 uncultured bacterium
TTCCTTCTCTAATGTGACATCTATAATAGTAAAACTTCGGACATCTCTAAATAATCACATTTTAAAAAATTTTTTTTGACTTATGAAAATTTTGCTATATAATATTTATATGTTTGGCTATAGTGGAAAAGAAAAAATTCTTGATAAGGCGCGAAAACTTCTCTCCTCTGGGAAATCTAAGAAAGCACTTGAAATCCTTCAATCATCTTTTACGGGTGGAAAAGATGATTTACCTCTTATTCTTGAAATAATGAACATTTACCATTCAAATGGCAAAATGAGAGAGGTGGTAATATGGGCAAAAAAAGGTGAAAATATTTCCCCTGAAGTTAAGGAACACGTCATAAAAGAGGCTGAAGATCTTTTTTATGGTGGAGGAAAACCTCCAGAGCTTACTGAATATCTTATTGAGAAAAAGGCTGAAAAATTTAATTTTAACGAATTATATGAACTGGTTCAGGACACTGATAATGAAGTCCTAACAAAAATTCTCTCACGAGAGGAAAATATTTTAAAAAACATTAGGAAAAAGGAAAATTTTTCAAATAGGGACAAGATGCATTATTATATTGCTACAATAATAAATGAAAAAATTGATACAGAAAAGGCAATGAATTTACTGTTCGAGCTACTGGAAAAATCTGAGGAGGAAGAAAATAGAATATACGAAGAGATCGAAAGGATAAACAGAGCCCTTTATGGTGACCCGAATATTCTCCTTGCGCTTGGAAAAATTCTTCTTAAGAGGGGAAAATTTGAAAGGGGAATTGAGCAAATAAGGAGGGCAATAGAAAAATCTCCTGAAATAATTGATAAAGCCGTAGAAATACTTGAGATTTTCAAGGAAAAAGCACCAGAAATAATGAGTTTTTTAAGTGACCTCTACATCAAAAAAGGAGATAGAGAAAAGGCCCTTTCCCTTGTCTCTAGTTTTAAAGGAGAGGAAGCGATTAAGAAGTATGAACTGCTGTCAAAACAGGATCCTGAAAACTTAGAGATACTAAGGGGTTTAGCAGAGGCAAATTTAAGGTCTAAAAGATTTGAGGAAGCCCTTCGCACTTATAACAATATGATAGATATAGACCCTGATTCAGTCAAGATAGGTGATATAAAAGTTTGTTTAGAGGATATAAAAGCTGATGCTGATGCATTGTTTATTGCTGCAGATATTTTCAAAAAATTGAATGATTATGATAGCGCGATCGATGCATTAAATAGGTCTTATACGATCTCTCCTTACTCATTTGACGAAATCCTTCCTGTTTTAAATGAAATATTATCCTTGTCAAAAGAAAAAAGTATTGATGGCGTTATTCTAAAGGCAAAGATCCTTTCTAAAAGAAACGATGTGGATGGAGCTATTGATGAAATTATGAAATTTACGCCAGACGAGGCTGAAATAGATAAAGTTATTAATATATTGGAAAGTATTTCAAAAGAGCACCCCGAAAACACAAAGCCGAGAATTCTTTACTATCTACTCAACTCAGAGTCACAGCCCGAACGCGCTATAAATGGAATAAAAGATATTATCGATGAAAATCCAGAATCTATTCCTTCAGTTTTAAAAGAGATAGATGGCTGGATCCGAAAAAATAATCGATTTGTGCCTACTGCAATAAAGATCTACAAATCCTTTAAACCTGATATTTTTCCTCCATTCGTTTTACCATTTGCAATTGCAGAAGCATATATGATAGAGGGAAATCCTGAAAAAGCGAAACCTTTGTATATTAAGGCTATAAATGAATCCCCCGATAGGACGGATTTTGTCGTAAAGACGCTTCGGAAGAGTTATGGCGAAAATGCTGAAAACAATCTGCTAATTGCAGAGATACTTGTCTCTCTTGAAAAATTTGACGAGGCAATGGAACTTATCATCTCTGCTGTTAATCAGGACGAAAGCCTTAGAGGCAAAGCAATAACGAACCTTATCTCTCTCATAAATGAAGGCAAAAAAAACGAGCCCCTATATTCAACGCTTTTATTATTGCTTTCCAAGGGTGGATACGCAGAAGAAACTATAAAATACGGAAAGGATGCAGAAAGTTTTCTACCAGAAGACCAGAAGGGCTCTATCTATCTTAATATGGCAAAGTCATATTCCGAATTGGGGGATATATCACAAGCTATAACCTATACGAAAAGGGCTGTTGGTGCTGAAAAGAAACTTTTGAATGATGCCATCAACCTTATGGAAAACCTTGCAGAAAAAAATCCAGACACCCCCAGTATTTTCGTTATCCTTTCTCAATTATATAAATTCTCCAAGGAAATAAAAAAATCTTGTGAGGCCATTTATCATGCCTACGAACTTAATAATAATCTAATAGATAAAGCCATAGAGGAAATATCTTCGCTTATAGAATTATCACCTATAGAAGCAATTCTCTATTTGAGATATGGAGAACTCCTTATTGTTAAGGGAGAACATAAGGGCCTCAGGATAATTGAAAAGGCTTTAAAATTTGACCCATCTCTGAAGGACGAAGTCTTGAGGGCACTTTCTTTAACAAAAAATACAGAACTCGACACCTCTGCTCTTATTTTGAAAGCTAGGTTACTAATTCAAGAATCTTCTTTTGATGCTGCTGGAGAAAACCTTATTCAACTCTACAAAAATTATCCAGAAAAAAGGAATAGTGTCCTTGATTTACTCACCAAAATTGTGGATAAGGTAAAAATTACCCCTGAAAACTTTAGGGAGTATATAGATGTATTTTATGAAGAAAAACGAAATAGATACATTCTTGAATTCGCAAATAGACTCGTGAATAGTTATCCAAATATAACTGATGAACTTCTTGAATATCTCGATTCCCTCTATGGGGAAATATACCCCACCCCATTAATGATTTTAAAAGGAAGATTATTAAAAGAGAGTGGCAAAATTGAGGAGAGTGTTCAGGTTTTTAAAAGCCTATTTCAGAAAGTTCCTGATGCAGCCAAAACAATTATTCCTTTTCTTGATGAGGATACTGACGATGCCAATCTGCTTTTATCCGATATCTTCCTATACCTTGGAGAAATTGAAAATGCCTATAAAGTCATTATCAAACTACCAATACAGAAAAGGATAGTGTACCTTAAGAAATTAATTGAGCGAGAGCCCAAAAATAATGTATTTATTAGAGAATTGGGGAAACTACTGCTTCTAACCAACAAATTGGATGAAGCACGTGAGACCCTGCAACAAATAGACAATCCGGAAGAAAAAGATAAAGCACTCATCTGGTTTGCAGGAGGCAATATTGAAGTACCTTTGAATAAAATTCCATCCTATAGAGAGTCCCTGTTAAAAGAAAAACTTACATTAGCAGATTCAACAGAAGAAAAGGTAGAAATCCTTGTAAAGTTGGGCGACTTTGAGAAGGCTTTTCCATTAATATATTCCTTGCCTTCAGAAGTAAAGAAAAAATATCTTGCAAAAATCTATCTTTCTCAAGGTAAATTTTCAAATGCCCTGGATTTGCTTATGAATATGAAAAAAGAAGTTGATACACTTAAAATGATCTATATATGCAGTGTGAGATTAGGAAAACATCTGCTTGGCACTGCCGCTTTAGGCCTACTCGAGAATCAAGGTGTAGTTTTGCCTTCAGCTGAAAAAGTTAACAGGCACAAATATACTGTAATAAAACCAATTATTAGGAGGTCATAATGGCTACCTGTCCCTTTCTTTCAGGGTTTAAAATATTTGAGGAAGAAATAACCGATTCTAATGGGAATGTAACGGGCAAAAAACTTTCTTCGAAATTTGAAGAGGTCGAGTGCTTAAAGGAAAAATGTGAATTTTATGATGTAGAAAGAGAAATATGTAAAATGAATCTTATAGACATTTTTTCTATTAAACAAGCCCTCCAGAAAATAAATATTTCAGTACACGAGGATATATATTCGATAAGAATGGAACTGGGAGAAAAGATGGATAAAGCATTATCCCCACTCAATGATATAAATACTAAATTTGAAATAATTAAAGGCCTTAAAGATGCAATAAATAGCATAAAAGAAGAAATATCTCAAACAAGAGAAAATTTATCTGATGTCTCTAAGGGATTCATAGAGGAATTAAAAGATACAAAAACAGAGCTTAGCAAAAATATAGATAAACCACTCTCAGAAATTATAAAAAGCATTGAACAAAGCAATAATCAAATTGAAGAGAAGATCTCAGGAATTATATCGGGACTAAATACTGCATACGAAGATATAAAAAATCAAGTGAACAATGTTCTCTCCAACCTTCCTAAAAATTTGGACGAATCTGTAGGAAATATTAGTAAGAATCTTGATGGAATCAAGGAATTTATTTCTGATAAACTGGTTGAAAGCATTAATAATACGACAGACGCTATTGATAAAATTAAGGATAACATCTTACCAGAAATAACAGGCCTATCTGAAAAATTTTCGACTTATTCTGAATCTCTTAACTCAATCTCAGACAAAGTCGAAGAAACACTGGATAAATCTTCTCAATTTTTGGAAGAGGTTAAGAAACAGACAGAGATGAAGAATGAGGAAGAAAATAAAAACAAAGGAAAAAGATTAAATGATACTGGCGTTTTTTATTTCTATAAAAACAATCCTGGAATGGCAATAGAATATTTTAATAAGGCAATCGATTTGCTGGGTGATGTACCCGAGATACTTGCAAATTTGGGGATTGCACTTTCAATGAGTGGACAGAAGGAAGAAGCAATAGAACTGTTTGACAGGGCATTGGAAAAAGAGCCTTCTCTAATAACTGCACTCATAGGAAAAGAAATGACTGTATTTGACAGAGGTGAAACAGATGAGGCAGTTTCACTGCTAAAAAAGGGTATAGAAGAGGGAATAAATCAGGGTATCGTTTTTGCAAATCTTGGTTTTGCCTTTGAAAAAAAAGGACAAATTGAAGAGGCAATAGAACAATGGAAAAAAGCAATTGAGCTTGATCCATCATTAATTGAAGCTCAAGAAGCACTTTCAAAATATGAGGAAAGGAGGCTTTAATGGTCGAAGATAAATCTCCCTTTGAAGAAATATTTAAGGGTTCAAATAATGAAAAAAAAGAAGAGAAAGACCAGAAGGATTTCTTTCACTTTGGTGAATCAGAAGAAGGTAAGCAGAAAAACACATCTTCAGAAAACCTTGACACATATTTAAATCTCTTAAAAGAGCTTATTTCGAATAAGTATTATTTTGAGGCAATTGAGATAATCAAGGAAATAGCACAAAAGTTTCCCGAATGAAAATCTTGCTACTAGCCGATTCACATCTTTTGACTGAGTGGAATGAAAAAGCTGCAAATGATTTAGTTGAATTTCTGAAAAACTCAGGCTTACATTATAATAAAATTTTTTTACTTGGTGACATTTTTGATTTTTATTATGAATATAAATATTGTATACCAAAACATTTTTTCCCTGTCTATAAAGTACTAAAGGAACTAATTGACAATGGCGTAAAAATTGAATATTGGGCTGGAAATCACGATTTTTGGCAGGGAGAATTTCTAAGAAAACTTGGAATAATAACCCATTCAAGGCCTGAAACTGTAAGCATTGATAACAAACAATTATTCATTGGTCACGGAGATTACCTTGGTGAAGCAAATCTTCTTCAATTCATATTAAGAAACGAATTTGCCCGAGCTTTCTTTTCCTTAATCCATCCGGACATTGGCTTCGGAATTGCAAAATTTATTTCAAGGTTGAGTAGAAACTCATCTGGGAAAAGCCTCCCTAAAATGAACAATTATATAGAATTTGCAAAAAAAGAATTCAAGAAGGGAATTGATCTAATCTTGCTTGGCCATATTCATCATCAATTTATCTTTAGACAGGGCGAAAAAAAATTGGTAATTGTTGGAGACTGGAAATATCATAAATACTATGCAGAATTAAAGGATGGCAAAATATTCCTTAGATGTGCAACCCAATCACCCAAATGATACACTCCATAATCTATCAAAATTTGCAAAAGTTTTTCCTTTTCCTTATCACTATAATGGGTACAATTAGAAAGCCTACCCTTTAAGATACATTTAAAAATATCATACCATTTCCCCAACATAATATCTCCTTCGGTATAGCAATTTCTACATTTAAGTCCACCTTCTTTGATACTTAAAAACCCTGTGTCTTTATTTCCGCACACAACGCACTTCTTTATTTCAGGGAAAATACCCTCTGACTTATACAGATATAATAAAAAATAAAATATAACCTCTTTACTCTTCTTTTTTTCCAATACCTCAAGAGATCTCAAGGCAATTCTGAATATACTGCGATGAGAATGAGGGATGTGTTGAAGTATGAAACAAATACCATAGGCTATATTTAGAAGTTGTAAATCTTCTTTTATTTGGAGAAACGGCTCAATTATATTTGCTTCTTTTAATACGCCTAATTCTCTTCTTTCCTTCTCATAATAAGTAAATTCAATAAAAGACAATGACTCTGCATTGCCTCTCAGTCTACTCTTCGGTTTTCTTATCCCCTTGGCAATCAATGAAACAACACCAGATTTTTCAGTAAAAATACGGATTATCCTGCTTGAGTTGCTATAATCAATTCCTGTAAGCACTATCCCTTTTTCTTTCTTTATCATCTATTATGCGATTTTAAGTCCTTGGCCGAAATCCCTTTCCCAAAACCTCATGTACATTTGAAATAACCATAAAGGCTTCAGGGTCAACATATTTGACAAGGTCTCTTAGAATACCTTCTTCCCTGTTAGAGATAACAGAAAAAAGTACTGCCCTCCTTTTCCCAGTATACATTCCTTTTCCCTCAACTTTCGTTACTCCCCTGTTCATTTCCTTAATTATTGCATTAGCGACATCTTCACCTTTATTTGTATATATCGTTGCCTGTTTTGCATAGTCTCTACCCTCAAGAATAACATCGACCATCTTGCTTGAAACAAATAATGCAATGTAACTAAACAGCACAAGGTCAAAAGATCTAAAGGTAAAACCTGAAATAGTTATCACCACAGAATCAACGATGAGTATCGATATGCCCACAGAAAGGCCAGTGTGTTTGTTTATAATTCTGCCCACTATGTCTGTTCCCCCTGTACTACCACCACCCCTGAAAACAAAACCTAAACCTGCGCCAAGTAATAGTGCACCGTAAAGAGAAGAAAGCAGCAGGTCGTGTGTCAAAATTGGGGGTTTCAAAAAATACTTTGTGAAATCAGAAATTACAGCTATGAGGATAACTGAGCCAACCGTCTTTATTCCAAATTTTCTACCAAGCTCTTTTACCCCCCATAAAAAAATAGGGATGTTCAATAAGGCATACATCAAACCAAAGGGTAATTTAAATACATTATAAAGAACAATAGCAATACCACCTACTCCACCTGGGACAATCTTCATAGGCACAAGAAAAAGTTCGTATCCTAAGGCTGCCAATATACTACCAAGAATGATAAAAAATATTCTCATTTAAAAACCTGAACTTTTTTTATTTTTCTATCTGAAGCATCAAGGATCCTGAATTTATACTTGTCTATAACAATTTCTTCACCTTCATTGGGAATTCTCCCTATCTTTTGTATAATGTAACCTGCAACTGTGTCCTCTGAGCTTTCTATTCCAATAGATTTCACCTTTACTTCTCCCTTCAGAATTAGCGCCCCTTCAAAACCCAGATCATAATCAATGGAAGAACCCATTATTCCGAGAAATATATCATCAACCGTTACAAAGCCTGTTGTTCCTCCATACTCATCAATTACAATAGCAGCCCTATTGATATCAGATAAGAGTTCATAAAGTGCCTTTTCACAGGTTTTATTTTCCGATATAAACTTTACGGGTTTCAAAAACTTATCAAGTCCTTCTTTATTTCCTTTTAATAGTTCTCTTATATGCACTATGCCAATTATATTATCGATAGAATCCTTATAAATTGGTATCCTGGAAAATCTTCTTTTTCTGAAGGATTCAAAGACCCCTTCAATGCCTTCATTTATATCAGAAGCAACTATATCAATCCTTGGAACCATCACCTCGGAGATATCCATTTTAGATAGAGATAGAACGTTTTTTAATATAGAATACTCCTCCTTTTTCATAATTCCTTTGATAACATTCTCTTTCATAGCAACTTCGATTTCTGCTTTATTCAAAACTTCTGGTTCTATTCTAAACCTAAAAATTCTCAGCAAACCCTCCGATACATATTTTACTACTATATGTAACGGATAGAATAAAATATACAAGATTTTTATAGGTAATGAAAAAATAAGAGTCAACCGCTCGGGAAATTTTAAAGTGATTGTTTTAGGAATAACCTCACCTATGAATAATATCGCCAATGTCGGAACTATAGAGGTCATTAAAATACTGTGGGATTTTGCGTACAATATCGAGAAAAGAACAATCATAAGATTTGTCCCAATAAGAACAACAGAAAAGTAGATCTCAGGCTTATTATAAATGGATCGTGCCATCCTGTAGACATATGATTTGCTTTTTTTCTTCAGAAAAAATGTTCTCCTTGCAGAAACATAGGCAATCTCTGCAGCATTAAAAAACATTATAAGTATCAGTATGATAATATAAAAATATATCGTCAATCTCTCTTCCTTACTCTTAACTTGTTTATTTTCTGGCCTCTTACGTCTGTAATCATAAATATAAGATTTTTATAGGAGAATACCTCTCCTTCTACAGGCACACGCCCCAATAGATTCATAATTAAACCTGATATAGTTGAAAATCTGTCATAATCTACACCATCAGGAAGAATTTCTTTAAGTTTATTAATATCGATTGAACCACATACCTCCCATTCGTTTTCATTGATTTTTTTTATTTCTTCATCTATATTATTCAATGACTGGAGTAAAATTTTTTCAATATCTTCGATGTCAATCATCCCTGATATACCACCATATTCGTCAATGATAAAAACAGCTTTTGCACCGGTCCTCCTAAAAAATTTAAGTAGAACTAAAAAATTACTTTCCTCATTTAAAAAATAAGGGGTGGCAACAAAATTCTTTACAATTCCATGTTCAAAAATAATGTTTTTAACATCAATAATACCCCTTATATTATCTATATTCTCTTTATAAATAGGAACCCTTTTTATCCCAGGTGGTATCTTTTTTAGAACTGCATCAACCTCCTCCCCTTCCTCAATAAATATCAATTCAGTTCTCGGTTTCATAATACTTTTTAATTTTTCTTGAGAAATAATGGAAAAGGCCTTAGAAAGTTTGTATTCTACATTCTCAACTGTGCCGTCCTCGTACCCTACAAGAATTATCTCTTCTGCTAATTCTTCTGATTTTACCCTTCTATCTTTACCTCTTTCAAAAAATGCTATGAATTTCTCTGTAATATAGGATAGGGGGAGAAAAAACCTGTAAAAATAAAGAATTAATATAGAAAAAAAAGACGAGATCAAAAGTCTCTTTTTAATCGCTATTATCTTTGGGATATACTCACCAAAAACCATAATTACTCCCGCGATTATTATAGTGCTGTAAATTATAGAAATATCCTCAGGAATAATCCTTTCATATATACCTGATATCAATACGTTTACCAGGGTGTTAGACAAAACAATTGTAATGAGGAGTCTTGTTGGTGAACGAATTAAATAGAAAAGTCTGTCCCTACTTTTTTCACTGAGAGAGGTAAGCCTATATGGTTGCAGCGAAAATATCGCTGTTTCCGAAGAAGAAAAAATAAAGGATAAAACAAGAAGGGCAATCATAAAAATAACAAAATAAATCATAGATATTCTTTCTCTTTTTTTCTCATAATTTTTGCTTCCTCAAATGTCTCATCATTATAACCAGCAAGATGGAGTAACCCATGGACAACAAGCAGGAATATTTCCTCCAATAGAGTTCCTTTCTTCTGTCTCATGGCTTGCTCAATTGATATATAAATATCACCCAGAAGATCATAGCTAAATTCGATATCATTGCCTTCCTTGAATGGAAATGTGAGCACATCTGTTGTGGTATTCTTATTTTTATACTTTTTATTAAGTTTTATCATTGTCTCATCATCCACCAGAGTAATACTCACTTCTCCTTTAAGTCCCTCTTTCTTGAGCACTTCCTTTGCCTTCTTTTTTATTAAATCGTTATACTCTCTCAGTATATTTGTATATACCTTTATCATTTTGGATATGAAGGTCTTGTGTGAAAAGTCCCTTGTATTCTACCAAAAAAAACATCTTGAAGGTTCTTTAGGTCTCTTATCGAAATACCACTATTTATTAATTGACCCCCCACTAATTTCATTTCAAAGATTTTTGAAATGAACTCTTTTAAAGTCTTCTCATCGGTATTTTCGAGACTTCTTGTTCCAGCCTCTATTGAATCTGCAAGCATAATAATACACGATTCTTTAAAAGAAGGCGGCGGACCTACATAAGAATAGTCCTCAGGTTTAACATTATCATACATTTCTTTTGCCCTCTCAAAGAATGGTTTCATTAAGGTACTCCCATGGTGCTCACGTATTATTTTTAAAATTTCATTTGGAAGTTTATATTTTGCACCAAGCTCAACCCCAAAAGAAATATGTGATCGGAGAATTGCAGCTGAAAGTTTGGGTGGGAGATCATTATGTGGATTAAATTGAGGATCGATATTCTCAATAAAATATTCGGGCCTTTCCATCTTACCTATATCGTGGTAATAACCCCCAACCTTTGCAAGAAGGGAGTTCGCACCTATCGCTTCTGCACCCGCTTCGGCAAGATTGCCGACAAGAATACTATGATGATAGGTACCAGGGGCTTTTGCAGAAAGCTGCATCAATAAGGGCTGATTTAAATTTGCTAATTCAAGATAAGTAAAATTAGTAGATATATTAAATACCTTCTCAAAAAATGACAATAAACCGAATAGAATAAGAATAGAGATAATACCATTGGCAAAACCCAACAGAGATTCTGAGAATGATAGTAAAACTCCCTCACCGTTGTTAATGCTTACACCAAGAACAAATAAACCCGTAAAGATACTAATGTATAACCCTATTTTAAAAAATTCTCCACGGTTTTTCACATCCTCGACCAGCACAGAGGCAATAATACCACTCATAAAAATAGGTATATAAAAAATAGTATGAGCTATGTTGTATATTAGCAGTACAATAATTACAAAAATATTAAATGAAAATCCTACTGTGATACCCCCTTCAAGTGTAAGAACCATAGCTGCAGCGGAAAGAGGAATTAAATAGTAAAATTGCGGTGATGGAGAAATCCTTGCAAGAAGTAGTATGAAAAAAACCATAATAATAAAGATGAATCTATGCCTCCACTCAATATAAATATTCTTTTTTCTTTTATAAAGAGCAAAAATTAGAAGAAAAATAAGGATCGAAAAAGTAATCTGGGCACTTAAGAAATTATGCATCTGTGCGGGCCTGCTTAGTTTTTTTTGCGCTATATAAAATGAGCGTAGCTTTCTATAGGTCTCTTCAGTCACAATGTCGTGGGCTCTCGCAATAATCTCTCCTTTTTTTATTACCCCAAATTCCTCAGGAACACTCCTTCTTGCAGCAGTTCTCTTTGCCTCTGTCTCTGTTATATCAAGTAATAAATTGGGTTGTATCAGGTAATTGACCTGATTAAAAAATTTTTCTACCTTTAAACTATCCCTGAAAACCTTTTTGCATATTTTTAATACAGTATCCTTCGCCTCTGTATATGAATAAAAATCACTTTTTTTCTCAAATTTTGTCTTACCCGCGCTCACAATCTCATACATATCTCCCCTGCTTGGTGGTAACCTGCTCTTATCAAAAACAATCCCCTTATTGATTATGTCCTTAATTAGTTTCTCAAGTCTTTTACCTGGATATCTAATATTTTTAAAAAAATTGCTAACTTCCTTCTCATTCCTTACAAGTCTTAAAACAGGTGGTGTTGAAAAAACAGCTTCATCCCTTTCCTTTTGTAGAGTTTGTTTATCCTTAAATATAGGGAAATCAAAAGGCGCAATTATGTCTTTTTTTACTATATCACCAACTTTAAGATGATATGCGGGCTTCTTAAATGGGTATAGTACATCAAGCACAACAAAAAGAGTCAACCCAAAGAGAACCCACCCCATCTTATTCATTTTCATAGTCCTCATACGCTTGCACAATCTTTTGCACGAGGTTGTTTCTTACAACATCTTCAGAGGTAAGATAAATAAATTTAACACCCCGTAAATCCTTCAATACTTTTTGAATTTCTACAAGTCCTGAAACCGTTTCACCAGGAAGATCAATCTGTGTAATATCACCTGTGATAATAGCCTTTGAGTTTTCGCCAATCCTTGTCAAAAACATTTTTAATTGTGTATGCGTGGTATTTTGGGCCTCGTCGAGAAGTATAAATGACTCACTAAGGGTCCTCCCCCTCATAAAAGCAAGAGGGGCTATCTCTATAATACCACTATCTATATACCTCCTAACCTTATCAACAGGAAGCATGTCATAGAGTGCATCGTAAAGGGGTCTTAAGTAAGGATCAACTTTCTCAATAAAACTACCTGGCAAATAGCCTAAGTTTTCACCTGCTTCTACTGCAGGTCTGGTTAAGACAATTCTTGAAACTTCCTTTCGTAATAGGGCGTTAAGGGCAGATGCCACTGCTAAATAAGTTTTCCCTGTACCGGCAGGACCGATTGCAAATATAATCGTGTTCTTCTTTATATATTCAAGATAATCCTTCTGTCTAATAGTACGTGGTTTTATGACCTTTTTAGGAAGGATAATATTATTTTTCTCCTTACTATTCGTCTGAAGTTGAAACATTATTTCTTCCTTGCTGAGCAATTCCCCCGACTTTGTAAGATTTACCAATTTTTTAATTTTTGGGATAGCATTTTGAATAGCCTCTTTTTGACCTTTTAAAAAAAGCTTATTTCCTCGAGAAAAAACCTTTAATCCAAAAATCTCTTCAAGGAAGGGTATATTTTCTTCATTCCTACCCAACAGGCTAAAAGTATTTATACCATCTACTTCATATATCTCACCGTTTTCTATTTTCATAACAGAAAAGGGCAGTCTCCTTATAGTAAAAATCTTTTAGAGACTGCCCTTTAATAAATTTTTCAATCAGGGACGGGGAATCTTTAATTTCCAACCAGGAGAAAGTATATCAGGATTCTTTATTAAATCCTTATTTGCATTATAAATGTCCTTCCATCTACGGAAATTCCCATGCCCATAGACTTTTGGATTCTCAGCAATTTTGGAAAGCCAATCCCCGGGTTTTACCACATAATAACTTCTTGCTTCAACTTCTTTCTTTAGTTCTTCAATCTTTGCCTCAAGTTCGGAAATTTGAGCATCAAGTTTGGCAATTTCAGCTTTCAGGTTTTCAACATCCGCCTTTTCATTGGCAAGTTGAGCCTTCAACTGTGTTTCTTGCTGTGTATATTGTTCTATCAGCTGCTGGGCCTCGTCAGGCTTTAACTTTTTTGCCTCCTGAGCAAATAATGATGGCCCTATTATAAATCCCAGCATTAGTGCGAAAAGTACCGTTTTTCTCATTTTTCTCCCTCCTTTACTTTAACTTGGCTTCAAGTTCTTCAATCTGAGCGTTAAGTTCTTGCACCTTTTGTTCTTTCTGTTTCTTTTCATCCATCAATTTCTGTTTTTCACTCTGTGTATTCTGGATATCCATTTTCAGTGTTTCAACAGATTGTTTTTTTGCTTCCAATTCATCCATCTGTTCTTTGGTTGCATATTTCGTGCACCCTATAAAAGCTGCAAGCATCAATCCAACCAATAAAATCTTCTTCATATAACCACCTCCTTTCGGTTTTTTTCTTATTATTTATACACTTTTTCCATAATAAGTCAAGTGGTTTTTTTCATCTACAGCATTGTACGATTATATCATCTGACACTGTAAAAAAGCTGCTTAGCTAAAAAATTCATCCCACAT
Source organism: uncultured bacterium (assembly GCA_964596115.1). GTDB lineage: Bacteria > Hydrothermota > UBA3072 > UBA3072 > B12-G15 > CAZQRW01. Next base: position 13,917 of record CAZQRW010000008.1, read on the forward strand.
AAGATACGGTAGGAGAAAAATAGAAAAAACTAAAATAAACTATACTTCTCCTACCTTGTCTTACCGTATAGAATACCAAAAGAAAAAAAACTATATTTTTTCTATCCTTTCTTACTGCCCTGAGTGTTTTTATAAGATATATAGGTGTCCCAGTCACTGTCTCCTGTAATAGAGAAGGTGGAAGAGAAGAAGATGTATTCAATGAGATTACGACGAACGATACACCCATAAATAGCATATGAGAAAAAGCCCTAACAGAGTTGCATATTTACTACCTGACTTTTTGGGTTTTTACTGCCTATATCTAAGTACAAGACCGGTTTTTATACCAAATCCTTTCTTTATATCTCCCCAATTACCGGTCGACATCGACATATCCAGGGAAATAGCAAAGAAATCGTTCAGATAATACTCTGCGTTAAAAACAGCAAAAAGTCTGGTTTTATTATATCCTGCCTGTGACCATACTGTCCATTCTTTAAAATTCAAATAGAAATCTGCCAGAATTTCAGGAACAAGAGAGTCTGCTTTAAAAAAGTATGTAGACATAACACATAATCTACCAAATTCCAAGCGGGAAAAGATACCAGATGCATTGTTTAAGCCAGTATTCTTGTAAAAAACATAGCCCATGGAAAACCTGGAGTCCCCACCATAGATTCTATAAATATGTGAAGGGGAAAGGTAAGAAACAGAAGGGTAAGAAATACTACTATTCTCATCAAGCCATCCGCCTGTAATTTCTGATCTGAAAAATTCGAAGTAAGGAATCCCTGTAAAAAAGGTAAACAATGGGTAAAGATTAGGTTTCCAACCAGCGAAACCAAAGCCAAATGAAAATCTCTCTAAATTATAACTCAATCTTAGGACGTTTAATCTCCCATTCATTATGCTCCCTTGTGAAGATACTCCTGACTTGCTGAATTTTGTTGATATATTATAAAATAACCTTCCCTGATTATACCTGTAAAATAAAAGTGGGGAAAGTATAAAATTCCCCTGAGAAAAAACAATGAATGCCTTTGCGTATTGTCCTTTCGTATTATTAAGATAAATATAATCGGAAGAAAATATAATTCTATCCACAGGATTTATTAAATAATGCAGGTATATTTCCTTCCCTTGACCACTGGTTATTTTTTCGCTTTTACCATAAATTACCTGAGGAATATACGCGTCATTTGTAGCAAATAATCCACTTATTTTGTAAGTATTACCTGCTTTAATCTCTCCTTTAGCCTCGAGATTATAGACCTCTTCCTTCTCTTTGGGTATTTTTAACCCCTCTGGAGCTAAAATCTTATCACTAACATCCATATACACTGGCTTTTCTACAAACGGAAGAATAGGTTTCATCGGTGGTTCTATTTTAATATATTTTACTCCATAAACAATTACCTCGGGTATTTCAAGCCCTTGAGAAAAGAGTATAATACTAATGAATATTAACAAGAATACTATTGGCTTCTTTTTCATATCCGTCCTTTCTATCAATCACCTCTTTTAAAAATTTTCTTGCCTTCTCTTTATCTCCTGACTTAATTAAAATCCTGGAGAGTAAAAGAAGAGATGGGGAATAAAATGGGCTCTCAGGGTAAAGGTATCTAACCTTCAAAAGCAAACTTTTTGCATCATCATACCTGCCTTCGTCATACAATGTCTTCGCCTTCAAGTATATTGCTTCTGGAGCGACATCTTGATAGGCTGAGGCAGAATCAAGCATCGTTATGGCATCCTCTGTTTTTCCCTTCTTTAAATATATCTTACCGATGTATAAATAACCATTCCCATAAAATCTACCCTTAATTCCCTTAAGCATACTTAATGCTTCATCAAGTTTATTCATCCCAAATAACGCCTTTACAACGTACATTTTCCCCTCTATTCCTGGAATGGATTTTGCATATTCAAGTACCTTTTCATAATTATTTTTCTTCAAAAAATATTTTGTAAGTTCTTGAGTAGCCTTATTCCTTGATTGAGCGAATCTTCTTGCCCTTTCATACGATATCACCATCAGGGAATCCTTACCCACCTTCCTATAAGCAAATCCAAGAAGCAGTAAACCTCTACCATTACCAGTATCCTTTAACATTTCTATCGCCTTACCGTAGCGTCCATCATCTATCAAAAGATTTGCAGTAGTAATTCTTATTTCTTCATAAATAGGGGTATCCTTGTATCTACTCATATAATTCTTGGCTTCTGTAACCGCCTTGCCCACACCCTCCTTTCTGAAAATTGAATATAACACACCCTTTATTGCCGGAAGAATGTTAGAGGAAGGAGATTTAAAAAGGTTCATAGCCTTCTTATAATAGAAAAGAGAAGAATCAAACTTCGCCTGGTCATAAAAATTATCACCAATAAGTATATAAGATTTAAACTTTATATCTCTGGATACTGCCTGCTTTATCAAGGATTTGGCCTGGATAGAAGAGGAGAGAAGGTCGTTCATCTTCCTGAGTGATAAAGCGGTCATATATTCTGATAAACCTATCTTTTCATATAATGGATACTTCCTCTTCAATCTAAGAAATGTCTCTGTAGCTCTATCATAATCCCCTTTGTCAAAATAGACCATACCAAGTTTGAATATTGCCTCAGGTTCCTTTTCTCCCTTTACCCTTTTATAGGCGGAAATGGCGTGTTTCCAATCTTTCATTGAATATGCAGCATCACCCATTGTAAGGTATATATAACCTTTGCCCTTGAAGGCAGGGTATTCACTTGTAAGGCTATCAAGAACTATGAAAGCTCTATTGTATTGATGAGCCCCCACCAAAGCCCACCCCTTACCCTCAAGTCCAAAAGGAACAAACTCCTTGTTTGCAGACCTGATAACATTGTTATAATAATTAATGGCATTCTCATAATCATTCTCCTCTATAAATATATCACCTAATAGCAAATTGGACTTGAAATAAATTTTGCCTTTTCCTACTTTTACCAATTCTGACAATATCTTCTTTGCCCGAAGATCTTCACCTTTCTTGTAATAGGCTATGGCTTTCTGGAGAAGTGCAGCATCAGTATACTTACCGTTCAACTCTATCGCTTTTTCATATAGACTAAGAGCTGAATCTGTATTACCCATTTCCAGCTCGATATTTCCAGCGTTTATAAGCGCTGGTTGTCTAAACTCACCCTGGACACTTAAAAATGAACGGAAAGCTAAGGTGTCCTTCCCTTTATCCATAAGGATTTCACCTATTCTAAAATTTGCCTTTCCCTTATATAGAGGATATTCAGTTCCAAGCCTCGAAAGCATACTAACTGCATCAGTCTCTCTACCAAGTCCTTTATGTGAAAGTGCAGTATAGTACTCAGCATCAGGATAATAATCGGACTCTTTATTTATTTTCTTAAATGTAGAAATTGCTTTTTCAAAGTTGCCTGCTTTATAATAATGAAATCCTTTTCTATAAAAAGCATAGTCTGTAAAAGAAAGATGCTCTTTTACAATACTGTTAAGGTATCCCTCTGCCTTTTGCCAATCCCCGTTATTTTCAGCATGCTCTGCGAGAAGAATATATGCCCTTGCCCGATACTTTCCATTTTTATATTTTGCAAGGTAGTTCAATAGTTGTGATTCTCCATCCTCTTCGTTATTTTCAAAAGATATTCTGGCTACCATATATTCTCCATCCTCTTTATACACACCCCTAAGTGAAGAGAATTCCTTTTTTGCCTTTTCAAAATCCCTCATTTTATAGTAGCACCAGCCAAGTGAAAATCTTCCGTAATCTGATTTTGTTTTCCGGAAATAATTCGTAGCCTTCCGGTAATCACCTGTATTGTAGTAAACATCACCTATATACAGGTATTTTTTTTCACCCCCAAGTCTTGAAAAGGTTGATATGGCAGACTTTGTTTTTCCTATCGACATTTCAGCTGTTCCCTTTAGAACAATAATATCATCCTTCTTCTCCGGAAATTTTCTGAGGAATTCATTGGATATCTTTATCAATTCCCTGTACTTCTTCTCTTTTTCAAATGTTTTGAGCAGTAAAACCGCTACATCCGAGGAGTACTGATTTTTGGGATATTGATTTAGAAAACTCACCATCTCTTTTTCGGCAGCTTCATACATACTATCGTTAAATAATCCTTGCAAAACTCTAAAATCATCTACAGGGTTTAACAAAATTAAAAGAAATATCATACATCACCCTCCAAAAGACAAACTGTATAAGCGGCAATCGCTTTTCCTTCTCCTATACTGTCCAAGCCTTCGTTGGTCCTTGGTTTTATTGAAATACTATCAGCATCAATACCAATAATCCTGGAAATGTTTTCCCTCATACGTTCAATAAATGGAGATAATCGTGGGGTCTCACATATAATTATAGAATCAATATTCACAACCTTTTTTCTTATTTTTCCAATCGTAATTTTTAATAATTCTACGCTACTTATATTCCTATATCTTTCGTCGGTATCAGGAAACATCTCACCAATATTTCCCATATGGGAAGCGCCAAGCAATGCATCAATAATTGAATGGATAAGTACATCTCCATCAGAATGGCCAAGAAGACCCTTATCATAGGGGATACGAACACCACCAATAAACAGTTCTCTTCCTTTAACAAGTCTATGTATATCATACCCAATTCCTACCTTCATTCTCCAGCCTCACAGAATATTTTTCTGTATTTTGGTGTCTCCATTATCGACACAACTTTACATTTCACCACCCTACCACTTTTGAGGCCCCTCCCATTTATAATAACCTCACTTCCATCGCCAAGAAAAGAACGAAATTCATCATTCATCCTGATGAGCTTTAATCTTAATCTATCTCCCAATTTAACTCTTCTTCTGGCTATAATTGAAAGTGATTCGAGATCAATAACCTTTACACCAAGCGTTTTAACCTTCCTTTTTAGCTCTCCTTCGCCTGAAAGTATTACCCTGGCTCTTAATCTTGCTGCTACGTCAATGGTACTCCCCTTCATCTGACGGGCGCCTACTTTTCGAAGGCTTTCAAGAATCGATTTAACATCGCTGTCTATCCCTTTTACCACATTTTCAACGGCATATATCTCATCTAAGGCTAAAATAGGAATACAATCCACAAGGTTTTCTTTAAAAAGATAGTAAACCCTGCCGTCCAGAATGGCAGATCTATCAATTACACAATAACTTTTTTTATTTACAAAGATAGTTCCTCCTTCGCCTCTAATAAATTCTTCACCTTAACTATCTTTATTCTCAGATCATTTACAACCTTTTGTCTGGGAATAATTATTCTTTTAAATCCCATCTTTTCTGCTTCCTGTACCCTTTTATCAAGCATATTTACAGCCCTCACCTCTCCAAGGAGCCCAACCTCTCCTACTGCAACTGTATCAGAAGGTATAGGCCTGTCCAGAAAACTGGATATAAGAGAAAGAGTAATTCCAAGGTCAATACCTGGCTCTGTAATCTTTATACCCCCTACAATGTTTGTAAAAACGTCAAATCCACCGATTCCTATACCCAACCTTTTTTCCGTAATAGCAATCAACATATTCAACCTTTTATAATCGACACCTGTGGAAACCCTTTGTGGTACAGCAAATCTAGAGGTTGAGACTAACGATTGTGCCTCTACAAGAAATGGCCTTGTTCCTTCTATTGTGGGCACAATTATACTCCCTGATGCACCTTTAACCCTGGTTTCAATAAGATATCCTGAAGGATTTTTTACTTCCCTTAAACCCTCTTCTACCATTTCAAAAATGCCAATTTCATTTGTTGAACCAAATCTATTTTTTGCTGTACGTAATATCCGAAACATATGGTTGCTATCCCCTTCAAGATAAAGAACCGTATCGACCATATGCTCAAGTGTCTTGGGGCCTGCGATGGCACCTGATTTTGTTATGTGACCTACAATAAACGTTGTAATATTCGAGACTTTAGCCAAACGCATAATTTGAGATGTACATTCCCTAACCTGCGAAACGCTCCCTGTAGGACTATCAATGTAGGAAGCATATGTTGTCTGGATAGAATCAACAATAAGAATATCAGGCGTATTCTCCTCCACAGTGTTAAGAATGACGTCAAGGTCAGTCTCAGGCAAAAGAAATAGATTTGAAGATGATATATTCAGTCTCTCTGCTCTTAATTTTATCTGGGATGCAGACTCCTCACCTGATACATACAATATCTTGAGATCTTTATTCGCCAAGATACCTGAAATCATTAGTATAATCGTAGATTTTCCAATCCCGGGTTCTCCGCCTATAAGAATAACTGAGCCCTCTACAATCCCCCCGCCCATAACCCTGTCAAACTCATCTATACCCGTCCTAATTCTTTCCTTGTTCTCAATACCTATATTTTCTAATGCCTTTACTCTCACGGAGACTCTGGATGGGTTTCTCTTCGTCCCACTCCTCACCTCTTCAACGAAGGTATTCCATTCTCCACAATTTGGGCATCTACCAAGCCATTTTGGACTTTCATAGCCACAATTTTGGCAAACATAGATATGCTTACTTTTCATTAATTCCTACGATAGAGCTACTATCAATGAATTCTCTTACAAACTTATTTTTGGTAGTGAGAAGATGCTCCCTAACGTCATCGAAGACAATCTTGCCCTCATATAACATAGCAATACGATCTGACACCATGTAGGCACTATGCATATCATGTGTGACAATTATCGTAGTTTTCTTCAACCTTTTCTTCAGATCAAGAATAAGAACGTTTATTCTATCCGCCATAATTGGGTCAAGACCTGTTGTAGGCTCATCGTAAAGAATATATTCAGGGTCCATTGCCAATGCCCTCGCTATTCCAACCCTTTTTTTCATTCCACCCGAGAGTTCTGATGGTTTTAAATTTTTATTATTCGACATACCTACCAATCTGAGTTTCTCGCTGGCAATTTCAATCATCTCTGATTCTTTTAAATTTGTATGTTCCCTCAATCCAATTATTACATTTTCTTGTACAGTGAGTGAATCGAAGAGTGCAGAACTTTGAAAAACCATTCCAAATTTTTTCCTGATCTCAAAAATATTTACAGACCTACTATTTACATCCATACCATTTACCAAAATTTTTCCCTTATCAGGCTTCATCAACCCAATAATATGCTTTAGCAATACACTTTTTCCACAACCACTCCTCCCAATTAAGGCAAGAGTTTCTCCATCCTTGACATAGAGATTTACACCTCTCAATACATAATTATCACCAAATGATTTGTGTAAATTTTTAATTTCGATCATCTTCTGTACGATCTTCCTTTATATTCACAAATCTTAACCTGTCTCTCTGGAACATTAATTTGAAGGACCCGACCGGGCCATTCCTTTGTTTTGCAATTATGACCTCAACGGGTATCTCTTTCTTGTCGTCCTCCCTCAGTTCCTCTTCATTTTTCCTCTTTCTTTTCCTATAAAGAAACGCTACAACATCTGCATCCTGTTCTATCTGACCGGAATCTCTCAAATCCGAGAGCTTTGGGGGTGCCTCAACCTCTGCTCTTCCACCCCTTACCTCAGAAGCCCTCGAGAGCTGTGCCAGGGCAACTACAGGTATATGAAGTTCAAGGGAAATAGATTTTAACGCCCTTGAGATTGCAGCAACCTCTTGTTGTCTATTCTCTGTCTTTGGTCCTTTTATTAATTGAAGGTAATCAACAAAAACTGCACCTATGTTATACTGTTTTTTCATTCTCCTTGCCTTTGCCCTTAATTCATAAATAGTAAGTGATGGAGTTGAATCTAAATAAATAGGAGCCTCACTTAACTCAGATACGGCAGTCCCCAACTCATACCATTCATCCTCAGTACTCACAAATCCTCTTCTCAAGGAACCACTCGCTATCCCAGAGAGGGAACTAAGCATTCTAAAAACTATTGCTTCCCAATGCATCTCAAGGGAGAAGAAAACAACAGGGATCTTGTGCTTGATCGCCATGTTCATTGCTATATTAAGCCCTATAGCTGTTTTGCCGGAAGATGGCCTCCCCGCAATAACAATAAAATCCCCCTTCTGGAAACCTGCAGTCATACTATCAAACCTTGTAAAATCCGTAGCAAGCCCTGTAAGAACACTCTTCCTCTCAGCCCTTTCCTGTATAATTCTGAATACATCCTCAGCGTATCTTTTTAGATGTTCTATTTGTCCCATCTTTTTCCTCTGTCTTATCCCCAATATCAATGATTCTGCTTCGTCAAGAAGTTCTTCTACTGATTTTACTCCCTCCGCTGCCTTTTCTATTATGGTATTTGATGTTTTAATAATCTCCCTTAATACAGACTTCTCATAGATTATTTCAGCATATTTTGTAATGTTTGCAGAAGAGTATACATTTTCGGCAAGGCTCGAAATATAAGCTGCACCCCCAACTTTATCTAACATTTTTTTATTTTTCAACTCTTCTGTAACAAGTAAAAGGTCAACTGGTTTTCCCTGACCATAGAGAGAGAGTATAGTCTCATATATTGCTTTGTGGCTTTGCAAATAAAAATCATCGGATGAAAGTATCCCTTCTACCCTTCCAATTGCCTCCATATCAACAATAAGTGAACCAAGAACAGATCTCTCTACATCTATAGCCTGTGGGAGCGTTTCATTTACCATAGTACAGCCCTTTTAATACAGCAAAGTCTTCTCTAATAAGGTTTTCCTTATTAGGATTGGAAAGTATATAAGATGGGTGAAAGGTAGGAAGGGCCTTTATATCACCATAATCAAAAATCTTACCTCTTAATTTTGTAATCCCTCCTCTACTTCCCTTTATTGCACCCAGAGCAACATTGCCTAAGAGAAGCATTATCTCTGGCCTTATCATTTCAAGTTGTCTTTCAAGGTAGGGCCTGCAGGCCATCTCCTCTTCAATAGTAGGTTCTCTATTATGCGGGGGCCTACACTTAACAATATTGGTAATGTATACATCATCTCTTGATATGCCTATTTCCTTTAGCCATAAGGTTAATTTTTGTCCCGAAGGACCAACAAATGGTAAACCTATCAGGTCTTCCTTCTCACCAGGCGCCTCCCCAATTATCATCAACCTAGCATTTATAGGTCCTGCACCAGGCACAGGATTCCTTCTATTTCTATAAAGAGGACATTTTTTACACCTTTTTATCTCCTGTATAAGTTTTCTATATCTTGAAATTTCATCCTCCCTTAGAATTATTTGATCAAAACCCAATGTATTCAGATATTCTAAGTAATCAATTGCTCTACGCTTTCTGTTAGCTTCCATGCAAATTCTTCCTTTAAGAGGTTAAATGGCTCTTCCCCTTTTTTGTTAATAATATAACCCGATATTGAATTAGAGTCAATCGAATTTATACTATTTGCAACTATTATATCACATCCCTTTCCTCTTAGTTTTTTCCTTCCATTTTTAACAAGATCTCTATCCTCGAGGGCAAATCCAACAAAAATCTTATTCCCTTTATTCTTTGAGAGTGACTTCAGAATATCAGTTCCCCTCTTCATTTTTATTGTAACTTCCCCTCTCAATTTTATCTTCGTTTTATGTGGACTTAGTGGAATAAAATCTGACACGGCTGCAGACATAATTAATATATCTGCACTTTTAATTTCTTTCTTTAAAATTTCATACATTCTCCCTACAGTTTTTGCCACCCTTATGTTAAGATAATCCGGAATATTAATATTCGTCCTACCGACTACAAGGGTTACCTCTGCACCCCTTAACCAAAATGCCTTCCCAATCTCCACCCCCATCCTTCCACTCGATCTATTCGATATTACCCTTACAGGGTCTATATTTTCCTCAGTCCCACCTACAGAAACAACTACCTTCTTCCCTTCAAAATAACCATCACCCAATTCTCTTTCTATAATAGCAACAGTGGTTTCATAGTCAGGGAGCCTCCCCAACCCCACATCACCACAGGCAAGTTCACCCTCTTCAGGATATATAACTGTATAACCACATTTTTTTAACGTAGCTATGTTACTTTGTAAGATACGGTTTTTAAACATCCTTACATTCATTGATGGAAAAAAGATTGTTTTTTTGTCTGCTGCTGGGATAAGAGTAGATAGTAAATCGTCGGCAACCCCAGAAGAAATTTTACCTATAAAATCATAGGTCGCTGGTATAACAACGATAATATCTGTTTCCCTTCCCAATTCAATATGGGGAAGTTCACCAGTGAAAAGTCCTGTATAGATTCTATTGTTTGTTAGTACGGAGAGGGTAAGAGTAGAGACAAATTTAGCACCCGAGTTTGTCAAAACAACAGTTACAAATGCCCCTTTTTTCTGTAATCTCCTGATAATTTCAGGTACTTTATAGGCAGCAATTCCGCCAGTTATCCCTATAAGAATTCTTTTATCTTTAAGTAGATTCATCGGGTTTAATAGTTTTATACTTTATTTTGTTTTCTTTAAATCTCTCCATTGCAGCGATTGTAATCTTCTTATCCTTATCTTCAATCTCCTCAAGTTCCTCGGTCGTCCTTGCTCTATTCAATCTTTCTGCTTCTTTTGCCATTACTATTATGGCTCGATATTTATTGTGATCAATTCTCCAAACATCCTCTATGGAAATTATCATAATACCTCCCTTTTTCCTTTTTTATACTGAGATGAATTTAACACAAATAATTAAATTTTCAAGTGACCAGGATTACTTTAGTCTCAAAAAAGGGGCGAAAATGGGGTGCTTAATTTATTCCACAATTACCATCTTCAAACCATTATTGACGCAGGGTAAAATTACAATGATAAATACCTTTTTCTTTCATAATCAGTTACCTGAATCCTATAATTTTCCCATTCCGCTTTTTTATTCCTGATGTATTTGCTGAAGAATGTCTCGCCGAATATGTCATTAACAAGTTTACTTTTCTCTGTCTCGAGTATTGCTGCATACAATGAGTCAGGAAGTATATCTATTTTAAGATTTTGTCTCCTCTCCACTGACATACTATAAATGTCTTCTTCGATAGGCTCAGGTAGTATTAAACGGTCCTCAATTCCCTTTAACCCTGCGCCTAACATTACACTAAAGCAAAGATACGGATTTGTTGCTGGATCCGGGGCACGATATTCGACTCTACAGGACGATGGCTTGTAGGGTTTAAACGCAGGTACCCTTACAAGGGCAGATCTGTTCATCCTACCCCAGGAGATATAAACAGGCGCCTCATATCCCGGAACAAGTCTTTTGTATGAATTTACCCATTGATTTGTTATAGAGGTTATTTCTTTTGCATATTTTAATATCCCTGCAATATAATGGGCAGCGATCTCAGAAAGTAGATAATCATCATTCTCACCGTAAAAAACATTCCTATCCCCTGAAAATAAGGATTGGTGAACATGGAGACCCGAACCATTAAATCCAAAAACTGGCTTGGGCATAAATGTTGCAAAAACCCCCTTCTGCCTTGCAGTATCTTTGATAATATACTTTGCAATCTGAAGTTGATCTGCCATTTTCAATGCCTCATCATATCTGAGGTCTATCTCGTGTTGGTTTTCCGATACCTCATGATGCTCCATTTCAATCTTAACTCCTATATTGTTTAATCTCTTATTAATCTCTTCAGAGGTTTCATCATATAAATCGTGGGGCATCATATCAAAGTATCCTTTTGTATCTGAAATAGAAATATCCTTTGGATTTTTGAAATAAAAGAATTCAAGCTCGGCTCCAGTGTAGTATTTACAGCCTATCTTTTCTGCCCTCTCAAGTGTTTTTTTCAATATATATCTTGGAGAGCATTCAACAGGTTTTCCATCAGGATAGTAAATATCACAAATAAAAATAAGGGATTTCTCACCATCATCTTCAGGTACTATATACGCAGAGTTGAGATCGGGTTTTGCAGTAAGGTCGGACTCTTCTATTCTAACAAGCCCTTCTATAGATGAACCATCAAAATTAATCCCCTCCTCAATAGCCCTCTCAGCCTCATTAAGACTTATAAAAAAACCCTTCACCATTCCGAGTATATCGGTAAACCACAATCTTATTTTCTTAACTTCTCCAGATTTTACAAGAGAATATACCTCTGATTTTTCCATAAATCCTCCTTTTTTTTATAATACATAATTATCATAGTTGGTCAATAAAAATCTTCTTGTTTAGAACTACAATTTCCAAATATTTGTTGACAAAGTAAATGATTTAAATTATATTAACTGTATGGAATTGTTGAAGGAAATATCAAGAGAAGGAGCAAGAGGGTATACACTGCCCTCTTTAGATGTAGAGGATGTCCCTTTAGAAGAAATCTTTCCAGATTCCCACTTAAGGGAAAGATTACATATGATAGAGGTAAGTGAGGTAGAGGTTGTAAGACACTTCTCCAATCTATCATCTCTCAATTATCATATAGATAAGGGTATCTATCCCCTCGGTTCCTGCACAATGAAGTATAATCCAAAAATAAATGAGGATGTATCACGCTTTGAGAATTTTACCTCTCTTCATCCTTACACAAATGACGAGTATGTGCAGGGGGCACTCCAGATAATGTACGAGCTTGAAAAATCACTTGGAGAATTAACAGGCTTTAAAGATGTCTCTCTACAACCCGCCGCAGGGGCTCACGGCGAATTACTCGGCCTTTTACTAATGCGAGCCTATCATAAAAAAAGAGGAAATATCAACAAGAAAAAAATTTTGATCCCTGACTCAGCACATGGAACTAACCCTGCTTCTTCAACAAGGGCTGGATTCGTTGCTGCCAAGATTCCTTCTAACGATGAAGGTATTCTAACCCCTGACATTGTTAATAAAAATGTTGATGAAGATGTGGCAGGATTAATGATAACAAACCCAAATACCCTTGGTATTTTTGAACCCTATATTGGTGAAATTGCTGATATACTTCATAAACACGATGCTCTTTTATATATGGATGGGGCAAACCTAAATGCCCTTATGGGATACTTTAGACCAGGTGATGTAGGAGTAGACATACTCCATTTTAATCTCCATAAAACCTTCTCCACACCACATGGTGGTGGAGGCCCTGGAGGTGGAGCTTCTGGTGTATCTGATAAATTGGTCCCTTTCCTTCCGGTTCCAAGGGTAGTAAAGAGCGAAGAAAAATTTAAATTAGACTATAATTACCCTGACTCTATAGGTAAAATACTGGGATTCTATGGCCACTTCAGTGTAATGGTAAAGGCATATGCGTATATACGTATGCTTGGGACAAAGGGTTTAAAAAGGGCAACTGAACAAGCCGTTATAAATGCAAATTACCTTAGAGAGATTTTAAAAGACTACTATGATTTACCATATAAGAATAGATGTATGCATGAATTTGTGCTTTCTGGTGATATACAGAAGGCAAATGGTGTAAGGACACTTGATATTGCTAAAAAAATATTGGATTATGGTTTACATGCACCTACAATATACTTTCCCTTAATAGTTTCAGAGGCGCTAATGATAGAACCAACTGAAACAGAACCTAAGTGGGTTCTGGACAAGTTTTCGGAGGTAATGATAGAGATTGCAAAGAAAGCAGAAAATTCACCTGAAGAACTCAAAAATGCACCTGTTAATACACCCATTAAACGATTGGATGAAGCAAAAGCAGCAAGGGAGTTAGATGTTCACTGGTAATAATAATCCTGTTGAAAATTTCTACTCTTCTGAGGATATCCCTGAGGAAGAGAAAAGCAAAGTGCTTGGTGATGTAGCCCAGGACATTGTAGAAAGAGGACTTACTGCCCCTGCGATTTTCTTTCTTGAGGTGACTAAACCATTGAGTTTTATAGGTTCCCAGGTTCTAATTATGGCTAACCCTGTTGTCCAGGCAATATTTCACTCAAAAAAATACTGGGAGATTTCTCTACTTCTTGAAAAGAGGGAAAACGTCGAATACCTGATTCAAGAGATTGAAAGGAGGAATAATGAATCAAAAAAACGACCTAAAAAGAATAATAGCAACTGATTGTGGAAGTACTACAACAAAGGCAATACTGATAGAAAAAAGAGGAGATGAATATAGACTGGTTGTAAGAGGTGAGGCTCCTACTACTGTAGAAGCTCCGTTTGAAGACGTCACAAGGGGTGTATTAAATGCTATAAGAGAAGTAGAGGAATTGACAAATACAGAGATACTTGAAGGCGAAAAAATATTAAATCCTTCAAACGAAAAGAAGGGTGTGGATATCTACGTCTCTACCTCAAGCGCAGGTGGCGGGCTTCAGATGATGGTAGCAGGCGTAGTAAAACAAATGACCGCTGAATCTGCAGCAAGAGCCGCACTTGGCGCTGGTGCAATAGTAATGGATGTAATTGCAACAAATGACAAGAGAAAAGACCATGAAAGGATTGAATTGATTCGTAGACTCAGACCCGATATGATACTCCTATCCGGAGGTGTCGATGGAGGTACAATAACGCATGTGGTCCATCTTGCTAATCTCATTGCTGCTGCAGAACCCAAGCCAAGATTTGGTTCGGGGTATGATCTGCCTATCATATACGCAGGGAATAGGGATGCAAGGAAAGAGGTAAAGGAAATCCTCTCGGAAAAGAGCGCTCTTTCAATCGTAGACAACTTAAGACCTGTTCTTGAAAGGGAAAATTTGAGACCATCAAGGGATAAGATACATGAACTATTTATGGAACATGTTATGGCACATGCCCCGGGCTATAAAAAACTTATGAAATGGACAGACGTGCCTATTATGCCAACACCAGGTGCAGTTGGCCTTCTAATAGAAAAAGTCGCGAGAAAAGAAAATATAGAGGTACTCGGAGTCGATATCGGTGGTGCTACAACAGATATCTTTTCTGTTTTTCAAGGCGTCTTTAACAGGACTGTAAGTGCTAATCTTGGTATGAGTTATTCCATATCCAATGTGCTTGCAGAAACTGGTATACAAAACATAATGAGATGGGTACCATTTGAAATAGATGAGAGAGATTTGAGAAACCGTATAAGAAACAAGATGATCAGACCAACTACGATACCTCAATCTCTAAAGGAATTAATGATAGAACAGGCTATTGCCAGAGAAGCTCTGAGGCTTGCATTGATCCAACATAAAAGAATGGCAGTAGGACTCAAAGGGGTACAACAGGAGAGAACAATTTCTGATGCATTTGCCCAAACGGCAACTGGTGCATCCCTTGTAAATATGATGACATTAAACCTTGTTATAGGCTCAGGTGGAATTCTCTCACATGCCCCAAGAAGGGTACAGGCTGCATTGATGATGATGGATGCGTTTGAAATTCAAGGCATAACGAAATTAGCAGTGGATTCAATCTTTATGATGCCGCACCTTGGTGTACTCTCCACAGTCCATGAAAAATCAGCTACTGAGGTTTTTGACAAGGACTGTCTTATAAGACTGGGAACCTCTATCGTGCCAGTTGGACAGGGAAGAGAGGGAGAACCCGCTATTTCTGTGAGAATAGAAGGAAACGAATATAATCTAAAGTATGGGGATATAAAACTTATACCCATTGAGCAAGGGAAAAAGGTAAAGGCAGAAATAGTTCCGTCCAAGAGATTTGATGTAGGAAAAGGCAGAGGAAAAATGATTGAGACAGAACTCGAAGGTGGAGTAGTAGGAACAATTATAGATGCAAGGGGAAGACCTCTTGTATTACCTGAGGATCCAAAGAAGAGAAGAGAACATTTAGATAAATGGTTTAGTGAACTGAACCTTTATCCAAGTAATTAGGAGGGAAAATGGCACATGCATATACACCAGGTCTAAAGGTTAGTGAAAAGACAATTGTAAGAAAGGAAAGGAGACTACCATTAAAAGGTAAAGTCCTCGTTAATGTTGGTGACATATTGGAGGCGAATACCATCGTTGCAAAAACTGAACTCCCTGGAAACGTACAGACGCTTAATCTTGCAGGGAAATTGGGTGTTCTACCAGGTGAAATCAAAGACTATATGCTAAAAAAGGAAGGGGATCCTGTTGAAAAGGATGAAGTGATCGCCGAGTCAAAGGGGATGTTTGGATTATTTAAATCACAAATAAAATCACCTATAAAAGGAAGCATTGAAACTATATCTGGCATAACAGGACAGATTATCCTTCGAGAGCCGCCGATACCTGTACAGATAGACGCGTATATTGATGGTAAGGTCGTTGAGGTATTTGAAAATGAAGGAGTAGCAGTGGAAGCAGTAGCGACCTTCGTGCAGGGAATTTTTGGTATAGGGGGTGAAACCAAAGGAATCATTAAAAGGATTGTAGATAAACCCTCTGATCCAGTAACCCCCGATGTAATAGATGAATCGTTAAAAGATAGGATTTGCATCGGTGGATCTATAGTTACAAAGGAGGCACTTAACAAGGCAGTTAAAGTAGGAATGAAGGCACTGGTTGTGGGTGGTATCGACGATTATGACTTAAAAAATTTCCTTGGATATGAAATTGGAGTTGCAATAACGGGTCAGGAAAGAAAGGGTATTACCCTTATCATCACCGAGGGCTTTGGTAAAATGTCAATGTCACAAAAGGCATTCAGCCTTCTCTCAAGTGTAGAAGGTAAAAAAGCATCTGTAAATGGAGCTACACAGATAAGGGCTGGCGTAATGAGGCCTGAAGTTATAATCCCCATCAAGGGGGAATCAGCTGAAAATTTAGAGGTAAAGGCTCCTAAAGGCCTTGAAGCTGGGGATCTTATAAGAATCATAAGGGAACCCTACTTTGGTCTCATAGGAAAGGTAATTGAACTTCCGCCTGAACTTCAGGTTATTGAAACAGGGGCAAAAGTACGTGTTTTAACAGTACAAACAGAGGATGGGAAGCAAATTACCCTTCCCAGGGCAAATGTCGAACTAATAGAAGAATAAGGAGGAAACTATGGAATTTTTAGTTCTTGGTGGTATGATCTTAATAATGGATATGTTGAGGAATGTTGAAGTCTTAAAGCCATCTTTAAAGTCCCTTGAGGGATTGAAGGTCCCCTTTGGTATTGTTATTATCCTTGTCGGAATATCAAGTTTTACAAGACCTGCCCTCATCTTTGAAGGAATAATGGGGATTATTGCAGGGGCTATTCTTATTATTGATGTTATTATGCTTGGGATAAAAGATGCCGCGACACGAAAGAAGGTTCAAACTGGTATGCTCAGCCTATCTATTCCGGTTGGCATTCTTACTATCATAGCCGGCATAATAGGTATGTTTTTTAAATAATACTATAGAATAAATCCAAGTATTCCTAGCCCCACCAGCAAAAGAATGGTGGGGCTGATTCCATATACAGGAATAAAGTATAGTGTAGTGAAAATAGAGCCAATTGCTGCGCCCATAAGGTCAAAAGAATATACAACAGCTGCGCTATCTTTAGATGCACCTTTCAGGAGTTTCGTTCCTACCCCATAGGTGTATCCCACTACAATACCAAATAAAAGATTAACAAGTAGTATCAAGAATATAAGGGAAAGATGGAATCTCATAATTGGAAAGAGAACGAGTATAATTACAGAAGCAAAGAGAAAAAGCAGTTTTAATGTTCCCCTGCCTCCCCTTTGAAATTTCTCAAAAACATAGGCTCCAACACCCAGGCCAAACATAAATAAGCCTACTATCATTCCAATAATATGATACAGATTGCCATAAATAATCTGGAGAATGATTATTGAGAGAATCTCAGTGGAAATTCCCAAACCCCCCAGGAGAAATATCCTGTATTTTATGCCCCTGGAGATTAAAGGTATTGAAAAAAGAATAAAAGGGATAAAAATTGGGATTAAAGAGAGAAACTTTAAGATATGTTCAAACCCCTTAGAATATTTTTGCCCCCATAGGAGAAGAGACTCAAAAAAGAGTTTTAGATTATCATCTGTATTTATACTTCTCTTTTTTATAATTTTATTCTTGACATAATCTACCCTCTCCTTTTGAAACCTGAAAGGTAGGGTAAACCTGTTGAGGAATGTAGTGTTGAGAGAGTCAAGTTTTGAGTATGCATAGCTTTTGTTCATTATAAGAGGTGAAGTAGAGAACAAAAACCCCAAATTCTCACCGGGAAGTAGAAAATAATAGGGGAATATGCTGTGGAATGAGGAAAATACAGTAGAAGTATAGCTAAGTAGAGGTCCACTAATATAATTCTCATTTGATGGTATCTTTAAGAATATAATGCCTCCAGTGGTCAACGCTCTCTTCGCCAGTTTTATAAATCTTGTTGTAAAAAATCTGTTTGAAGAAATGTTATCTACCTCTCCAACCCCAAGAACAATAAAATCAAAGTGCTCTTTACTCCCTTTTAAAAAAAGTCTTCCGTCCCTCGGAATATACCTGAAATTTATGTGATAACCAATCTTCTTTAACGGAGCTGGATCATTGAAGGCAACACTAACCTTCCCTTCCTTCTTCAGTTCTTTTATTATACCTGGTGATGGCAAACCAATATATAGTATTTTATTTTCTCTACCCTTTCTAAACAGAAAGGGGATATGTACATCTTCCTCGGTACTCTTCTCCGGGTAGGAAAAGATTAAATTTCCATCCTGTATGACTGATTTAATTCCCCTCTTTTCTAACCCTATATAACGGGAAATGGGGGAATCGAATATAGTAAAAACACTATATCCTGGAAAGTTTTTCCGAATTATATCTTTATATATGGTTTTTGAAAAGGGTATAGCCCCAAGAAACGGAAGCAATAAAATATAATAGCGTTTAACCCTGTATTGCTTTATAAGAACTATTATTATAGCAACTATTGAAGCAAATATGTATCTCAAATAAATTGGAATAAATATTAGGGCTATGTATGTAAAGAAAAGACCTCCAACAAGATCCCCAAATGCCTCCAGCATATACGGTCTCGTAAATCCTTTAATTCCTCCGCCTATCCATTCTTTTATTCCTCTTGCAAATATCGCACCCAGAAGAAAAAATAGTGGTGCAAAAAAGATAAAGGAAGTGATGAAAATATGGGGAATACCTGCTACTTCTCCAGGCCACAGGTGAAATATCATCCTTATATTGTAAAGAATCAAAGCTTCAATTGGGAGCATATAGGCAAAAACAATTAAATAGGTTTGGAGTTTTCCTCTCTTTCTCCCAAGCAATGCTCCAATTCCTGTCCAGATCAACCATCCGGCTATCAAAATACCCGAAGTAAGTTCGTTTCCTGAAAATGTAAGATAAAATTCTCGCAATAAAAAAGATTGTAAAAAAATAGAAAGAAAACCTATAAGGAATAAAATCATTCGATAAGTCTCCCTGCAGAGTTAACTGAAAAATGAACTCTATCCTGAAATATCACTGAAATTAATAAGATATAAAACATTGGTTTCCCATTTATTTCTCGATTTTCTCTTTATGATAACAAACAATTTATCTATTTGTCAAGGGCAGTTTTATATTTTTTAGATCAAAATGTATTTCTATTTTTAACCAGAGTGCCCAGGAGGTATTTGTTTAAAATATTATTGCTCTACTAACTCTACCCTTCGATTCTTTGCACGACCATCTTCTGTTTTATTTGAAGCAACGGGGGCTAAAGGGCCCACACCATAAGCTTTAAGACGATTTGAAGCCACCCCATATTTCGATACCAGTTTTTTCACAACTGCCTCAGCCCTCGCCTGGGAAAGCTCCATATTGTAATTTATTTTTCCAACATTATCAGTGTGACCTACAACATACAATTTTAATTTAGGATCATTTTGAAGGAGTTCTGCTATTTCTTTAAGGGTAGGATCAGACACTGATCTAACCTCAGCTTTATTAAAGTCAAAGTGAATACCATAAACAGATACATGTCCGGTAGAGCTGATATCCTGTGCCAGGCTTTTTGCATCGGCTACAACCTCCTGTGTCATTGCCTTTTTCTCTACAATAGTCAATTCATAACATTCTCCATCGCAATGAGCAAATACATAAATCCAAATGGTTTTTCCGCCTCTTTTCACTGTGAGCCAGGCTTCTTCTGGTTCATATTCGTAGACCAATGAACCACCTATCTTCCTTATAGCCCTTTCATAGTTCCGCAAAATCTGTAACTCGCTGGGAGCCTTTTCTCCCTCTTTGATTTCATATTCAATGTAATATTTGTGTCCTTCAACTTTAATATCTCCCCCTTTTGAATTCTTGAAATCAGCCTGTTCAAATTCCTTCTCTTTATAGTCTGTTATGTAAAAATTGGGCATTCGTGAAAGGAGAGGATGGTCCTTGCTTCCCGCAACATCCTCCTGAGCCTTAGCATCACCAGATGTTACTAATAAAAATAGTAACCCAAACCCTAAAATAAAAGATATTTTCTTCATGTGAACACCCCCTTTTTGTTTCTGCCATTTTGGCTATTAAATTGCGAATATGAGAAATTTGTGTATAAAAATAACATAAGTAAGAGGTCGGAGCTCTAACATCATATCCGCCGTCAATAGCAGTTTCACAGTGGTCCTATTATGTTCGAGCGTTGCTTACCAGGAACGCCTTCCGCCACCTCGACGACCTTCGGAACGTGGACGAGCCTCATTAACGTTAAGTGTTTGCCCCTTAAGTTCCTTACCGTTCAGGCCAGTGATTGCTGACTGTGCTTCAGTTTTGGTTGGCATCTCTACAAATCCAAACCCCCTTGATTCGCCACTGAACTTGTCTTTAATAACACTAACGGATACGACCTGTCCGAAGGCTTCAAACGCCTTACGTAAATCCTCTTCAGTAACCTCATGCGACAGATGACCTACATAAATGTTCATTCTGATCTCCTTTTTATTTTGAGCATTTGTACAGCACTCTTTTTTCTTCCAGTGTATATGAATAAATCCGTATACACTACCAATTAACAATAGACAATGATATATTCATATCTTACCCTTCTTATCTATAAAGTCAAGCTAAAATAGACAATAGATCATTGAGTTCTTCATTCGTAAGAGGCCCACCATCCTTTGATAACTTTAAAAGAAGCACAAAAAAATCCGGCCTCTCGAGACGAGAGAATGTAAGTTGATATTTCTCTGCAGCCTCAACAGTCTTTTGTAGAATTTTTAACGACTTAGAGTACGCAATAACAACAAACGTCCCGCTTTCAATATGCCTGTATTCAAATATTAGTTTCTCTCCCTTGTATTTATTTATTATTTCATAGGCCATTTTTAGAAGAATCGAAATATTTTCTTCCTTTTCGCTCAACCTGTAAAAGTCCTCAATAGAATAATAGAGTTCCTTCAGTTCATCTGAAGGAATATTCTTCAACATCTTCTGAATTGCCTGGATTCTGTTTAAATCCATTTTCCTCATACCTTCATCAAAATCTCTAAATTTACCAAGTATTTCTGAAAGAATCTTTCTAAATTCTTCATATACAGATGAAACATCTTCAAAATAATCTGCCTCTGCTCTTACATCAAAAATCTGGACTACACATTCGTTAAAGTACTTCGGTGGATGTATGGTCAACAGGCTTAAACCCTGATTTACTTCGATAAATTTAACAAATTTGTCAAGTTTATTCCCTGTCTCAGTGACTATTATTACTTTAAAATCCGTAAAATACTCGGAACTCGAAACAATGCTGATATACACCTGAGGAATCTTTGACACCAAGAATTCCTTCGACAGAAATGGTATAATTGCCCTGAGGTAATGTTCGTAGCCCCCCGCATAATCCCTTATCCTTAATTTTTCCAGTTGCCTTTTTCTGTATAATCTCTTCAGGATGATTCTTATTTTCCTTTTTTCTTCCCTGCCGTATGCTTTACCTTTACTATCTGTAACCTCGAGCCTTGCAATCGTGATCCCTTCTGGTGTATTAAATTCCTTGTTGTACATAATTTTCGTATCTGGAACAACAAACATAATTGCGTCAAGGATCTCTTTTAGACTTATGTCTGATGCGTAAAAACCAACAGTAATACCCGTTAGCTCACCCTTATTTGTTACAATATTCTTTGTCCAAACTTCGACCTGCCCTTTGCTTCTTTTTACCTTCTGGATTATCTTATATGTTTTTATAATCTGTTCAGCAAGATCCTCTGGTTTCCTCTCCTCAATATAGGCCTTCGAACGGGAAGAGAAAAATTTGAAAACCTCTCCTTCTGCTCCAATAAGATACTTTAACAACTCTTTCTCCGCCCTCCTCTCAATTATATCTACAACGCTTGTGTAGATCTTCAACCTTTTTGCTTCCATAGAGATCAGTAGTCTTTTCGCAATACTTCCAATAGAAAGAGCCCTGATATTATTCACTATTTCATCCCTTTCATCGAGAAATTTCTTGAGTTTCTCTTCTTCTGCAATTTTTATAACTATAATTATTATTGCTAACTCTTTACCTTCAACTTCAAGGACAAATCCCTCCTCATAAAAAATATTCCATCCCCTCTCATGGACTGCACCCATAACCGCATCAGATAATCCCGGCCAATCTGAAGCAAGAATTCCTATTATCATTGGTTTGGGAAATCCTGTAGTATCCGGTTCATTTACGTATGTAATAACACCTTCTTTTTCATTATGCCACTTTGAGAGCAGTTCATTTACCACTATCCTCTCCCTCTCTTTAGGGAAAACCCTCCTCAATCTGTCTACTATTTTCTCAATATGTTCATCTTGTGATTGCATAATATAAAATATTTACTCCCATCTTAAAGGCCTGTTCCCTTTTTTGGGGAGGGTCATTATGAACATCTGGATTTGCCCATCCATCGCTTATATTTGTATTATATGTATAGTATAGAGATAATCTTTTATGAAGAAATATACCATATCCATGTGGTGGGCCCTTATAATGCTCATGTATCTTGGGCAATCCATCAGGAAAATCATAAAAAATATGATATATAGGATGTTCAAGGGGTAGTTCTATCAGTTCATTGGAGGGAAATGTTCTAAGTATTTCTCTCCTTATATATTCATCCATTCCATAATCATCATCTGCATATACAAATCCACCATTCCATAGATATTTTCTCAGATTTTCAATCTCCTTTTCGGTAAGATTTATTCTTCCATGCCCTGTAATAAAAAGAAAGGGATACGAGAAAATATCGTTATCACTCAAGGACAATACCTTCTCTTCTTTATTTGTCTTTATACCTGTCC
Source organism: uncultured bacterium (assembly GCA_964596115.1). Classification (GTDB taxonomy): domain Bacteria; phylum Hydrothermota; class UBA3072; order UBA3072; family B12-G15; genus CAZQRW01. The sequence continues at coordinate 36,921 of CAZQRW010000008.1, forward strand.
TTTTTTCAAATTCCGTCATAAGATTTGGAATTATGGAAGGATCATTATACCAATCACCTCCACTGTACTTTATACGCACAATCTGAATCTGGAATATTAGGATAAGACTAAGAAAGAGCATCCTTTGTATCCTTTAATTTCTCTTCAAGGGCTTTTTTAACCCTCATCATTCTATTCAATTGTTTTGAGAGCGTAACTATATCATTTTTAACAGATTCTCTCTCCCTTTTTAACTCTTCAATCTCCTTTTCAAGGTTTTCTTTTTCGCTACGCAGATCCTCCAACGATGTCTTCTCTGCAATTTCTTCAAGTGTAGATTTGAGGTCGAGCCCTTCTTTTTTTTCTCCCTCTGGAGGCTCATTTAAATCAAGTTCTTTTATTCCCTTCAGGGCTCGTTTTTTATCCTCCTTTTCTTTTTCTGCTTTTGAATCTACACCCCGTTTCTCTTCCTCTATTTTTTCTTTTCCAAATTCATCTTCAAAGTTATTCTTCTTTTTTCTTCTAAAAAACATACTACCCCCTTGGATGGAATGATTTTAGTGTCTCTTTCAGGTATTCCCTGTCAATATGCGTATATATCTGCGTTGTTGAGATATCACTATGTCCAAGCATAATCTGGACAGCACGGAGATCCGCACCTCCTTCAAGAAGATGAGTAGCAAATGAATGTCTGAATGTATGAGGTGTGACTCTCTTCCCTATGCCAGCAATTTGTAGATAACTCTGCAATCTTTTCCAGAATCCCATCCTACTTAATTTTTTACCACTTTTTGATAGAAAAATCAAGGGAGTTTTTTTATTTTTTTTAAAGAAGTATACCCTTCCATTTTTTAAATAATCCATTAATGCCCTCCTAGCCTTCTCACCAAGTGGAATAAGTCTCTCCTTTTTTCCTTTTCCAAGAACCCTTACAAACATTTCATCAAGAAAGACATCCTCCAATCTTAAAGAAAGAAGCTCAGATATTCTTAGTCCACATCCATACAAAAGTTCCAAACAGGCTCTATCCCTTAGCCCAAATGGAGTAGACAAATCCACAGTTTTTATTATCTTTTCAATCTCAAAGGGCTCAAGTATATCGGGTAACTTTCTTTCTGTTTTTGGTGCATCCACTGTTTCTGTGGGATCATCTTTTACTATGCCTTCCGCCTGGAGAAAGTGAAAAAAGACACGTAGAGAACTAATCTTTCTTGTAATTGAAGCTGGACTAAGTCCTGATTTGCTCATTGAAGAAATATAATTTTCTATGTCACTTTCCATTACTGACTCTGGAGACCTGGCGATAAAAAGTAAAAACTGGCTAACGTCCCTTTTGTAAGCATCAGTTGTATTTTCTGATGCCGTTCTCTCTGTTTTAAGATAAAGAATAAATCTATCAATGTATTTCGTAACCATCCCCAAATTCAGGCAGATCAACCCTAAAACCCATTTTCTGTAACGTCTTCCCCAGAGGGACCATCTGTGAATCTTCACCGTGTACAAGAAAAATCCTCTCTGGTGAAATCCTTTTTGCAAAATTTATTAGACCATTTTTATCTGCATGAGCACTGAATTCATGAAGAACCTCAACCTTTGCCCTTCTTTGATATGGGGTACCAAAAATATTAACATACTTTTCACCATCAACAAGTTTCCTCCCCAGTGTATTCTTTGCTTGATATCCTACAATAAGGATAATGTTCCTTTCATTCTCTATGGAATTCTTCAGGTGATGGAGAATCCTGCCATGCTCACACATTCCACTGGCAGAAATAATTATCATCGGGCCCTCTTTATGGTTAAGTTCTTTTGACTCTTCGACATCAGTGATATAATGGACCCTATGAAATCCAAAAATATCTCTATTTTCCTTCAAAATATCCTTTGCTTCCTCATCCATACATTCAGTATGTCTCATAAATACCTCTGTTACATCCACAGTAAGTGGAGAGTCAACGTATATAGGTATAGGAGGTATCCTATTTTCCTCAATCAAATTATTCAGAGAGTATACGATCTCCTGTGCCCTTTCCACTGCAAAGGAAGGGATAATTATCTTTCCTCCTTTACTCACTGCATCCTTTACGATCCTTTCCACATCACTATCAGCTAGTTTAATATCCCTGTGTAGTCTGTTGCCATAAGTACTTTCCATAATAAGTATGTCAACATCTTCAGGGACCTCGGGATCCCTTATAATAGGAAGATGCTTCCTTCCCAGGTCACCTGTAAAAAGAATTCTCTTCCCTTCAACTTCCATCAGCACCTCTGCCGAACCAAGAATATGCCCTGCATCGTAGTATTCAAACCTTATTATCCTCTCAATAGGCTGGTGATAGTTAGTAGGAGAAAAATGCTCAAGTGCCTCTTCGGCATCTGTCATTCTATACAATGGTTCCACAGTCCCTTCGTTCTTATGTTTTTTATTTATATACTCTGCATCTCTTTCCTGTATATGAGCCGAATCAAGAAGCATATAATTTAGAAGATCAACAGTCGCTGGTGTGGCATAAATTTCGGAATCAAATCCAGACTTTATTAGATTTGGTATACTCCCAGAATGATCAATGTGCGCGTGAGAAAGAACCATATATTCAATCTCCCCCGCATTAAATGGTAATTTTCTGTTCTTTTCTTCTGATTCTTTCCTTCTTCCTTGAAACATACCGCATTCAAAAAGTATTTTCTTGCCACCTGTCTCTACAATAAACTTACTACCCGTCACTTCCCTTGTCGCTCCAAAAAATTTAATATGCATATTCTAATCCTCCTTTTATTTCCATATAAACCACAAAAATAAGGCAGATGCAGTTACTCCCCCGATAGTGAATGGAAGTCCAACTTTCACAAAGTCTGAAAATTTGAATTTAATACCCTCTCTCTGGATTACACCCCAGGTTACAATGTTTGCAGCAGCACCTACAGGAGTAATATTGCCACCTACTGTTGCACCTATCAATATCCCAAATGTAAAGAGATAAGGGGATGTTCCCAGACTATTTGCTAATTGAATACCAATTGGTATCATAGCAGTTACATAAGGGACATTATCAATAAAGGCTGAAAGAAAAACAGAGGTGACCACAAGAATAACGAACGTCATTCCCAAATTGTTTCCAACAATAAGTTCAATTTTGGAAACAAGATAACTTACTACGCCTGCCTCTGTAATGCCTCTTATCAAAATAAAAATACCCATAAGAATTAAAAGTGTCTCGTAATCAAATCTCCTCAGTACCTTCACCCCATCCCTCTTGTAAACTAATACCAAGATTATTGCAATAATCATTGAGCCTATCCCCCCCGCATAGCCAAATAGTTTATGGCTTAAAGAAACGAAGAACAGGTAAAGAACGGCAATTACAAAGAAGTAGAGAGGGATATAAGACTTGACAGGGTCCACTTTAATCTTATCAATGGGGATGTTTCTTAACCTTCTATATATCCAGCCAATCACAAACAATGATACAATGGCTCCAATCTCCACTGCAAAGAATATAGACAATTTTCCATTAACTACGAAAAAATCCATAAATGTCATTTTCGTATAACCTGCAAGTATCATACTGGGTGGATCCCCTATTAGTGTAGCAGTCCCCTGAAGATTCGAACTTAAGGTGATACCTAATAAAAAGGGGACAGGGGAGACCTTCGCCTTCCTTGATATCTCAATAGCGATTGGAGCGAGTATGAGAACAGTTGCAACATTCTCAAGAAACATTGAGATTATACCAGAGAATATGCTCATGAGAATAACAGCAAAGAAAAGACTTTTTGATTTATCAACAACTATCTTGGCAAGCCTTGCAGGTATATTTGCTTCCGCCATAAAATCTGTAATGATGAGAAATCCAACAAATATACCAATGATATTCCAGTTAACATATGTAATGATGCCGGAGGGTTTAATAATTCCTGATGTAACAAAAAGGATGATCCCTGCCCAAATTACGATATATTTCCTCTTCTTTACAATTGCGAAGAATATGTATACAAAGAGAAATACGATCAGGGTGAAGAAAACTCTGTTAATACCCAAATTTCTTCACCTTCTTTTCTTTTTACAAGGCCCAGATTTGGAGCATACCACTCATCAACAAGCGTTGTATCTCCATTTCTAATAAATTTTCTTCTCACGTGATAAGTATCCCTAACATCTCCATATGGAAGAGAAAGTGTACCTCCATAACGTACAGTTATACTTATGGATAAGTATAAATCGATTGTATCTCCGGAATAGAACTCCTTAAACCTCAGGGTATCTCTTAAGGAATCCCCTGAAACAAAAGGAAGTGGAAGATATAACTCCTTCACCACTCCAAAATCTATTCTATCACCTCCGTATGTTATTATTTCATCTCGCAAATTATATATTCCATCAAACTCCCTCTTTATATCGTATGGAATACCATCAATAACCATATGGAAAATGCTGTCCTCTTCATTATCAACATATATATATTTTTCCAGGGAATCTGCCTGGAATTTCCAATTCATTCCTACTCCTATTGGGAAATAATCAGAGGCAAATCTTGTTGGTGTCGAAAAGCTACATCCCGAAACCAATGCCAAAATAAGTAATATCCGAACCAATCGAGCCATTAAAAACCTCCTCAAATTTGAGGTTTAAAAAAATATAGGGTTTCGTTCTGATCAAAAATTTAAATCTTATTCCCACATCAGGGTAGAAACCGTTCTCCTTACCCCCGTATCTCCCTTCTCTCACACAATAATTTAGAGAGACCGAAGGGACTATATGTAAAAAATCCTTTTTTAAGGGATATCCAATTTCAAATTTATAAATAAAAAGGTTGTAACCCTCTTTTGAAAAGTTTACAAAATTAATTCCAAAGTCCAGATATTTTTCATACACAAGAGAGAAAGAGACACCGGATTGTGTATTCTGGGAAAAATACCCTGATGGGATCGCAGATGAAAGGGAAAACTCCCAGGAAAGTAGTAATATTATCATATGAAAATGATATATATAGACTTTGTTTTGTCAAGGAAAGAAAGTTATCCTAAGCTCGGATCCTTGTACTTCTTAATCTATA
>CAZQRW010000009.1:0-39583 GCA_964596115.1 uncultured bacterium
ATCTAATTTCCTATCCTTGACATAGCACTTCCTCTATCTATAATTATTTAATGGATAGATATGTTGGTATTGACTACGGTCTGGAAAGAACAGGCATTGCTATCTCAACTATGGGAATTGCCCAACCACTCGTAACTATTAGTTCAGAAGAAATATTCAAAAAACTGGATGAAATTTTCGAAGAGTATAGAGATATTAAAGGTATTGTAGTGGGCAAACCTGCCGAAGGCAAAATGAAGAAAATTATAGATAAATTTATTGTCTACCTGAAACGAAGGTACTCCATACCTATCTATGTGTGGGATGAATCCTTCTCAACAAAGAAAGCAGAAAAAATCATAAGAGAAATGAAAGGCAAACCTTCAAAAGAAAAAGAAAGGGTGGATAGGATTGCAGCCTCTGTTATCCTTGAAGAATTTCTTGAGAACCGTTAGTATACCAATATTTGTTGGATTGGTGCTTTCAGTAATCCTTATTAAACCAATTGAGAAAAAGGTGTTCTTTGAGGTTAAAAAAGGAGAATCACTCAAAATGATTGCTAAGGATTTGAAAGAGAAAGGCCTCATTGAGGATTATTTTGGTTTTATCTTACTTGCAAAAATCCTTGGTGCCGAAAAAAAGCTTCAGCCTGGATGGTATAGCCTGAGCACAAAATCTTCTCCTATGGGGGTTCTAAATGCATTAAGCAAAGGAAAAAGAATTATTACAAAAGTTACAATACCTGAAGGTCTTAATATTGAACAGATAGCGCATATATTGAGAAGAAAGGCAAAGATAGACTCATTATATTTTGTATTACTTTGCAGAGATAGAAAATTTATTTCAGGGTTGGGTATAAATGAGGAGACGTTGGAGGGCTATCTTTTACCAGATACATATTTTGTTCCACTCAGTGAAGATGCATCTGTTGTTATAAGAGGCCTTGTTGCAAACCTTTTCAGATTTATGAGACCCTATACAAATAAAATGAGAAAACTTGGGAAAGATATGCACGTTATTCTTACCATTGCTTCATTGGTGGAAAAAGAGGCAATGGTAGATAATGAGAAGCCGATAATTTCAAGTGTAATATACAATAGGTTAAAAAAAGGGATGAGACTTCAGATAGATGCGACAGTTCAGTATGCAATGGGGGAGCATAAGTCACGGATACTGTTTTCCTACTTAACGATTGATTCTCCATACAATACATATAGGATAAAAGGACTTCCCCCAGGTCCCATATGTAATCCTGGCAGAAAATCAATACTGGCAGCACTCTTCCCTGCGAAAACAGATTATTTTTATTATGTTGCCCGAGGGGATGGAACTCATATTTTTTCGCGGACATTCTCTGAACACAAAAAGGCAAAATTCAGAGTAAAAAGAAATCAGTCAAAAAGGAGGTAGGATGAAAATTGGTATCGGAAATGATCATAGAGGTTACGCATTAAAAGAAATATTGAAGAATTTTCTACAGGATAAAGGATATGAAGTTATAGATTATGGTAGTGAAGGAACAAATTCTGTCGACTATCCAGATTATGCAATTCCACTTGCTGAAGATGTTGCAAATGGAAAGATTGAAAGGGGCATTCTAATTTGCAATACGGGAATAGGAATGTCCATTGCAGCAAATAAGGTAAAGGGGGCATTTGCAGCACTTGTATATAATTTAGAGCTTGCCAGCTATTCTCGGCTACATAACAATTCTAATATTATTACCCTTGGGGCTGCATATATTTCTCCAGAAAATGCAAAGAAATATGCTGAGATATGGTTGAAGGCACCTTTCGAGGGTGGAAGACACAAGAGGAGATTTGATAAAATAAGAAATTACGAAACCCAAAAAACTAACTGAGTTATAAGTTTTCCCAATCAACCTCTACAAAATTATTGTATACACGATCGGGTATTATATCGGGAGGCGTATATTTGTATTTTCCCGATTTAACAAATATTGCTTTGAATCCTATACTCTGAGGGGCTGAAACTTCGCTGTAGGGATCATCTCCAATAACCCAAACATCTTCTACAGAGAGTCCAGCTATATTACACCCCTTTTTAAAAAACTCTTTTTCTGGTTTACCAATAATCTTAGCTTTTCTTCCGCTTGCATATTCTAAAAAGGCAATTGTTGAACCAACACTTGGTGCCACTTTTCCAGGTTGTTTTAAAAATAGTCTGTTCCTATGTAGACCAATGAATTTAGCACCGTTAAGAATAAGATTTGTTGCATTGTAAAGTTTCTCGTATGTAAGTTTAAGATCTAATCCTACTACAACTATTGATCCATTCTCTTTAATTGTCTTGCCGCTATTTATTATTATTTCCTTTACCGCATCTGAACCAATATAGAAAACATCCCCTTTACTGTCATTCAAAATATCCTGTAAAACTACGAGGGGGGTTAACAGATAGACTCCATCCATATTAAACCCTATTTCGGATAGTTTTCTTTTTATGCTATCTGGTGTCTCTGTTGTGTTGTTCGTGATAATAACAATCTTAAATTTATTTTTTAATTGATTGAATTTTTCTACAACATCTTCAAACGGTTCCATCGTTTTTCCCTTCACAAGTGTACCTACGAGATCAGTAAATATTCCTTTCATTTAGTCCTCCCCTTATTTATAGTTATAATTTTATTTACGAGTTCTCTTATAGTTAATGGATATCCAAGTTCCAGCCCTTTATTTCGCAGATTCATTGCTTTTTTAATACTGTATGGAATTTCACATCCTATCTCATCAATGATTTCCCAGGGTACCGAATGGATCTGGTTCGAAAAAATGAGTTGACCCTTATTTATAAGGGTAATTCTATTTATTATATTTATAAGACTTTCATATCTATGTGCTACCAGAATTATTCCACATTCATCCTTCAATTCAAGCAGTATATCTTTCAATATTTTTATACCCTCCCAATCGAGACCAGCTATGGGTTCGTCCATTAATATCCATCTTGGCTGAAAAGAAAGTATCGAAGCCAGGGCTACCCTTCTTTTTTCTCCATAAGAAAGGCTGAAAGGAGACCTTTCAAGATAGGACTCATCCAATTGAACCTTTTTTAATGCACTCAACACCAATTCATTGATGTTTTTGAACTTAAAATTAGATGGACCAACGGCTATTTCCTCATAGACCGTTTCCTTGAAAAACATATCCTCTGGAAATTGGAATAGGAGGCCCATCCTTTCCCTTTCAAAAACAATATCACTTCTTGGAGAAGTTATATTACCCGAACTAATTGGTATAAATCCTTTAATTGCGTAAAGAAGGGTAGTTTTTCCAGCCCCTGTAGGTCCAATGATGAGATGGATTTCTCTTTCGAAAAAATCTAAAGATATATTTTTTAATATATATCTTCTATCAATAGATACATTTACATTTGTTAGGCTTATCATTGGTAGAATTCGGGATTAATATTTGCATTTCGAAGTTCTTCTTTAAAAATGTTTTCTGAAGTCCTGATATAACCGTTTTCCATTAATTTGTCAATTTTTTCATTGAATTGGATTTCACCATTCTCAAGAACTATAAGCCTTTCCCCAAATGGGAATTCTTCAAAGTCTTCTGTAATCACAATAAATCCCTTCAACTTTTGCCAGAAACTATAAATTTTTTTCTTTAGCTTTTTATCAAGAAAAGTTGTTGTTTCATCAAAAATTATTATATCAGGTCCCATTGCATAAATTGAAGCAAGTATAACGAGTTGCTTCTCTCCTCCTGATAAATCAAACGGGTTTCTTTTTCTCAGGTGTTCAATTCCAAATTCAGCAAGAGTTCTATTTGTTATAGAAATAATTTCATTCACCGGGATCGAAAGGTTTTGAAGCCCAAACATAACTTCCCTCTCAACAGACATTGTGATAAACTGAGTTTCAGGTTCCTGAAATATAATCCCTATTTTTTTTCTTAGGGAAATTGGATTCATCTTCTGAATATCCATTCCATCGATTAATATATTACCATCTGTGGGTTTAATTATACCTGATAGTAATAGAGCAAGTGTAGATTTACCAGCTCCATTGGGACCAGTTATTATAATTTTTTCATCCTTTTTCAAATTTAAATTAATCGATTTAAGAATTTCCTTATTTCCTATTTTATAGGATACACTATTTAATTCTATCAAGGAATTCCTCTATCAATATTTTTATTTCATTTATGTTTTTTGATAAAACTATACTATTTCTCATTTTTCTTGCATATTTAAACCTTTTAACCATAAAAAGCATAATCCTTTTTATTATATTATAATTTACATTTTCGTCTATTAATAAATTAAAAAAAATTTTGTAATCCTCTCTGCTAATATTATACGTCTCTTTTCTAAGAAGGCACTTTGCTTTAAAAAAGATAAATGGATCAGATAATGCACCCCTTCCTATCATAATTCCACTGATATGTGGAAATCTCTCTTTCTTATTCAATATTTCGTAGGGTGAAGTAATGTCACCGTTACCAATGATTTCTACATAGGATTTTCTTGCTACAGCATCTATAAACGGCCAGTTAACACTGCCGCTAAATCCTTGTTTATACGTCCTGCCATGTAGATATATTTTAGATATGCCCGTGTTTGACAATTCGGAGAAAAAAGACAGGGGTAGATTTGAGTCCCACCCAATTCGTGTTTTTATAGTGAGAGGAATACTTAGTTTAGAAGAAAGGAAAGCAGAGACATCAAGCATTTTTTCAGGTGATGTTAGGAATGCAGCACCCGCTTTATTTTTTAAGATTTTTTTTGTTGGGCATCCCATATTTATATTGATAAAATCAGGTTTGAAGTGATTTTCAATAAATTCACTTGCACTAAGAAGATCATTTTTTTCTGAAGCAAAGATTTGTATGCCAATTGGCCTTTCTTCTGTTGTGAAGTTCAGCATTGAGAGCGTTTTTTGATTTTTTAAGATTATTCCCTTTGCTGAAATCATTTCTGTTAATGTTTCGTCTACACCCAATTTTCGATATATTCTTCTAATCGAAGAATTGGTATAGCCCGCAAGAGGGGCAAGAGAAAGTGAAAAATCCATTAATAGATTAAAGGAGAATGATCAAGATAGGAAACAGGATTTATCTGTCTTCCAAGGAAGCGAACTTCATAGTGAAGGTGGGGACCAGTTGAGAGTCCTGAAGATCCCATATACCCGATGATTTGTCCTCTTTTTACATATTGTCCTCTTCTTACAGCGATAGATCTTAAATGTCCATACATAGTTGAGTAACCATAACCGTGGTCTATTAAGATAGAGTTTCCATAACCACTTTTCCATCCAGCAAACCTAATTTTCCCATAGGCAGTTGCATAAATTGGCGTACCACGAAGGTTAGCAATATCTATGCCTCTATGGAACTCTCTCTTTTTCAAAATAGGATGAATCCGCATGCCGTAGCCTGCAGTAATCCTTCCTATGGCAGGCCATATAGAAGGTGAATGTTTTAATAAATTATCTTTTTCGTCTAACACTTTTTTCGATTTGTTTAATTGTTCTTTTTCAAAACCAGCGAGTTTGTCAAGTTTATCTATTTTTTCTTGTATATTATTGACGCTTTTTCCAAGTGTTTTATTGGAAAAAGGAGAGGGCGCAGGAATACCACCAGTACCCATCATTAATACGTATCTATTAGGTACAGACCTTTCAGCGAGAAAGGCGATTAGATTTGAGCACTTTGTTATTGAATCAGCACTGATTTCAAGGCTTGCTATATCATTTTTTAAATTATTTAATTTGTCCATCAGTATGATTCTTTCAGTTTTTGATTTAATTATGCGGCTTAGAAGAGCCCTGTTTTTATAACCTGAGATTCCCAAATATGTAAACATGCCCAAAATCATACCAAAAAGTGATAAGGAAGTAATTACTCCAATTTCATGTATCCTGATACCTCTAGATTTGCCATTTTTCCTATGGTATATAAGAATGGACCAACTTTTCATATGACTATTATACGGAGACTCTATTTTTTGTCAAGCAAAAAAATCCAAATAAATAAAGAAAATTTAAATTAAACCGAAATCCAGGTTGAGATTATAGTTTTGTTAAGACTTTTTCTTTCCAAAGGATGGGTTATATGGCTAATGAAGTGATGGTGTCCTACATTTAATGTTATATCTTTGAGTAAATCTTTTTGAGATTTCGCACCCTTATGCCTGCTTTTTCTATATTAACCGATGGAAGAGGGTTATTTTCTCCTTTTTTGGGGATAAAATAAAAGAAAATCATAAGCATCTCTTCGTTTCTTTTAAATGCCGCAAGGTTAAGTTCTATCCTTTGCCCTTCACCGTTTTTTTTAATTATTATCCCTTCTATCTTTAGTTTTGAGGGAAGCAAGATGGCTTTAGGAACACCTGTAATGTATCCTGATATGTAACATTTTATGGGTATATTTGATAGATCGGCATATCCTGTGTTTCTAACCCTTACTTCACCTTCGATTAATCTCCATTCGTTCCTATTGTAACTGACGGTTTTACTTCCCTCAAAACAGTTACCAACATCTTTATAACCTATGTAAACAGAAACATCCTGTATCTCTGCTTTTTCCCTTCTCATTCTCTTTAGTGAGAAACCGTAGGATATATAACCCCCAATAACCGCAGTAATAGCTGGAAGTATCAATATTTTTCCAAAATAGATTATCTTTTCCTTCAAGTTTCTTTTCTTACCCCTTCTTTTAATAATCATTTTTCCCCTCCTTTCTTTTTCCAGATTTTTGGTTCTTCCCCTTTTATCAATCTTTTTATATTGGCCTTATGTTTGTATATCACATAAACAGAAGTGATGATCAGGATAGAAAATATTAGGGGATCAATAGAAGTTTTGTATACCCAATAGAAGATGGGCAATGAAATAGCAGCAAGGATTGAACTGAGAGAGACGAAACCAAAAATTAACAGAAAGAAAATCCATACTCCAAAAGCAGATAGGAGTTCGAGAGGCAGAAGGGCAACAAAAGCTCCAAAGCCTGTTGCTACACCCTTTCCACCCTTGAATTTTAAATATGGGGTGAGCGTATGTCCAAGGATAGCCCCCACAGCAGAAATAATCCCCGCATGCATGCCTATCCCCTTGAAGAAAATGACAGGAAGAAATCCTTTTAGAAAATCGAGAATAAAAACAAGTATGCCTTCTTTCTTACCTATGCTTCTTAAAACATTTGTTGCCCCTATATTTCCACTTCCGACATTTCTGATATCTACTCCTTTAATTTTAGCTACGATGTATCCAAAAGGTATCCCTCCTATAAGGTAACCACCCAGGAAAGCTAATAGATAGATCATTTATTCCTCCTTAAAGGTATTATTCTTATTGGTAACCCAAAAAAATCCATCCCTTGCCTAAGGCTATTTTCGAGATACTTTATGTAATTTTTTGCAAGTGCATTAGGGAAATTGACATAGAGAAGAAATCTTCCAGGCCCCTCTTCTTTTATACTGTAGATCCGGACCATTCTCTTATTCCAGATAGGTGGAGGAAATTTCCTTACAGCCTCTCTTATTATCTGATTTAATTCTTTTTTGCTTCTTCTCTGCTTTCTTTTCTTTGCTATATTTATGCTTAGCTCCATTATGTCTTTTAAGCCTTCCCCTGTTATAGAAGAGACTGGTACAATCGGAACAAAATCAATAAAATGCAGTGCTTGTTTGAAGTAATCGAGTACTCTTTTTCTTAGCTTTTTTTCAATTATATCAAACTTTGAAAGTCCAATTACTACCCCTTTTAGGCCATCCTCAATATACGAAAATATTCTTTTATCCTGTCTTGAGAGAGGTACTGTTGAATCGACGAGCAATATAGAAACATCTGCTCTCTCTATTGCCCTAGCGGTTCTAAGTAATGTATAGTATTCGAGTTGTCCCTTTATGTGAGACTTTCTTTTGAGGCCTGCAGTATCTATAAGGGTTATAGTATTTTTACCAAACTTTATAAATGTATCAATACTGTCCCTCGTAGTTCCTGGAATCTCTGAGACAATAGATCTCTCGTATCCAAGGATACTATTTACAAATAAAGATTTTCCAACATTTGGTTTTCCTACAACGGCAATTCCATAACCTTTGATTTTGTATTCTCCCTTTACTCCTTCAGTAGCCCATGCAAGAAGTTCTGAGATTCCACTATTATGGGCAGCAGAAATTTGGAACATTGGTTCAATCCCAAGGGGAATAAAATCTGATTCAGCCGTTAAATTTTTTTCACTATCCACCTTGTTTATTACAAGACAAATTTTCTTATTAGTAGTCTTTCTTAATATATTAGCAATCTCTTTATCAAGGGGATGAAGTCCATCCTTAACATCTACAACAAATAGAATTCTATCAGCTTCATCAATAGCAAATTTTGTTTGTTTGAGAACTTCCCTTGTGATAGAGTCATCAGAAAATACAATTCCGCCAGTATCTATTAATACAAAAGAGGTTTCACCATAGGATGCAATTCCATAAATTCTATCCCTTGTAACACCAGGTGTCGATGTAACAATGGCTTCTCTTCTGCCAATTATTCGGTTGAAAAGGGTGGATTTCCCAACATTTGGTCTTCCAACAATTGCTATTGTCTTCATACCTTCATTTCGGATAGATGCTCAACCTCTTGAGGGGCAATATAAATATTCTTCTTTGAATATTTTTTTAGGTCATTGAGATTAAAATCATCTACAAAATAATCACCACTGTTTACTACATCAGGAGGGAGGAGTAGGTTTGTAGCATTAAATGGTGTTGTTAAGGCAAGTATATCCCATCCGGGGAGGAGACCTGCAACAGTAACAGAAGGACCAAAGTATCTGTTAGGAACAACAACTGTTTTAGCAGATTTTCCCGCCCTCTTGAATTTTTTCTCCAATTTTTTTATGTATGTAGCAGCAAGGATCCCTGTTACAAGCAATGTTAAACCCTTGAAATCGGGCACTTCAACATTTTTAAGGCCATTGATGAATCTTCTGACCATACCAATACCATTTTCTATCTGTGGGAAGTCATCATAGTAACAAGTTTTAGGAATATTTGCGCCAGCAAGTATATATATCTCATCAGAAAGATAAAGGAACGTTTTTTTCATTTTTTTTCTGAACTCAGCCTGATAAGGTTCAGAAAGCTCTATAATATTGTTTGCCCATTCACTATCGGGATATTTGATAGGTGTTAGACCCTCACGAAAATATGTCAACCCTACAGGAACAACCCCTATTGATGCAACACCAGGAAACAATTTAGAAAGGTCTTCAATAGATTCAAGAAAGTAATCACCATCATTAATACCAGGAAGAAGGACAATCTGCGTGTGTAAATGAATCCCTGCATTTATCAGTCTTTTAAGTTGTTCCATTATTTTTTCTGCATTCTTATTACCCATTATTGTAGAGCGTAATTTTGTATTGGTTGTGTGTACAGATATGTATAGGGGCGAAAGTCTTAATCTCTCTATTTTTTCAAAATCGCTATTTGAAAGATTGGTAAGAGTAATAAAATTACCATACAAAAATGAAAGCCTATAATCATCATCCTTTAGATAAAGGCTTTTCCTTGATCCTGGGGGTAATTGATCCATAAAACAGAAGATACATTTATTCTGACATCTTCTAATTATTAAATCTGATAATTCTATTCCGAGTCTTTCATCATATTCTTTTTCAATTATATATCGCTTTGCTCCATCTCCACCCCTTACCTGGAGGTCTATCCTTTCCTCATTTTCATAGAATCTAAAATCCAGCATGTCATCTATTCTGTAACCATTTATACTTATTATGTACTGCCCTTTTTTTAGACCTATTTTCTCTGCAATTGAGCCAGATTTTATATTTTTTATCAATACCATAATACTATCTGTAAAAAGACTTATACAATTTTGCAAACTCACTTAATTTTTCGTTTACTATACTGTAGATCTCTTCATACGGTTTTCCAGTTAATACTTCTATACCCTCTTCTATAGTATCAACTGTGTATAGATGGAATTGTTCTTTTTTTATTGCGTCAAGGACCTTATTTTTTAACACGAGATCTTTTGCATTTTGTGATGGTATCATTACACCTTGATCACCTGTAAATCCAAGGATTTTACAGGTATCAAAAAAACCCTCTATTTTTTCATTAACACCACCAATAGGTTGAATGTATCCTTTTTGATTCACAGAACCTGTTACAGCTATATTTTGTCTAATCGGAATTCCTGAGATAGCAGAGAGTATTGAGTAGAGTTCCGTAGAAGATGCACTGTCACCATCTATGCCAGAATAAGACTGTTCAAATGTTATACTTGCATGTAGAGAGAGGGGTTTATCCTTTGCAAATCGATCTCTAAGGAATCCCGCAATTATTAATACTCCCTTACTATGTATAGGTCCGCTAAGCTTTACTTCTCTCTCAATATTGATAATTCCCTTCTCACCTATTGAAATAGATGCCGTCAGTTTTACTGGTTTTCCAAATTCTAATCCTCCAATAGAGTATATTTCAAGCCCATTAATCTGTCCTACCTTTTTCCCTGTTACATCAACATATATATCGCCTCTCCTTATCATTCCCAGGATTTTTTCTTCTATCAGATTGGACCTTAAATATCTATGTTCAACAGCTTTCTCAATATCCTTATCGGAAATATACCTTTTCTTTTTTGATAATGCCCAGAAATTGGCCTCTCTTAAAATATCAGCTATAAAGTTAAATTCACTGGTTATTTTATCCCTTCTTCCAGCTTTTCTTGCGCCAACCTCAACTGTTTTATATATACCTGATTTATCTACTGGCAACAATTTTTCATCCTCAGAAATCTTCTTTAGTACGAATGCATAATGGCGTACAGCATCTTCATTTAGAGGAATTTCATAATCAAAATCAGCCCTAACCTTGAACAGTTTTCCGAATTCCCTGTCTTCATTGTATAATAGCTCGTATAAATAGGGTTCTCCAATCATTATAACCTTTACATCAACCTTTATTGGTTCAGGTTTTAAAGCTGAAATACCAAAGACCCCAAGTGTTTCAGGTGTCTGGATTTCAAGATCACCGTTCCTTAGGGTTCTTTTTAGTTTCTGCCAAACATTAGGTTCAATCAGGACATCATATGCGTTCAGTATGAGGAAGCCGCCGTCTGCCTTAAGTAAGGATCCTCCTTTTATCATAGTAAAATCAGTTTTAAAAACACCGTTTTGTTCTGCCCTCACCTCTATTGTGCCAAATAATTTTTGGAATGTAGGAGAATTTTCGAATACAATAGGGGGGGATTTTACATTTGTGTTATCAATTAACAAATTCACCCGATACTTTTCAGGAAATTGAATAGTTTTTCCTGCGATTATTTCCCTTAGATCCTCCATAAATTCATTTATGAAATCGTTAAGGAATTTTTGTGTCTTTTTATCCTTGTAGTTCTTTTTTAGAGGCTCAAGTTTTATTTCTATTATTGGCTTTATAATATTTCTTAACGCGTTTTCAACCTCTTCCACAGCCTTTTTATTAAATTCATTAGCTTTTTTTAGTAAATCTTCAAGTTGATAAGAGAGTTCTCTATATGTCTCTTCCGCGTTTTTGTATTCTTTTTCTTTCAATTTTCCTTCTGCAACAAGGTGACTCAGGGTTGCGAAATCCACTGGTTTGCCTTTCAATATAGGTTTCAGGATAGGTTTTTTATAAGGACCTACCTGAACAGAGGAAACTGCGAAGCCCCTTGAGAGAGCCTTTTTCTCAAACTCTTCCATCATTTTGTCTTCTTTCTTTCTGTATTTTTCGAGGATCTGCTCTTGCATTTCCCTGAATGGGTCTCCTTGAATAACGTTTGGGATAGAGGTGATAAGGGCGGAAACAAGTCCTTCAAACGTCTTCTTAAAAAGTTTTCCCTTACCTGCCTTAAATCTAAGTAAAATAGGTGAATCAGGATCGGAAAAATTATATACATAACACTTATCATCCGGTTTTTTTCTTATCTTTATTTTACCCAGAAGATACCTCACAGATGTTTTTCTACCTGTTCCGGGTATACCAGATACGAAGATATTGTAGTGGGGAATAGCCGAGCTTATGCCGAGCTGTAGTGCATCCATTGCCTTATCCTGCCCTACGATGGTGATTTTCCCTTTCAATTGTTTTGTTGATGCTATATTTACTACAGGAATTTTAAGCACTGTATCATTATATTTTAGTTTTTTTATGCTCATAGTGCCTCCTTTTCTTTTTAGTATATAGGTTGAAGATTAAATAGTCAATATCCATTTTGGCGATTGTTTACTGATTAAAGTCTTTAACTATAGGATTTTTGGTTAAATTCCTATATTGACAACCATTGTTTTATCGCTATTCTAACGTTGTATGTCAGCGAGAGTAAAAACATTAAGATTGTTCGATTACTTTTTTTTTCTGAGGCCTACACTATTTATACCTGTGTGGACAATATTTTTAATAGGACATTATTATTCGGGAGAAAAGTTCTGTTGGTATTCCCTTTTATCAATGATTATATTTACATTAATGATGGGGGGTGTTTATATCCTTAACCAAATTGTTGACAGGGAAAGTGATAGAATAAACAATAAGGTTTTCTTCTTAGCTGAAGACATAATTCCTCTTAAGACCGCATATATATATATGTTCTCGCTTTTAATTATGACTTTGGCTATAGCACCATTTTTTGGTTCGCCTTATTTCTTTGTATTCTTGGCTGCGTTAATTTTGGGGATTCTTTATTCACTCCCACCCATAAGCTTGAAGGCAAGACCTTTTCTTGACATGTTTGCAAATGGAATTGGCTATGGTGTTTTCTCTTTTGTTCTCGGATGGACAACAACAGGGAAACCAATTGGATTTATGTGGATACGTTCAATACCGTATTTTCTTACGGTAAGTGCAGTTTTTGTAAACACGACTATTCCTGATATACCAGGTGATTCCGCAACCAATAAAATAACGACAGGTGTTTTTATGGGGAAAAAGAACGTTATGTTGCTCGGCTTGGTACTTGATTTGATTAGCCTTTTTATCGCTGTTATACTAAAGGATTGGATTTGTACTCTAGGCGCTGCCATTTCTCTCCCATTTTTTATTTTGCCTCTATTTAGACCAGGAAAAAAAGAGATACTTTTATCTATTAGGTTTTCAGCATCCATCCTGAGCCTTGTTATGATTTTTGTTTATCCAGTTTTTGGTTTACTTCTTCTCATTCTATACTTTTCTATGAAATTTTACTATAAAAAGAGATTTAATATAAATTACCCTGCATTCACTAGTGGTATCGAAAATGATTTTTAGCCTTCTTTTATTTTTTCCTGTAAATATTGATTCTACAATTCTGAACGGTATGGATGCTGCTTATGAGGAACATTTTAACAAGGCAGAATCGCTATTTCTATATGTTAAAAAAAGTATGAAAGCACATCCAGTGGGTTATTTTTTGCTTGCTTCTTTGTATGAGCTTGAATACATAGATGAGGGGATTGAGGAGAAAAAAGAAAAATTTTATGCCTATGCCGATTCAGGTGAAAGGATTGGGGAAAGATATATCAAAGAAAATCCCGAAGATGCTTTGGGATATTTCTTTACTGGTGGGATATATACAATTCAGGTATTTTATTTTGGGCTGAATGGTGATTATTTAAAGGCGCTTATGAAGGCATTACCAGCTTTAGATGACCTTTCTAAATGTATCAAGAAAGATACTACAATTTACGATGCATACCTGGGCCTCGGAGGCTATAATTATTTCAAAGGTCTTTTTCCATTTGTTAGAGGTGCTAAAGAAGAGGGGCTAAGACAGATATCATTGGCTATTAATAAGGGAAGATATACCCGAAATCTTGCCTCTATAGGATTGGCGAATCTTTATATTAGAGAAAAAAAATACGAACAGGCAAGGTTAATCTTAAGGGATTTACTAAAGAGGTATCCAGATTCCAGAACAATATCTTGGCCCATATTCACATCATTTTTTGAGGAAGGTAAAATGGATAGTGCCCTTTTTTACGTAGATAGATTGTTAGAACTCAGTAATACGAATGAATATTGCTTTCTCCAGGCGAGTTACTTTAAGGCAAAGATATTGCTAAACGAGAAAAGATATAGGGAAGCCTTGGAATTTTTAAGCCAGATTAAGACTGAGGGTTCGTTTATGGATTGGAGAAAGAAATTAATTGCCTTAAGAAAAGATGCAGAAAAATGTTTACAGAAGGAGACAAAATGATAGTTCTATTACTTTTTTCATATTTTCAACAGTATGTATATTACAATATCAATGGGAAACTCGATGATTCATTGCATATTTTTACTGCTGTCGAGAAAATACTTTATGAAAATAACTCTAAAGATACATTGGACGAGGTCTGGTTTAACCTATTTGCAAATGCATTCAAGAGAAATAGTAGATTCGAAAGACAGATACTTAAGAAAGGTAAGAAGAGTCCCTTCCGATCACCTGATACAGATACAGGATATATAAAAATCTGGTTTATGCGTCAGGATAGAAATGAGATTGAGAATTATGATGATACAAAGGATGTGATGAGGGTAGCATTGGATCACAGATTATTACCTGGAGATGTGACTGAATTTACTATAATGTATGAGCTGAAGGTGCCAAAGATTTATTCTCGGCTAGGGCATAAAGGAAAACATTATGAGATGAGTCAATGGTATCCACAGATTTCAGTGTATGATAGTCTCGGTTGGCATATAGATGGGTATAATATTGAAGGGGAATTTTATAATGAATTTGGGGATTACGATATCTCCATTAATCTTCCAGCAGGTTATATAGTATTGGGGACAGGTAACATAAGGGGTGATTCCATATATAGCAAGTTTTTTGATTCTTTTCTTGAGGGTAAAAAGTCAAAAATGTATGGTAGATATAATGTAAAGTTCAGGGCGGAGAACGTCCATGATTTTGTCTGGGTTGCTGACACGGGTTTTATAGTTAAAAAGTCTAAATATGATAATACAACAATATATACTGCGATCCTTCCAGGCGATGAGAAATCATTTGAGTATATCCCTATACATGCTGTACGAATCCTTGATTCATATTCAAAATGGATAGGATCGTATCCCTATAAGACATTATCTATCGTTGATGGTTATCTTCGGGCAGGCGGAGGCATGGAATACCCAAATTTAGTAATAATCAGAAAAATGAAAATGGGTATAGGGTCTCTGGAAAGGATTTTTCTTGAAGACATAGTGTGTCATGAGGTAGGTCATCAGTGGTTCTATGGTATGCTTGGAAGCAATGAAATTGATGCGGCATGGCTTGATGAGGGATTTACAACGTTCCTTGAAAATAGATATATGAATACATTTTTTCCGAATGATTCTATTAAAAGGTATGTTTCTCCCTTTATAAGATATATATTCTCGAATTTCAGCATTACTCAGGGAATAAGAATAGCAGAGTATAATATAGAACAAACTTACAAAAGGGAACCCCTTGTAGGAGAGAAACCTTTTGATATGAAGAATTATTCTCTAATCACCTATGGAAAGGGAAGTCAAATCGTGGAATACCTGAGGGATATATTAGGGGAAAAGCGATTTGATTCCCTTATGCATAATTATTATGATAAATGGAAATTTAAACACCCCTATCCAAAGGATTTCCTTAGATTGGTTGCTAATTATCTTCCTGATTCAGTTATGGAGAATTACAATAAACTGGTTTTTTCAAAGGATTGGATAGATTTCAGTATTAAGAAGATAAAAAGGATGGGAGAAAGCGTAATTGTAGATCTGAATAGAAGAGGGAATATAAGACTTCCTATTCCTGTAAAAATAAAGTACAATGGTGGTGAGAAAGAAAAAATAGTATATGATAAGGCTACTTTTAAAGGTATCAGGGATTTTACAGAGGTGAGTGTTGATCCTGAAGATGGTATTCCAGAACTGGATGAATGGAACAACTATTTTCCAGCGAGATGGAATATAAGATTTCTTTTAGGGATGCCGGATATTTCTGCTATGAACATATTTTATATCCCGTATATTTTTGTAAGCGAAGGAGATCCAGAGTATGGTATCTTTTCCTATGGTTTTCAGATAAAAAAACATTTTTACTATCTCAATTTCTCATATATTCCAGCGAGGGATGAACCAAATTTTAATTTTGGGCTCACAGAGCCATTGGCAGAGAATCTTAGTATGAATTTATACATTGATAATAGCGATGAATTCGTAGATAAAGGAATTGCACTCCAAAGAAAAATTGGTGATGGTAGATTGGAAGTTTATGGTGAAAGGTACAATTTTCCCGAGGAATTTTTTGGGATAGGTCTGAGTCATAAAAAAAAGTTTCATATTGGGAATAATTTTTTGTTACTGTTTACACATATCACTTTAGGTAATACTGATCAAAGCTTATATGCAAGGGGAGATATTCAAATTAATTCAAAAATTAAAATACCATTTCCGATAAAAATGAACCTTTATTTTAGTAAAGGTTTTGCTGAATTGCCCGGCCTTAGAGATATTTATTTAGAAGGCAACGGTGAACACCTGTTTCCATTCAGTTTTATATTGAGCAATACTGGTGGCACTTCACCTCTTTCAAAGCATATATCAGATGGGCCGGGATTTTCTGGATACAGTGGGACCGGGATATCTGTTAAAGAGAGATTAATTTTTGATGCTGCGACTGGATTTAAATTTATTAATATGTATGCGAGGATGGGGGCTATTGATACGGGCTCAACGTCGAGAAAAGTTTATTCCGAAGGAGGTTTATTGATAGACCTTAAATTGGTAGGTCTGGAGTTCCCAATATTTGTATATCATAAGAAACCCGCACTTAGATGGGTGGTGAGACTATGGCACTTATAATTTTGAGTATTGCCTTAAGTGCTGATATCTCCACAAAAAGCTACATAGGAGATTCCCTTGTAAAAAGTGCCTCAGGACTAACGTATTTAGGTAGTAAACCTAACATATACATCGAAATTAAGAGGCCTCTCCACCAGAAATTTTTCTTCAGGGCTGATACACTTATTCTTTACTACCCAGAGGATAAAAAGGCCTTTTTTTTCTCTCACTACAATCCTATGAATCTTACTGTTACACAGGTATTATTATGCAACCAAAAAAATAAGGACTTAACACCATTTGGTTTCAGATTTATTTCAAAAGAGGTGAATGGTGACACTATGGATTCTTATTGGGTTATTGAGAAGGATAAATCTGGCATAAGATTTCATTTTCTGTATTATTCTGATAGGCTTGTTCAGATTTTATTGGAGAAAGATGATAGCATTCTTGCCAGGACTGTTTATAGAAATTATATAACAAATAAATCCATAAACATTCCGGGAGAAATTCTTTCCCTTTCTTACATTTCGAGACCAGAAACAAAAGAGATGTTGACTCTTTCCAATATTAAAATTGTATCGTCATTTCCAGATTCTCTTAAGGATATTAAAATACCAGAAGATGTGGAGGTAAAGAAATGGTGATTTTACTCTTTTTTGTTTTAGAAAATCCTATTGAGCCAACGCCTGCTCTAAAAAGTAAGAGTTTAAAAGCAGTTAAACAATTTAATGAAGTTGAGTTTCTTACCTTATCCCTTATAAGATTATAT
Organism: uncultured bacterium; assembly: GCA_964596115.1. GTDB lineage: Bacteria > Hydrothermota > UBA3072 > UBA3072 > B12-G15 > CAZQRW01. Next base: position 17,540 of record CAZQRW010000009.1, read on the forward strand.
CAACTTGTACTTTCTGGGCAACAGGGAGATGTATGTAATTTTGAACCTTCCTGTTCACATTTTTCCTACGAGGCAATTGAAGAATTTGGCCCTTTCTGGGGATTACTTCTATCAGGGGACAGGTTAGAGAGATGCAGCCCTTTTACATTCCACTATATAGGAAAGTTCTATAAGGTAGGGTTTGTAGAAGGAAGAGGATATAAAGTTCTTGAAAAGCCTGACGATGTTTGGAAATATAAATAGGAGGTATTAATGGTTTTATTGATAATGGTTTCTCTTTTGCCTGACTCAGTTTTAAGGTTTGCAAAAGAACTTGAAATGGAAGGAGATATTTTTAGGTCCATAACAGAATATAAAAGGTATATATATCTTGTTCCTGATGCAGATTCAATCAGATACAGAATTGCATCAATGTATGAAAAAAATGGATGGTATGGCAATGCCATTAATATTCTGCGAGGTGTAAAAAGAAAAAACAGCAAATATAAGGTATCTATGGGTAAGCTTTTTTATAGTGCCGGGTACTATGACAGTTGTGATAATTACTGGGATGGAAGGCTAATGGGGCTGGTATACCTTCGGAAGGGAGAAATAAATAAAGGAATGAATTATCTAAATCTAAGACAGCCTCCCAGACTTAAAAATCCTGCTTTAGGGATAGCACTTGCAACAATTGTTCCTGGTTTGGGAAGGGTTTATGCAAACAGGCCAGGTGATGGGATATTTACTCTTTTTACGGTCTTAGTCCCTACTTATTTTTCATATAAGTATTATAGAGAGGATAATTATTTAGTTGGTGGGGTGTTTGGAGCTCTCTCGCTGTTTTTTTATGGCGGAAACATCTTTGGTTCGTATATATCGGTAAAGATTTATAATACTTATATCCTGGATAGGTATATTAGCAATATAGAAAAATGGTTATTGCCATAATATTTCTTTTAAATTCTTCTTTTGCAGATTCCCTATATAAAAACGGTGATTATTTTAGGGCTATATCTGAGTACAAGAGGGAAATATTTTACGGTAGAAGGAACCCAGAAATTTATGCCAGAATAGCAAGATCTTATTATAAGCTTGGTAAGCAAGAGGATGCCTTGAAATGGTTTGGGAAGGCTTACTTCTACGATTCTACTTATAAATTTGAATATGCCTGTATCCTTGCCATTGATAAGAAATTTAACGAGATGAAATGGCTTCATCTAAATGGTTCTTTACAGGAAAAGAAATTGAAAGAAATAGTTGAGAGTGGTGGAAAAGAGGGGTCATACTGGAAATTATCATTTTTCATTCCAGGTTCTGGACAGATGCTTTCAGGTCATATAAGAGAGGGGCTCTTTTCGCTTTTGTGGAATTCTGCCTGCCTATATTTAATGTATGATAGAGTAAAAAAGAGAGATATTATTGGTGGAATTTTTGCTTTCAATTATTTCTTGAGATTCTACAGCGGAAATATTTTATCGTCGAAACATTATGAAAAAGAAAAAAGAATCAGAAGACTTGAAGAAAAACTCAAAAAATTATATTATGTTTCTGAAGAAAAATAACACTTTGATTAATCTTTATTTTTAGTCTCCGAAGTTTTCTCTTCTTTTTTCTTATTCGATTTATCCTTTACAGGAGAACTAGTCGATGAAGTCTTACCTTTATAATCTGTGGAGTAGAACCCTTTTCCTTTAAAAACAAGACCAACACTACCTGCAAGAATTCTAAGGGCCTCCCCCCCACATTTAGGGCAGGTTGCTCTGTTACCATCTGTCATACTTCTTAATTCCTCAAATTCGTAGCCGCACTTTTTACACTTATAAACGTATATAGGCATTTATCAATCCTTATAAAAGAGATGGGCGGGTTGCCCCGCCCTTTTATTAATACATTCCACCGTAACCGCCACCAGCTGCTCCGCCTGGCACCTCTGGCGTTTCTTTCTTTTCTGGAATTTCTACAATTAATGCTTCTGTTGTAACCAACAAACTTGCAACACTGGATGCATTCTGCAGAGCGCTTCTTGTAACCTTTGTTGGATCGATGATCCCTGATTTTACAAGGTCCTCATACTCTCCTGTGTTAGCATTATATCCAGTATTCCCATCAGCTTCCAATACCTTTCCTACAACAATAGGTCCCTCTTCGCCAGCATTTATTGCGATCATCTTTAGAGGTTCAACCAGGGCCTTTTTTATAATATTTGCACCGATTTTTTCGTCACCTTCCAGTTTGTTAATCAATTTCTCAAGCTTAGGGATTGAACGAATAAGTGCAACTCCACCGCCAGGAATAATTCCTTCCTCAGCTGCCGCTTTGGTAGCATGGAGTGCATCCTCTACCCTTGCTTTCTTCTCTTTCATTTCAACTTCTGTTGCAGCACCTACCCTTACTACAGCCACGCCACCAGCTAATTTTGCAAGTCTTTCCTGTAGTTTTTCTCTATCATAATCTGAGGTAGTTTCCTCTATTTGAGCCTTTATCTGTTTTATTCTTCCCTCAATGTCCTCTTTCTTACCCATTCCATCGATGATTGTTGTATTATCCTTATCTATTTTAAGTTTCTTTGCTCTACCCAGGTCGTTTACCTGAGCACCTTCAAGTTTCATACCAGCTTCTTCTGAAATTACGTTACCTCCAGTAAGTATTGCTATATCTTTTAGCATCTCTTTTCTTCTGTCGCCATAACCAGGGGCTTTGACGGCTGCGCACTGGAGGGTGCCACGAAGTTTATTTACGACAAGAGTAGCAAGTGCTTCACCCTCTACATCCTCAGCAATAATTAGGAGAGGTTTTCCCATTTGTGCTATTTTTTCAAGAAGTGGTAGAAGATCCTTAAGAGAACTTATTTTTTTATCATGGATAAGGATATAAACATCTTCCAATTCACATGTCATCTTATCTGGGTTGGTAATAAAGTACGGAGAGATATAGCCTCTATCGAACTGCATACCTTCTACGAGTTCGAGTTCTGTCTTGAGACCTTTTCCCTCTTCAGCGGTAATTACGCCGTCTTTACCTACTTTGTCCATTGCTTCTGCAATTATCTGTCCAATTTCGGCATCGTTGTTTGCAGAAATTGTAGCAACCTGTTCAATTTCCTTTTTATCGGTTACTTCCTCTGAAATAGACCTTAGATATTCGACCACTTCATCCACCGCTTTTTCAATTCCACGCTTCAATGCCATGGCATTGGCACCAGCAGTAACATTTTTCATTCCTTCTTTAAAGATCGCTTCCGCAAGTACGGTAGCAGTTGTAGTCCCATCACCTGCAACATCACTCGTCTTTGATGCCACTTCTCTTACCATCTGGGCTCCCATATTCTCAAATGGGTCCTTCAACTCAATCTCTTTTGCAACAGTTACTCCATCTTTTGTGACTGTTGGAGCACCCCATTTTTTTTCAATCATAACATTTCTTCCTTTGGGACCAAGAGTAACCTTAACTGCTGCAGCTAGTTTTTCTACTCCAGTTAGAATCTGCTTTCTTGCCTCTTCAGAATATTTTATGTCCTTTGCCGCCATGTTTACCTCCTTAGCTTTTGATTATTCCAAGAATATCATCTTCATTCAAGATGAGATACTCTTCGCCTTCAATATCCACTTCAGTGCCTGCATACTTGCCAAATATAATTTTGTCGCCTTTTTTTACTGGAAGTGGTTCATCGTCCTTACCAACATCTGCCACCTCGATAACCTTTCCGATCTGTGGTTTTTCCTTTGCAGTATCAGGAATAATAATTCCCCCTACCTTCTTCTCTTCTTCTTCTTCTGTTCTCTTTGCAAGCACCCTTCTTCCAACAGGTTTAACCTTCATTTATACCTCCTTATTTATCGGTTGTACATATCTCTCCTAAACACTAATAATATTAGAACGATTATCAGATTTGTCAAGACCCCGAAGAGGAAAAAATATATTATATAGTTGATTGGATATCAAATCATTAGCATATAGTTTGGGGAAAAAATTCAGAGACTTCAAAAAAATGGTATTGGAAAAATAAAAAGTAAAATAATAGATCGCAGTGTTATTTTCATCAATCTTAAAGAAAACTTAGGGTTACAGAAAGTTATTTTCAATTGACATATACTTTACCTTTCTATATACTTTTCCTATGGCACAGGGAGTTAAAAAAGGGTCAATTTATAGTTTGATAGGGCAGGGCGGTGCAGCATTCTTTGTATTTCTTTTTCAAGCCATTGCGGCAAGAATGCTTGGGACAGCTCGCTTTGGATCACTAAGCTTATTTTACTCACTTGTTTTGATGTTTGCAGCAGTACTGTCATCTGGAATAAACGATACAATAGTAAAAAATATTTCTTTTTATGAAGCTGCAAGAAAAGATAAAGAAATAAGATTTGTTTACAGGAGATCGATCTTTCTTTTCGTTATTTTTTCCGCTATTTTAACAGTGTTGGTGGTAATTTTTTTAAGATATATATCCCTGAGGTTCTTTGATGGGAAAGTAATTATTGCATTTGAGTTTCTGATTGGAGTCTTGCTATTTTCAATCTATCGTATTTTCTTTTCTGTAATAATTGGCAAAAGGGAATTTCATTTTGTTTCACTTTTTCTTATTCTTCAGAGTATGTTTCTTTTGATTGGTGTTTTGGTAGGACTCTTGTTTAGAAAAGATGTTGTCACGGCAAATATGGGAATTGCACTTAGCCCCATAATACCATTAATACTTGTGGTAACCCTTATTTCAAGGAATGGCTGGGTTTCTTTTAGAGGCGAGACATCGTTCATTAAAGGAGTTAATATATTTATTATTGGGATGAGCATACTCAGTTTTCTTGACATATTTTTGCTAAGGCTCGGTCCTGTATTAATAAAGTTATTAGGTGGGGTAAATGCAAATTTTTATAATGGCCTTTACAGTGCTATCTTTATGCCCCTTAGTTTTACCAGGACTATTACGATAGCTCTTTTTACTTCATTGTTTCCTAATATCTCAAGGGCATTTGGAGAAAATAATATGGAACAGGTAAGGAGGTATGTCTTGAAGAGTACTGGTTTAGTACTCGGGATTGTAACTGCTGTATCTATTATATTTTATTTCTGGGGACCAATAATTGTGAGAATTATATATGGCAGTAATTATGTGGTTAACAGAATTGATTGTGTTCTTATCTCTCTTGTACTTGGATTTTATCTTCTTGGAAGGTTAAATAATAGGATACTCATTGCAGGTGGATTTTACAGAGTTTCGTTATTCTCAATTATTGCTTCACTTTCTATTGCAATAATTGTATCATTGCTTCTCAAAATTGCAGTGATGCCCAGAGTGGAGGTTGCCCTCCTTGCGGGGACATTTACATACGCAATTACACAAGTTTATTTCATCATTTTTAAAAGTAAATTTATTTAACGTTCTCTTTTCTTATTCGGAATGAAAAACCCCAGAAGAAAAATAACGTATCCAATGAAGGAGAGAACTATTCCCTTCCTTTCTTCCTTACCATTATAGACCATCTCTACTTTATGGTTGCCTCTGGGTATTTCTATACCCCTGAATAAGAAATTTGTTCTGTATACCCGTACTTTCTTACCATCAACAATTGCTATCCAGGCGGGATGCCAATTCTCAGAAAAAACAAGTATGCCCGGGGTATTGGTTGAAATATTTACTATCATTCTGTTGGGGGTATAGGATGAAAAATGTAACTTATAATCAGGGATAATTTTATTATCTGCTTTATATGAGGGAGTCCCATCAATAAAACATGAATCCAGAGGAGAGAATTCACTTTTTGCAACTCGGTTGAGAACATCATTATAGTTTTTGTTCACGATGTACTTATGAACCAGATAAGCCCTTGGAACGGCAAATGGATTGTTAAAGATGACGTAATTGTTATCCCTGTATATTTCCTCAAACCTTGCAAGGAAGTTTCTCCATTGAATTATTTCCTGTTGGACATTCTTCGAATATCTTGATATATCTTCCGGGAGAGGCTTATCGATAAGGTATTTTACATTTAGTAGATCAATCAATTTAGGGTTATAGATAAGTTTTTTTGGCTGGAACATAACAGATTTTCCGGCACCAATATATTCCTGATATATCTTTAGGGGGTTTGGGCTATACCCTCCTATATTCTGTATACCATTAAGCACAAGGAGTCCATCCTTATCGTGTTCATATCTCAGGGGGAAGATTCTGTATATAGAATTGTCTTTCTTTAAGAAGTTTACTACTTCATCAGGAGCATATAGTACCCTTGGGCCAGGGACAGCTTTCAAGAATTTTTTCTCTACGGGCCACATCTCTACAAGAAATACAAGACCCATCACAGCAATTATCCATTCCTTATATTTTTTATTCTTTGTTGAGAAAAGAATTAACCCAGAGTAAATTAATGAGAAAAGAAACGAAATCCAGAAACCAGCCATTAACAATGGATAGTTCTTATATATGTTCTGGAGCTTAGCCTGAATGAGGTCCCTGCCATAAGCGTATTTTAATTTAAATGAAATAAACCTTGATAGATTTGATTCAATACCTGACCTACCAACAGAGAAGATAAGGGCAAGCAAGACAATAAAACCTATGAAACCGAACAGATAATATATTCTTTTTTTATCCCACTTAAAGTTATTGAGAAATATGGCACCTATTACAACCATTGCAAAGACAGTTTGATAAAATATCATTGCAGGTGCTCGGAATTTCTGAATTCCAGGAATTAAATAATAATATATCCTATAAACAAAGGTATGCCCGCCCCAAGCAAAGAGGAGTGTAAGACCAAAAATCCAGATGAAAAATTTAACTAACCCCCTTTTTCTTTCGAAAATTAAACCCCCAAAGAACAAAAGAATTAGAAAAATACCTGTGAATTCTGTATGGAGCTTGAAATAATTTCTGCCCCAGTAGTTATTAAGCACTCCGGAAAAATGTGGATTAAAAAGATCAAATGTTTCCTCAGGGGGCATTGACCAGGATGTGGCGTATGCATATCCCCTTGATGTTCCTCTGGCAGTATATGGCAGATTCATCTTAACGGGGAAAATGTAAAAGGAGTACATAAGTCCACTTATGATTATCGTAAAAATTAAATAGGAGATAATTTTAACGAATTCCTTCTTATGAAAATCTGTCCTATTTGTTATGAGATACCAAACTACGAAGGCAAGAATTGTTGGTATGTAGTAATATGCCATTTGGAAATGACCCATTAGAAGGCTTAATCCACCTGTTCCACCTGCCAAGATAAAATATCTTACTCTTTTTGATTTAAGACCCATGAAAATCAGGTAAAAAACCATTGGGAAGAGTGCTGCACTGACTGTTCTATTGAGGTGCCCACCCTGGGTTGTTGAAACAATTACACCACTCCATCCATAGAGAAGTCCCCCAAGGATGGAAAAATACTTTTTTAGACCTATATTTTTAAGGAATAAATAAGTACCAAAACAGGCAATTGCTATTATAAAGATATATGTTAAAACATATACTATGTGGGTAGGTAAAAGGAATCGGATAAGCATTGAGGGTGTCATAATATCCCCAAAGAAAGTGCCTACTGTAAGGTTTCCAGATGAGACATATGGACTCCAGAAAGCTAAATGATGAAATTTTTTTATAAAATTTGTCATCCATACTCTATTTGCATAGGAGCCTAACAACCAATCACTGCCATAAAGCATTATTTTACTCGACATATATCTATAAAAATAGATAAAGGATAAAAAAAGGTAACCAAAGAAAACACTGAGGTCATAAAATCTGTATTTTTTCATTTTACCTCCTTCTTTTTACTATCGTAGCGTTTGTTAAAGACTGAAAGATTTTTTTCCCATAATTATTCCAATTATAGCGAAGATCAAAGGATTCTATCTTCACCTTTAAATTTTTCATGATCTCCTTAGAGAAGATGATTTTCTTGATAATGCTATAAACCGATAATGGGTCTGTTTTTGAGATTGCGTTTTTTCCAAGTGCGAATTCTGATAGTCCCTTGACGTTTGTCACAACATATGGTAATCCACAGCTTATAGACAACATAATTACTCCGCTTTGCGAGTCAAATTTTTTGTATGGGAGTATTAATAAATCTGAGGCAGAAAAATATATCGGGACTTCCTTATCAGGTATAAACTCATTTTTCAATAGTATCCTTGAATTTATATTAGGGTCGAATGAATCAATTATCTGTTTGTATTTATTAAAATCCCTCCATGGTCTTCCTGCTACGATAAGCCAGACGTTTTTATTTTCATTTGCTAGCATTTTAAATGACTCAAGTAGTATATCGAGTCCTTTATAAGGGCGCATATTTCCAAAAAATAATAAAACTTTTGCATTATCAGGAATACTCAACTTTTCTCTTGCATCTTTACGTGAGATTCTATTACAAGGGTATGTGCCATAATGAATAATATTGATTGATTTGTGATTAATTGATTCTGCTGATGCCCTGGTATGTACAATGACTTTATCCACCAATTTTATCCATGTATTAAAGAGAAGTCTCTCACCGAAGATAGTTTCATGAGAAAGAGGGTTGTGAAGCTCTGCCATAATGATTTTCTTTTTTCTTTTAAATAGATATGAGAGAAAGATATAGTGAGGAAGTTGAACTATATTCCACCATTCAAATAAGATAACAGGTGCGGTAGTTAATTTATAGGTATTTATCCAGGAAAATGGGTTAAAGATGTTTAAAGTATAATTAACCTCAATATTTCCGCTTGACTTTAAAGATTTACCGTATCTAATTTTTTTTATTTTTAAAAATGGAGGATAAAAATAATAATAACCAAATAATTGAAGATCAAAGTATTGTGAAAGGGACTTTATCATTGGTAAAGAGAAGTTGCTAATACCGAGAATAGGGGGGAGGCTGGTGATTATGGCTAAGTTCTTATCTTGTTTCATAAAAAGATTATATTGTAATTTCTAACTTTGTAAATAAAAAATGTACCTAAAAGATCCTTATATTGAAAATCCATTTTGGTGCGGTATGACCCTTACTTTTTTTGCATTATTCTGTCAATAAATCCCCATACCCTCTGACTTGAGTTGCCATCCTTATAACGAAATATAATTTCTTTTATCTGATTTCTTTCAGAAGAAAAGTAATATTTGTCTGAAAGTAATTTTTCTGTTTCCCTTTCCAAGGACGTCTGGTCAACACATTTTGGCCCCGGTGCCCAGAAGTCATAGGGTTCGAGTAAGAACCCTCTATCTTTTTTGTATTGCTTGATATCGACTGGGGTAAATATTATAGGCTTATCAAGGAGTAAAAAATCGTAATATACTGAAGAATAGTCAGTTACAAGGATGTCTGCTGCACCCAAAATTTCATAAAAGTCAGTATTTTTATCTATGAGCAATTCATTGGGTAAAAGGTATATATTAGGATTGTTAAATTTATTGAGATTCGTCATTACCCATTTCTCTTCAAAAGGATGGATCTTTAATATTACAGCAAGATTATTTCTGGAGAGGAAAGAATTGAACCTACGGGAGTCAAACATCTCAAAACCAAATATATTATTCCAGGATTTTTTCCCCTCCTCCTTTTCAAGATATTGGTTAACGAATCCTTTTCGAAAGGTTGGCACAACAAACATCAACTTTTTGTTCTCAACATTTTCTCCCAGCAAATCAATCAGTATCTTTTTGCTATTTTTTCTGAAGAGGAAATCATTTCTTGGATAACCCAACACTACAAATTTATTTCCGTCTACACATTTACATGCACCCAAAAGTGTAGAATAGGTTTCTGAACATGATAGTACATAATCTGTTTCTTGCATTGCTGTTACAGCTCTTTTTTTATGTTCTTTTCCCAAATTTGATTCAGTAAGTATCAACCTTTTTAACGGAACACCGTGCCACAACTCTATAGCAATCTGTTGTTTTCTGTATTTCCTGGCTCCATGAGTTCCAATTATGATTTTACTTTTCGCCAACTCAAGAAAAAAGGCCAACTTTTTTTTAGTCCCAGTCCCAGATGGAGGATATAAAAGGTGCTTTACGCTATATTTGGACTTGATATAATCAGGTGCAAGTTTATACAGGGCAACGGCATTTGAACCACTATAGTCAACACTCAGAAGTAAAATCCTTTTTTTATCTATTTTGATGAATGTTGATAATATTCTTCCACCGATTTGCTCAATCTTCCATTTTAAATATGCATTCATTTGTTATATTCTTTTTTATTTTAAACTACTATAACTTTTAGAATATTACAGAGGATAATATCCTTGTCAAGAGTTCTCTATTTAAGGCATTTACAAGGTCTAACAAATATTAGACTTTCTTGAAATGGAAAAACAATTTTTTATACAGCCCTTTTCTTTCAATAAAAATTTATATCCCTCAAAAGTAGTCACAAAGACAAATATTGACATTATGGAAAAAAGTTTTAAAATAAAAAAATAATTTTTTTAAAGAAAGTTATAATGGATTGTATCTAGTGTATAAATCAGGAGGTGTAAGATGAAAGTCATACTCAGAATTTTATCTTTTATTGTAATTACAACGGTAATTTTCTTGGGATGTAATAAGGAAAATTTTCCACCAATCATCAATTCATTTTGGGCTTCTGATAGTGTTGTATATAGTGGATCACAGGTTTTTTTAAAGGTGGATGCAGAGGATGAGGATAGTTTAAGCTATTTCTATAGAGCTACAGGAGGACATTTTAAAGAGATAATAGGTGATTCAGCCATTTGGGTTTCACCAGCCATAACCTCTGATCAATCCTATACAATTTCAGTGGATGTAGTTGATCAGTATGGTGCGATGAGTTCTGATGGTTTAAATATCCTTGTGCATATTGATACCTCTGTAACAAATAATCATCCTCCTGCAATCCCTACAATTTCTATCCCTGTGGACTCAGTTAGGGCTGGTTCTACCATAACAATATTTGCATTTTCTTTAGATCCAGATGGAGACGATCTTGTCTTTACATGGTATAGTAATGGAGGAACATTTGATAACGCATTCAAAGATACTGTTCGGTGGACCGCACCATCAGTGGTAGGCACAACCAATGTTTCTATATCTGTTGTGGTGGCTGATGGGAGGGGTGGAATTGCTGTTAACACTGATGGAATTATTGTGATGGGAAGTCATACCGGGAATAATGCCCCTGAGATACTTAATATGGGTACTCTGGATTCTACAATCTATGTGGGTGATACTGCAACCCTGTGGGTCCAGGCCTCTGACCCGGATGGTGATTCCTTACACTACAACTGGTCTTCCACAGGAGGTTATTTTATTAACAATCTACTTGATACAGTAAAATGGATTGCACCAGCTGTTCAAAACCAAAGTTCGGAATTTACATTGTCTGTAGGGGTTTACGATCCCTGGGGGGCAAACACCTTTGGTACTATGAATATCACAGTTCTCAATACAGATTTCTGGTTTACCGTTTCTAATATGCCTACTGCAAGGGCGGGTGCTGCATATGCGACCCTGGACGGTAAGATTTATGTAATTGGTGGTGTCATAAATCATGTAACTACTAATATAGTAGAGGTATATGACCCATCGACCGACACCTGGGAAACAAAATCCTCTATGCCCACTGCAAGGCTCCTTGCAGGTGCCTGTGTTCTTAATGGAAAAATATATGTGGTGGGGGGTTTGAGCTACGAGTACAATGTTTTTTATTCTACCAATGAAGTTTATGACCCTGTATCTGACAAATGGAGTACCTGTGCTCCTATGCCAACTGCAAGAAAGGGATTGGGTGTAGTTGCATATAATAAGAAGATGTATGCGATAGGTGGTTACGACGGAAACACATTTTTCGATATAAATGAGGTATATGACCCATTGAGCGATTCGTGGGTAACAATGTCTCCAATGCCTACGCCAAGGGAAAAAATGGGCATAGTTACCTATGAAGGGAAGATCTATGTGATAGGCGGAGGGCAGGATTGGTTCACTATGGTAAGTGCCAATGAAGTTTATGACCCTTCTACTGACAGTTGGCAGAGTATGGCACCTCTTCCTACTGCAAGGAGGGCTGTGTATTGCGGAGAGATAAATGGTAAGATATATATAATTGGAGGAAGAACGTCGACCCCATCATATACTGATATAAATGAAATATACGATATCAATAAGAACATATGGAGATCTGGTAAAAGTAAACCTACTCCTGCAGGCAACCTTGCTGGAGGGGTTGTAAATGACATTATCTATGTAATAGGCGGGAAAAATGATTCAAATGGATATCTTTCAACAAATGAGGCATATATTCCTTAACAGAGTAGAGATTATTTTTTCTGTAATATAACGATTGATTGGCCAGGATTTTCCCAATCTTTAAGAAAATTTTTAAAATGAGATGTTTTATCCGCAGATATTATCCCCTTACGAAAGGATATTTCTCTCCTGAGAATAAATTTACCTTTATTTTTATTAATAGAGGTTTCCTGGTTATATGATGAGTCAACAATCTCCTTAGATTCAGGATATACATAAACATTCATTCCTTTCATATTTATATTGTAGACAAAAGAGAGGAAAGAATTTTCTGATATAAGCAAGGGTGTTTTTCTATTTTGTTCTACATTATAATTATAAAAACCACCAATGGATTGACCTGGTTGGCATAGATTTAATATAGTGAATTTCCCTTGAAAAACTGGTAAAATTTTGCCTTCGGCTTTTAGCTCAAGGGGTAAACTGAGAGAATCTATATTTTTTAATGTAAAATTTGTAATCTCCCCAAGGCAATGAAAGGTATTTTGAATTTTTTCTTTGAGTTCATTCTTGTTCTCTTCATAGAAATCTCTTCCCTCTGCACCATAAATTCCAGTATATGAAATCTCGGCTTTAAATGTTTTTTTTACTGGATCGATATAAATATTTTCTTTGATAGCATTAGAATGTTTAGGATCCTCCGGTAGAACCACAAATTTAAATGTGTCCTGATTCACCTCAATTGCTGGCTCACCACTGAAATCATAAAGGAATTTTGGTGAATACTTGACATCATCAACATTCATGTAGAGATGATTTACCTTTATAAGAATGCCGCTTATCTTTTCAATGGGTATATTTTTATTGTAGGTATTCTTGTCGAAGACAAGCACAACATCAGGATTTTTATTATAATTCTTTAATAATGAGTAAAGGACCTTTGCCCTTTCATAGATTGTTCCCCTGCCAGATTTAACTATTTCATCGATGGTTCTTGTATTTCTTCCAATTATTGAATCAGGGACATCAATGAGCTCAATATTATTTCTTACCCAGCTCAATGGATTCTTAATTTCCTTCTCTGTACTATCTCCGCCATTTTCCAGTATTGAGTGAAATTCATATACAATATCTCTCCATCCCAATGTGGAAATAAAAATAGTGGGTGCAAAACATGGCAGAGGTGGTTGATCTTCTTCCCAGGGTATTGGAGGGATGGAATCCATTTCAAATGTATATATATTTCCCTTCTTTTTATTGATAATATTACCTCTGATATAATATTTTAAATCTTTTTCTTCAGGAACTTTTATTCTTACAACCCTTTTGTCAACTGGTATCCTTGATGCGAATGAAATACTCTGTGAGATATTACGGTTTTTTGTAAGGGTTTTCTTTATGTATCTTACTTCCGTTACAGAACCTTTATTTAGATCAAGAAAAGAAATGACCAGTTGCTTTATATTTGAATATTCGGGGAAACCAGATAACATGGAAGGGGTAACAATATTTTTTGCGTTCTCTGTGACAGGAACAATCTCTCCATCGGGTTGTTTTGTCCTTGCATAAAGTAAATTGATATTTTCTTTCCTTTTGTCGAATATGATTCGTTCAGACCCATATCTTCCAGCCCCTACAGGATCCATTATTTCTACCTTTTTTGTTACTTCAGTAAAGAGAGTATCACCTTTAAAGTAAAACGAAGACGAAAAGAGAAGAACTCTTGCACTGTATGCAATTATAAGTAGTATCATTTATAGATGACCCATCCTTTGTTTATGTTGATAAAATTCTTTACAGCCTTGTATATCTTCGGATATTTTTCTGCAGGAATGACAGGGCTTTTTATAGCTACCATCCTTGAAAGCGTAACGGAATTTCCCTTTTTGGTTGACCCGAGTTCTAAGTGAATATATTTATCCTCGTAATGGAAATTTTCTGGAGCGCTTATAATACTATCCTCGGGACTGAGGTTTATTTTCTCCACGATGTTGTAACCTGATAGTGTGGAGAGATTCAGAGGAAAATGTCTTATCCTCTTTGAGAACCCGTAATAAAATTGCCAGGGGAGGGGATAATTAAAAATCAAGGGTCTGAAGAGTTTCACATTTCTCGTTTTGACTATGGGATTGCTGGTCATACGAATTTCAAGATGAAAATTGTTTGAAAAATCATTCACATCTGTTAGACTATATTCAATAATATGTGGGTTGATTGTAACCTGACTTACCATATTATATATTTGTCTATCCGTTTCATCCCTTCCCTTTCCTGCAAACATCCTTCTCATTCTCTGATCGAAGTTACCAGTAAAAGAGCCGTAAAACTTTGAAACCAATGTATCGTTACTTACTTTATCATCTATTCTTATATAGCTCATATTTTCGCTAAGATTGCCAAAGGGTATTGTTCTGAGGGTGTCTCCATCTTTCATTGCCATTAATACACCCTGTCCCCACTCTGAAGGAGGAAGCCATGCCCTTCCCCCTGCCCCAATCGTCGGGTCAAGATAGATGATTCTATTTTTCCATTTTAGCCCAACAATGGCATGGTTTGTTTGATCAGAGGGGATATTTTCAATCCTTGCACCAACCATAGTAATAGTATAATATGCATCAAATCCAGCTGCCTTAAGCATACCAATGAGTAAGGCAGCTTTATCCTTGCAGACACCAGATCTTTTTTTCAATGTTACTTCAGGTTTGTGAGGTGCGTAACCCTCTCTCTTTTCCTCAATGAGTCCAAGGTACCTTATCTTTGAAACGAAATAGAAGAGGCGGGAAATCTTTTCACTATCTGATTTTGCCCCAATAAGGAGACTATCAGTAAAGGATTTTACATATTCACCTGGTTCAAGGTTTTTGCAGGAAAGTTCACACTCAAGTTGAGAGATTTTTTTCCAGGAAGGAATATTTGTGACAATTAATTTCAATAAATTATTATATCTTGAACCCATTAAAGGCTCTCTTGATACGGCAGGGATATTCTTGCCAATGAATGTGTAAATTACGGAATTTCCCTTTTCTTCTCTTTCTACTTTAAGTTTTCCATTAAAAATTTTATATGAGATTTCCTTTTCCTTTGGTGTTTCAATGATATATTCTTTATATTTTATTGGGGTATCAAATGCCTGGAATAACTCAATATAGTTAAAATACCCCGGATATGGGGTCATATACTTCTTTTCACCTGTTGGTCCCAACCAGGTTCCACCATCTATCTCTGATGTATATTCAAGGATATCCCCATTCTCAACGCCTGAAATACCCAGATCTTTAATTCGTTCTCCCCAGAATATTGTGCCACCAAGATCAGCTGGGGCAGGTATATCCTTTGCTTTACTAATGTCAAAATTAATTGTGTCACCATCTGTCTTTATAATCCTTGCATTTAAGAATTTTGCATCGTTATATCCAGGTGTATAATAGAGGGAAATAGAAGAAGGGGCTTTCTTTTTTTCATTTATTTTAATAGAAATAGATTCAACCCTTTTACTCGTTCCATCAAGAGAAACATTCTCATAAATGACGTCTCTGATGATTACCTTTTCAGGCCTGGCACCTTGCATAGGTTTCTTAATAAATTGGGTGCAGCCTGAAAGCAGCAACAAAAGCACTAAAAATTTATTCATCAGCGATATATTAGACAAAAATAAAAATTTTGTCAAGTTAATATACCACCTTGTACTTTTCTTCTGTTGTCCTCTACCTTTTTCTTGCTTCCCCCTCTACTTCTGCTTCTGCCTTGCTTTGCTTTCTATCATTATCTTCTATCTTGTCTTTCCTGTTTTCTTCATTCCCAGCTGCCACATAAGGAAGGAAAGATTATCCGCATATTCTTCTATGTATTTTTTAAGCGGTTTTCCAACCCCGTGACCAGCCTTTGGTTCAACATACAGAAGAATGGGTCTGCCCTTTGTGGCAAACATCTGCATATAAGCTGCCATCTTCATAGCATGCATAGGATGGACCCTTCCATCCCCTTCTGCTGTTTTAAAAAGAACAGCAGGGTATGTTACTCCATTTTTAATATGCTGATATGGTGAATATTTGTATATATACTTAAAGTCCTCTTCCTTAGCCGGGTTGCCATACTCAGGAATCCATATATATCCTACAAGAAATTTATGATATCTCAGCATATCAAGCAACGGCACCTGGCATAAAACTGCCCTGAAGAGATCAGGCCTCTGGGTTATCATAGCACCCATCAAAAGCCCTCCATTGCTTCCCCCTGAGATTGCCAGTTTTTCGGGTGATGTATACTTTTTATCAATAAGGTATTCCGCTGCTGCAATAAAGTCATCAAAGACATTCTGTTTATGCTCCAGCATACCAGCCTTATGCCATTCCTCCCCATATTCATTTCCTCCTCTTATACCAGGTGTTGCAAATACCCCACCTCTTTCGAGCCAGGGGAGGATATTCTTTTGATAATGAGGTGAAATTCCTAATCCAAATCCCCCATAGCCTGTGAGTAGCGTAGGATTTTTCCCATTCAGCTTAATTCCTTTTTTATATATGATATACATCGGGATTTTTGTAGAATCCTTTGAAAGGTAAAATACAAGCTTCTCTGTATAATCATCCATATTTATTCCACTTTTCATCTGCCATATTTTTTTCATCTCTCCTGTTTTTAGATTATAAGAAAATATCGTAGGTGGATAATAAAAACTCTGAAAACTGATATAGATTGTATCACAATTCCATCTACCAGATGTATATGCCGTACCCATTTCAGGAAGGCTTATCTCCCTAAGAAATATACCATCATTGGAGTAGATAAGCAGCCTTGTAAAGGTATCCTGTTTTAATCTTATCAGAATCCTCCCGCCGTATATGTGGAAGCCCTGAATAACAGCTTTCTTCTCGGGAATGATTTCTCTCCAGTTATCCTCTCCAGGGCTATTTAAAGGTGCTGACAGTATTCTTCCTCTTGGGGCACCATACGTAGTATAAATTATTATTTTATCATTGAGCACATCGGCGTTGAAAATGCCATCTTTGCCTATTGAAATCGGAATAAAATCATCTCCAGGCTCTATGCCCTTTACGTATAAATCGTTCTTTGTCCAGCCCTTGCTTACAGAAAGGAATAAAAATCTATGATTGGAGGATGGGCTAATTTCAGGGAGGACATCTTCTGGAAGACCCTTACCAAATATGTACTTATCATTATTATAATCATCCCCTAATTTATGGAAGTAAATAAAAGGTTTAAATCCTTTCTTCACCATGTTTATCGAATAATAAAAACCAGAATTATCTGGAAGCCAGGCAAATGAGACCCATTTTGTATTTGAGATTTTTTCTTTTAAATTTTTTCCTGTTTTCACATCAAGTACGTAGAGTGTGCTATTTTCAGTTCCTCCCTTTGACTTACCATAAGCTATATACCTTCCATCCTCTGAGATATAAGCCCAGTCCAGAGCAACAGTTCCATCCTTACTGAATTTATTTGGATCAAGGATAACCTGACTCCTCTTAAAATCTAATTCCTTCTTTTCCATATAGAGAATACTGTGATTTTGAAGATTTTCTCTCTTGTAATAAAAATAAAAGTCTTTTTTCCTGATAGGAAGAGAGATGGATTCAACATCAAATAGTTTCTTCAATTCCTTTATCAAATTTTTTCTTTCGGGCAGAGATCTGAGGATTCTCATTGTTAGATCATTCTGTTTGTTTATCCAATCTCGTACTTCTAGAGAATCAATATTCTCAAGCCATCTATATGGATCTGGTATTTTTACTCCAAATAGAGTATCAACAACGTTAACTGTTTTTGTTTGCGGATATTTGATTTCCACATTTCCTCCAATTTGAATCGTTGAAAATAAAAAGAACATTATCACTGATACCTCCTTTTCATTTAATGAGACAATGCATCACTTCTCCAATATACATCCTGTGATAGCCCTTTTCTGGATAGATTTCGAAGATGTCTTTTTCAAGAAAGTGTCCAGGATTTAGATCGTCAAAATATATCTTTTTTGATTCAATAACTAATCTTGCCTCCTTGAAATAGATTGCGCCAGTTTTCCCCACAGCTGGGGTAATTCCTGTTGCCTTTATTTTGTCCACATCTCTTCCAGAGTTGTTACCACAAAAATCAAGTACACTTCTGTAACGCTCCGGGAAAAATGAAAACGTAAAGAATTTATATTTTTCCATAAACTTATATGTATATCTTTGGGGTCTTATAAAGCAAAGGCATATGTTTTTATCCCAGAGTACACCAAGCCCTCCCCAACTGGCAGTCATTGTATTAAATGACTTTTTGGTTCCTGATGTTATTAGCATCCAATCGTTACCAATGAGCTTGAAGGCACTTTCCAATATCTCCTCTGGCACAATTTCTCTAAACTTATTTTTCATATACACCTCCGTTTTCAGATTACCATCTTTTTGAAAATATAAACATAGTTTTATTTTTTGTAAACCCAAATTTTATGATGGTTATTTCTGTAAACGGAGACACGGAAGGACTAAAGTAGCTATTAGGCACGAATTAAGGTTAAAAAAAATTTTTGTAATAAGTCCATTGACAAATTTATAGAATTTGTTATATTACAGTAAACCGATAGGGAAAGGAGAAATTATGAGAATATCAACAAAGGCAAGATATGGATTAAGGTTTCTTATAGAGTTGGCAAAAAACCAGGGAAAGGTAGTCTCTATTAAAGAGATATCGGATGCCCAGCGTATTCCGAAGAGATATCTTGAACAGATTGTATCGATATTGCATGGAGCAGGGATTGTGAGGAGTTACAGGGGACCAGATGGAGGGTATATGCTTGCTGTGTCCCCTGAAGATCTGACAATGTTTCGGATACTTGACGTTCTTGGGGATCCACCAATCTTGATTGAATGTATCGAAAACTCTGCTCTATGCGATTATTCAGATAAATGTGCTGCCAGAAAGGTCTGGAAAGAACTGAGAGATTCTATTGCATCTCACCTAAAAAAGATAAGCCTTAAAGATATCATAACCAAGGAATAATGGGGGGAGGTATGGTAGAAGATATTGGAAAGGTAACAGAGATAAAAAATCGGATTGCAACGGTAGAGATTCCTCAGAAAACAACCTGTTCTGGATGTTTGGCAAAAGGAATATGTTTCCCTAATGCCGCTGGAAGAAATATTATAGAGGCAGAAAATATACTAGATGCCAAAAAGGGTGACACCGTTAAGGTAAGTGTCAGGACAAGTATCTCATTAAAGGCAGGGCTTTTATTATTTATTCTCCCAGTTGTATTTTTTATAGCAGGTTTTCTTCTGGTTCAGATTTTTGTCAATAGTGAACTTGCTGGATTTGGAGGGGGGATAGTTTTTCTTATTGGTTCATTCTTTTTTCTAAAATTTTTGAACAACAAGATTTCAAAAGGAGCAGGCTTCAAGCCTATTATAACTCAAATTCTAAGAGATATGAAGAGTTACATAGACCCTGTCTGTGGAATGGAGATAGATAAAGAAACAGCGCCTGCCGTCTGTATTTATAGAGGGGAAAAATATTATTTCTGTAATTCTAATTGTTATGAGAAGTTCATAAAAAACCTGAGTTTTATCTAAGAAAGAAAAGCAAGATATTAGAAAAGACGGAGGAAAAACAGAGGGAAGAATCAAAAGAGACGGAGAAAGTTCAATTGAGGATTGGAGGTATGAGCTGCACAGCCTGTGCAAAAACAATCGAAAAACACGTAAAGGGGAAGAAAGGCGTAAGGGATGCAAATATAAACTTTGCTGCTGAAGAGGCACTTATTACTTATGAACCAAAGGTAATAAAAAAAGAAGAATTGATAAAAGCGATAGAAGAGACAGGATATAGTGTTATCAAGGAATATGGGGATGAAAGAGCACTTCTCGTGGCAAAAGAGGCAAAGAAGAGACTAATAATCGCATGGGTGATAACAGTACCTATTATTATTCTGATGGTCATGAAAATGGGGTTTGGCCTGAAAACCCCGACTTATCTATACATAGAGGTTTTTCTCTCTGCTCTGGTTCTGGGCTTAACAGGCCAGAAAACATATATCAGTGCGATTAAATCAATATTCCACAAAAGTACGAATATGGATGTCCTTATAATGATGGGTACACTTGCAGCATTTTTCACCGGTTTATTAAAGATTTTTGGTTTCCAGATTGAGAGTTTTGCAGGTGTAGGAGCAATGATTATGGCAGTGCATCTTACTGGAAGATACATTGAATCTTCTGCAGAAGGAAAGGCTTCGCAGGCGATTAGAAAACTACTTGAGATGGGTGCTAAGACAGCGAGAGTTTTTGTTGATGGAGAGGAAAAAGAAATTCCTATAGAAAATGTGCAAATAGGTGATGTTTTGGTTGTAAAACCCGGGGAAAAGATACCTACCGATGGAGTGATAATAGAAGGTGAAAGTGCAGTGGATGAATCCATGGCAACAGGCGAATCTATGCCTGTTCGGAAGAAAAAGGGAGATGAGGTGATTGGTGCAACGATCAATCAAATGGGGCTTTTAAGGGTGAAAGCTACAAAGATAGGTGAAGACACATTTCTTTCCCAGGTGGTCAAACTTGTTGAGGAATGTCAGGGAACAAAGGTGCCAATCCAGGCATTTGCGGATAAGGTTACATCATACTTTGTCCCTACTGTTATTATAATTTCTATTATTACTTTTCTTATTTGGATGTTATTCCCGAGCCCATTTCACAATATGCTTTCCCTTGTATCTTCATATATTCCCTGGATCAGTTTAAATATCAGTAAGATTTCCCTTGCGGTATTTGCAGCCGTTGCAGTACTTGTAATTGCATGCCCCTGTGCCCTTGGACTTGCAACACCTACTGCTTTAATGGTAGGTTCAGGCATCGGTGCAAAGAATGGTATACTTTTTCGGACCGGGGAGGCGATCCAGACCCTCAAAAGTACAAAGACAATAGTATTTGACAAAACAGGGACGATCACAAAGGGTAAGCCTGAGGTTACAGATGTTTTATCATTTGGTGGATATAATAAAAAAGAAATCATCTCAATATCGGCTTCGCTGGAGAAGGGTTCAGAGCACCCTCTTGCATCTGCAATTCTGAATGTTGCAAAAAAAGAAAATATCAATCTTATAGATCCCGAGGGTTTTGAAGCTGTGTCAGGCATGGGAATCAAAGGGAAAATACAGGATATGAGCGTCGTTATAGGAAATGAGTATATAATGAAGAGAGAAGGTATAGAGATTTCAAGTGTAAAAGCAGACGTTCAGCGTCTTCAGGATGAGGCGAAGACAGTAATACTGGTAGGAATTAACGGGAAGGTTGTTGGTATCCTTGGTATTGCAGATACTTTGAAGGGGGATTCTGTAACTGCAATTTCCGAACTTAAGGGGATGGGTTATAATACGGTTATGATAACAGGGGACAATGAAAGGACATCCAGAGCCATAGCAAAAAAGGTGGGCATTGAGCAGGTATTATCTAATGTACTTCCAGAGGAGAAACAGAAAGAAATAGAAAAACTTCAAAAAAAGGGTATGGTTGCAATGATCGGTGATGGCATAAATGATGCACCAGCCCTCAGTCAGGCTAATGTGGGTATAGCCATAGGCACAGGTACAGACATTGCTATTGAGGCGTCAGATATCACACTTGTAAAAGGAGACCTCACATCGGTGGTAAGCGCAATAAGGCTTTCCAATGCCATATTTAGAAAGATTAAAGAGAATCTATTCTGGGCATTCTTCTATAACATTGTTGCAATACCTGTAGCAGTGTTGGGATTTCTTCATCCTGTTATTGCAGAGGTTGCTATGGCATTTTCATCCATAAATGTGGTTACTAATTCACTTAGATTAAGACGTATCAAACTTTAACTCAGGGGGTATAATTTGATAATGTGATAATGTGTCT
>CAZQRW010000010.1:0-19903 GCA_964596115.1 uncultured bacterium
GGAGATATATTTTACTATTTTCGTGTTGATTTTTAAATGAGGCAACGTATTATATATCATGTTGATTTTTAATGAGGCAAATCGTTTGCTTGACAGAAATAAAAATTCAATTATAATGAAATGAATTATGATATATTTAATATTATTAGTAAATTACTCTGCTATTTCAAGTAATTTATCTGCAGAGGAAAAAGCGGCTTTCGTGTATATCCAGGTTTGGGGCAAGGTCAGAAACCCTGGTATTTTTCAGGTTCCACCAAATACAAATATCCTGGAAGCCATTTCCTTTGCAGGAGGTCCATTGCCAAGTGCTGATCTCAACAGGGTTAAACTTATACGTGCAGAGGGTAAAGTGAGAGTTATTAATATTTCTAAAATACTGAAGGGGAAGGCGGATAGTTTAGCAATACTTTTTCCAGGCGATATTGTTATAATTCCTCAATCTGCGACTTCTAAATTATACGACATTCTGAGGGTAATGAGTATGATAGCAGGATCGCTCGGTGCACTTGCAATTGCTTACCAGACCTGGAGGAAATAATGGATATAAGAAAAGATAATTTTATCTTAGAATATATCGCTGTTTTTAATGGAGAAAAAGGGGGTTAATATGTTAAAAAAAGCACTTATTCTTGGTATAGCTGGATTCGTTATTGTTTACGGTCTTTTCTATTATAAAGAAATGAAACCTACCAATAACACTTCGAAGATATTAGAAGACAGGTTTATAAGCTCGTGGGTGCATACCGCTGATCTCCTATCTTATATTGTAAAGGACGGTGTTTCTGACGAAGATGAGATAGTAACCTCTACTATTTTATCGATGTTTTCAAAAAAGATTACTGGGAGCGATTATATTACTATAATTTCTAATGATGAAACTATTCTGGCTGATCTTGATACAGCAAAGGTTTTACAGAAATTTACAGGTCCTGTATTGCCAGGTAAATCTTCAAAGATTACAGAGAATAAGGATAATATAGATATAGGGGTTCCTGTAATGTCAGCAGGGCAAAAAGTTGGTGAAGTCCATATTGGGCTTTCAAAAACGAAAGTATTTCCTACAGCCCAAAAAAATCCAATGGATAATGTTATGTTTGGGGGAATTGCCTTTGTAATCTTCTTCTTGATTGGATTAGTTATTGCAAAGGGAGGTGGTAAATCTGTTGCATCATCTGAAAAATTACAAGAAGAACTTGAACGTTTAAAGGATACTGTTAGCAGTCTTCATGAGGAGGAGACTAATCTGTCAGAAATTATTGAAAAGAAAAAAACAGAAATGGCTGATATAGAAAAGGAAATAAAAGACAAGGAAGAAGAAATTAATAAGGTCAACGAAGAATATATGAAAATCAGTGAGAAGAAATCAGCAGTAGAATCAATAAATAAACAATTAGAAGAATTGAACGCAAGTCTTGAAGAGAAAAAAAAGGAATTAGCATCTATTCAAAAAGAGATTGAAGAAAGGGCTAAAGTTACTCCTAAGGGCGAAGAAGAGGTATTGATCTCAAATATAATTGGAGAAGATGAGATTGAAAGCAGGGTTGAAGAAAAGAAAAAACAGGAAGTAGAATTAACTCAGAGAATTGTTGCCAAAAGAAGAGAAGAGATAGCCCTTTCCGCAAGGATAGAGGCTAAAAGAAAAGAATTAATAGAG
Source organism: uncultured bacterium (assembly GCA_964596115.1). GTDB lineage: Bacteria > Hydrothermota > UBA3072 > UBA3072 > B12-G15 > CAZQRW01. Next base: position 1,658 of record CAZQRW010000010.1, read on the forward strand.
CTTGAGAGAAAAATAGAAGAACTCAAGGGTAAATCATCATAGAATATGGCAGTATATAATTTTAAAGAAATAGAAGAGAAATGGCGGGCAACGTGGGAAAAGATAAATCTTTTCAAAACACCAGAAAATCCAAAGAAGAAATATTATCTCTTAGAGATGTATGCATATACATCTGGAGATATTCATATGGGGCATTTCCGCAATTATACCATTGGGGATGTTGTGTGGAGATATAAAAAGATGAAAGGGTATGATATACTTCATCCATTCGGTTGGGATGCCTTTGGTTTACCTGCAGAGGAAGCCGCTATTAAAAGAGGTGTAAGCCCTAAGGATTGGACCTATAGTAACATAAAAAATTCAAGGAGTACACTAAAAAGGCTTGGAATAAGCTATGATTGGAAAAGAGAGGTTATTACTGCTGACCCCAAATATTACAAGTGGACTCAGTGGCTTTTCATTAAGCTTTACGAAAATGGATTAGTTTACAGGAAGAGTTCCTTTGTAAATTGGTGTGAGAATTGCAAAACGGTTCTTGCAAATGAACAGGTAATAGGTGGGAAATGCTGGAGATGCAATACACCTGTTATTAAAAAGGAAATGGAACAATGGTATATTAAGATTACTGCTTATTCAGAAGAACTTCTTGAGGGTCTAAATCGCCTGGATGGATGGCCAGAAAATGTAAAAATTATGCAGAGGAACTGGATTGGCAAAAGTGTGGGTACAGAGATAGACTTCGAGACTGAAACAGGCAAAAAATTAAGCGTATTTACAACAAGGGCAGATACTATATTTGGCGTTACCTTTATGTCTGTTGCCCCGGAGCATCCATTTGCGAGGTCTATTGTTAAAGAAGAAGTTAAACAATATATACATAACGCCTTACTATTGAGCGAAATAGATAGAACAAGTGAAGAACACGAAAAAACAGGTGTGTTTTCAGGCAAATATGCAATTCACCCAATTACAGGGAAAAAAATCCCAATATTTATAGCAGATTATGTGCTCTCAAGTTATGGTACAGGGGCTGTAATGGGGGTCCCTGCTCATGATCAGAGGGATTTCGAGTTCGCTAAAAAATATAACCTTCCTATTCATGTTGTGGTTAGACCAATAGATCATAATTTAATTACAAAAGATCTTGACCAGGCATTTGAGGGTTACGGTATTATGACAAATTCCGGAGAATTTAGTGGTCTTAAATCAGAAGATGGTATGAAAAAGGTCACAGAATATCTCGAGAAAATAGGGAAGGGAAGACCAAAAACCAGTTATAAGCTCCGAGATTGGTTGGTGTCACGCCAAAGGTATTGGGGAGCCCCGATTCCTATGATCCATTGTGATAAATGTGGTGTTTTTCCCGTTGACGAGAAGGACCTTCCTGTTCTTTTACCTGATGATTCTACTGTTAACTTTCTTCCTTCAGGACGTTCACCTTTGGCTGACAGTAAAGAATTTTACAATATTAAATGTCCTCTGTGTGGGGGCCCTGCACACAGGGATCCTGACACAATGGATACTTTCGTTGATTCTGCCTGGTATAATCTAAGATATTATGATCCTAATAATGATACAGAAATATTTGATAAAAAAGAGGCTAATAAATGGCATCCAATTGATTTATATATTGGTGGGGTAGAGCATGCTACAGGTCATTTAATATATTTTAGGTTTATTAACAAATTTTTATATAAGCTTGGGTTCTTGAAAAATGATGAGCCTTCGCTGGGTCTGTTTAACCATGGAATGGTACTGGATGAAAATGGAGATGTTATGTCAAAATCAAAGGGAAATGTCATAAGTCCTGTTAAGCTAATGGATTCTATCGGTGTGGACGCTGCGCGGATCGCAATGCTATTTTCTGCGCCTCCTGAAAGGGAAATTCTATGGTCGGCAAAAGGGGTGAGAGGAGCAGAGAGATTTCTTGACAGGGTCTATAGGCTTTTGAATCCCTATCTTAAAAAGGGAAGTTTTACTCCAAACAAAGACTCTGAACTGTACAAAAAGATAGAAGAGACGGTTAGGCTTGTAACAATAGACATAGAGAATATGAAATTTAATACTGCAATAGCTTTTTTAATGGAATGCCTTAACACCTTCAGTAAATATAATGAAAAGGGTGACGAGACATATATATATGCAGCAAAAAAATTCACACTGTTGCTTGGTGTATTTGCACCGTTTATTGCAGAAGAATTGTATGAAAAATTTGGTACGAAAGATAGCGTCTTTTTAGAAGAATGGCCAGAGTACGATAAAGATGCAGTTAAAGAAGAAGAGGTAACAATAGTTGTACAGGTAAATGGTAAATTACGTGGGAGACTTAACATGCCAGCTGGTTCTTCTAAAGAATCTGTGTTAGAACTTGCAAAACAAATTGATTCAGTTAAGAAATTCACTACCAATAGAGAATTCCAGAAGGTTATCTTTGTACCTGATAGGATTCTCAACATAGTTGTCTCTAAATAGATTAACTTTATGGAAACTGAGTAGGGTGTGATAAAAAGGTATAACAGTTATTTGAATATATAAGTTTACATAATATATATTATCAGACATTTTAATATCCGTAAATTGTTGCCCATATTCATTATAAATACATAAAATTACAGCACTTGACAATTCTTCACTTTGTCTTAAACTTCCTTATGGCTAATATGAAAGAAGAAAAAATTTCCATACAGAAACTCAAATCAGGCGCAACTCTTGTAAGTGAATCAGTTCCATCTGCAAAGAGTATCTATGTTGCCTTCTACATAAAGGCAGGTTCTGTTGATGAAAATAAAGACCTGAATGGCATTTCTCACCTCATTGAACATTCTACCTTTAAGGGCACCAGAAATTACTCTGGTAGAAGTATCTCAACCATCATTGAAAATAAGGGTGGTTTCCTGGATGCCTTCACCTCTACGGAATATACCAGTTATTACGGAGCAGTTTTAACCGAGGATAAAGAAATACTTCTTGATATACTTACAGACCTTGTCTTCTATCCTTCATTTGACTGGCAGGAAATTCGGAATGAAAAACTTGTAATCTATGAAGAAATAAAAGGCATTATGGATTCACCCGATCATACATTGCTCCAAAAGGCATATGAAGCCGTTTTTGGGCCTGATTCTTCATTAGCGCTACCGGTTGAAGGTAAAATAGAAAGTATCAGAAGCCTTACTCGAAAGGATATTTTGGGTTACTGGAAGCAACACTATACTCCAGAAAATCTTATTATTTCGGCTACTGGTAATTTCAAGAGTAATGAATTATTAAAATTTTTTAATAAAATCCTCCCTGCAAAAACAGAAGCGAAAAATCACTCCTATCGGAAGCAACTAACACCACAAAACAACAGTAAGATTATAAACATTTCAAATAAAAAACATCTGCATCAAGTATACGTTGCCGTATCAAGGCCCGCATTCCCATATGCAGATAAGAGAAGACTTCCCCTTCTAATAGTAAATACCGTTCTTGGCTCTGGGATGTCATCCCTTCTTTTTCAGAAATTCAGAGAAGAAAACCCCTTGGTTTACTCAATTACTTCCTTTGCAAATCTTTATAAAGAAAAAGGGATCTTCGGGGTATATTTTTCTACGAGCAAAAAGAATCTAAACAAATCTCTGAAATTACTGAAGAATATCTTCAATGATTTTACCATTGATAAAGAAAACCTCGAAAGGGTCAAAAATAGAATAAAAGGTTCTCTATTACTTAGTCTTGAAGCGCTTGAGACAAAACTATCATACAATTTTAAGCAGCTATTTTATACAGGAAAAATAAAATCTGCTGATGAATTTGTAAAGGAACTTAACAGTATAACAATGGATGAAGTAAACGAACTTAAAGATGAACTTCTTCAAACAGATAATTATCATTTAAATGTTGTTGGGAGCGTGAAAGATGTTATTTGGTAATAAAAAAACTTCCAGAAGGGCGTTTATAATGAATAAACCACCTTTGTTTTTTTATCTCAGGGATCTAATAAATATAAGAAAAGAAGGGATTGAATTAATAAATCTATACTCATTAAATCCAGTAAAAAAGACGGATACTAAACCACTCCCGATTCACACTGAATTTGAGCTTGTAAACTTGTATAGAGAAAGTTTTAACATTCCCCAGGAGGTTGAAACCATCATTTTTCCTGATTATACATCGGCATTATCTGTACTTTTGTTTACTTTTATGGATTTAAATGATGAAATAGTAATACCGGAACCACTCCCCTACTCTCTCAGAGGACTTCTTGATTTCGTTGGGGTTAGACCAATTCCTATTGAAACATTTATTTCCAATGGATTTAAAATACCTCTCAGAGATGTAATCGAGCCAAAGATAACGCCAAGGATGAAGGTTCTTTTTTACTCTAACCCCCAGATACCAACAGGGACTATTTACTCTCAAGAAGAGATGGAAAGAATGCTATTTATCGCTATGAATTACAATAGCTTAGTTATATCAGACGAAACCTACCGATTTACAACAAAAAAAGATGTTCCTTCCCTTAATAACCTTGTCAAAACCTATCCAATGGCAATATCTATAGACACCTTTGCAAGTTATTTTGGTTCCTCAAAAATTGTTTTTATAAATGTTGGGAATGGTCTTTCACCTGTTATAAAATCCTTTAGGGATTCACTTTTTTCTATGACAGATAAAGAAATGTCAATTGCAGCAGGTGTGGTTTCTTCATCTCTTGAAAGGATTCAAAAGGCTCAGGAACTTTTATCTGAAAAAAGAGAGGTGATAGGTGAGATAGTAGAAGACTCAGAAGAACTTTTCTCAATGAGGACTGAAGCGGGGGTTTCCGTTGTTTTGAAACTAGCTATTGACAATGCCGACAATTTTGTTAATTATCTTCTTCGTGATTTCAGGGTCGATAATAAAACTATCTTTGCCCTCCCTTTATCTAAACTACTTATTGACGGTAAGAAGGGCAAAGATCTTCTTGTAATAGATTACTATAATCTTTCCATTGATGAACTTCAAGAAGGTTTACACCTTCTCATTAAGGCTGTTGAAAGCTATAAAAAGGAGGTAAGATGAAAATCTCAAAAAGAGGCACCTTTATAGCTGCGTCGCCTATTAGGCGCCTTATACCTATTGCAAATGCGGCTGAGGAGAGAGGAATAAAGGTTTACCATCTGAATATAGGTCAACCGGATATTCCTACGCCTATACCTATTTTCAATGCTATAAAACAATTTGATAAAAAGGTTTTGCCTTACGGTCCTTCAGAGGGTCTAAAAGAATTAAGAATTGCAATTGCAGAATACCTAAAAGAGGATTACTTGATAGAAGTTTCTCCAAATGATGTATTTATTACTACTGGAGGGAGCGAGGCAATCATTTTTGCTATGGAGGCAATTGCTGATCCAGAGGATGAGATAATAGTATTTGAGCCGTTTTATACAAATTACAATGGATTTGCCTCAATGGCATCTGTAAAATTAGTGCCCGTTACACTTTCTGTGAAAAATGGATTCCATTTACCTCCAAAAAAGGACATAACGAAGATGATCACAAAAAAAACTAAAGGAATTCTTATATGCACTCCAAACAATCCTACGGGAACAATATATACAGAAGAAGAAATGAGAACGATCGTGGATATCTCTCTTGAATACGATTTGTGGGTCTTGTCCGATGAAGTTTACAGGGAATTCACATTTGATGGTAGAAAACATACAAGTATCCTCGAATTTACAGAAATTTCCGAAAGAGCAGTTATGCTTGACAGTATTTCGAAGAGATTTAGTGCCTGTGGAGCAAGAATAGGCTATATTGTTACCAGAAATAGAGAACTCTGGAATACCATTTTGAAATTTGGACAGGCAAGATTATGCCCTCCTACTGTTGAGCAACTGGGTGCTATTGCTGGTTTCAAGAACAGGAAAAAATTTATGCCTTCTATGATAAAGGAATATCAAGAAAGAAGAGATATAGTATTTGACTATATTCAAAAAATAGAGGGTGCATTCACCCTTAAGCCTGAGGGTGCATTTTACACTGTTGTTAAACTACCTGTAAAAAATAGTGAAAATTTTATAAAATGGATGCTCACAGATTTCAATGTAGACAAAAAGACAACTATGCTTTCACCTGCAAATGGTTTTTATGCAACCAGTGGGAAAGGCGAAGATGAAGTAAGAATTGCATTTGTACTGAACGGTGGGGCACTTGAGGATGCAATGCGAATACTTCAAGCTGGTCTCAAAGAATATGCTAAAATTGAAGGTTAAAAGGATACGAAAAGATATTATCTTACCTGAGTATAAAACTGAGGGCGCCTCAGGTTTTGACCTTTCTTCTTCTATTGATTCTCTTTTAAAGGCAGGTAAATTTGCAGTAATTCCAACCGGATTAATAATTGAAGTCCCCCCTGGATATGAAGCACAAGTCAGACCAAGGAGTGGCCTTGCTGCAAATAATGGAATTGGTGTTCTTAATACCCCCGGAACCATAGATTCTGACTATAGAGGAGAAATAAAAATTGTTCTATTTAATTTTTCAGATAAGGATTTTCATATTCGAAAGGGCGACAGAATAGCACAGATGGTTATTTCAAAGATCGAAAGGGTTAAAATTATTGAAGTAGAAAATATCAGTGGTTCAGAGAGAGGAACTCAAGGGTTTGGCTCTACTGGAATTTAATTATGATGCCCTTCCTGATGGTAATTGCCACTGCCCTACTAAAATTCATACCTGAAAAAACTGCGGATATGATCGCAAAGATTCTATCCCTTCTATGGTATATTCTGGATAAAAAAAGACGTAATATTGTTAAAGAAAATATCGAGATAATAACAGGCAAAAAAGATTGGAGGCTTATTAAAAATACCTTCCTTAATTTTGGTTATGTATATAAGGATATATTGAATATACCCAATATCACTGCTAATAACTGGGGCACGTATATAAGGGGAGAGGGAATTGATAACCTTGGCAAGGGATTAAAAAGAGGTAAAGGGCTCATATTAGTAGGTGCCCATCTTGGTGCATGGGAGATTGCAGGGCCTTATCTTGCATCACGTGGTTATCCTCTTTTTGTTGTTGCAGAGTCGAAGGGCCCAGGGATGAGGTTTTTTAATTTTTATAGGAAGTATAGGGAAAAATTTGGTCCAAAAGTTATTAGATTAGAAGAAAAGAATATAGCAATTAACATTTTAAGCCTTCTTAAAAAAAATAAAGTGATACCGCTTATAGCAGACAGGGATATTTCTGGTACTGGAAGAGTATTCAGATTTTTTGGTAAAAACGTAAAATTGCCTATCGGACCTGCATACATCTCAAAAAAATCTGGTGCTCCAATTTGCATTGGTTTTATGGTCCGTAAAGAAAGGGGATATTATGGATATATCTTTCCACCTATCTATCCTGAAAACGAAAGTATAGAGGGATTAATGCAAAAAATAATCAATGTATTTGAAAGGGAGATAACAAAATATCCAGATCAATGGTTTGTATTTGAGAGAGTATGGAATGAAAATATTAATAATAAGTGATCTTTATTATCCGCATATAGGTGGCGTAAGTGAGCATATCTATCATATTGCCAATAAATTTGAAAAGATGGGCCATTACGTAAGAATATTAACTGGTAAAATCCCTGGTGGGTTTAAACCTGATGAGAGAAGGGTGATAAGATTGGGAATGGGTGTATCCATACAGTGGAATAAATCTGTAGGAAGAGTTACAATTGGACACGATCTGCTTAAGGCAAGAAAAATTATGAACTCATTCGATGTGAATCATATTCATGGTGGATTAACTCCTACTTATCCATTGCTAACCCTTCAAATGTCTGAAAAAACAAAGATATTCACCTTTCACTCTACCTTTGACCGTTCTATCCCATTTAAAGTTTTCAGGAAACCTCTGCTCCACTTTTTTAACAAAATTGATGGTGCTATCGCAGTTTCTGAAACTGCAAAAGAAAGTTTTTCAAAGTATTTCCCCGGAGATTACAGAATCATCCCCAATGGAGTGGATATCGATAGATTTACTCCCCATTTTAAAAAACAAAAAGGGACAGTCCTATTCGTGGGCAGACTTGAAGAAAGAAAAGGACTAAAATATCTGATAAAAGCATTTAAAATAATAAAGGACAGGGGTAGAAATTTAAAACTCATTGTCGTTGGAGGGGGATATAGAAAATATAGGATGGACATTCCCAATGGTATAAAAAACTCCATTCATTTCACAGGTTTTGTTTCCCCAGAAGCATTACCAGAATATTATAAGAGGGCAGAAATTTTTGTTTCCCCTGCAACAGGTGCAGAAAGTTTTGGGATTGTGTTAATAGAAGCAATGGCAAGTGCAACCCCTGTTCTGGCATCAGATATTCCAGGCTATAGAATTGTGATAAGAGATAAGGAAAATGGCATACTTGTCCCTCCTAAGGATCCTTCTGCTATTGCAGAGGGTATTATAACGCTTTTAGATAACAAAAAGATGCGTCAAAAGATTGTGAAAAACGGTTTAAAAACTGCACAGTTTTATTCCTGGGACAAAATAGCAAAACAAATTATAGATTTCTACTATGAGATCAATCCTTCTTTACCATAATATTGGAAGGACTTTTTCACCCTTTGGAGGTGTGATACATCCAAATATATTTAGAAAACATCTTTTATTTCTAAAGAAAAAAGGGGGCAAATTCATCAATATTGAGGAGTGGATTTATGGGAAAGACGGTATTGTTATCTCTTTTGATGACGGTTTTGCTGAATTGTATCAGTTCTTACCATCCATAATAGAAGATTTCAATGTTAGACCCCTGGTATTTTTGGTGAGTGATTATCTCGGTAAAATAAACTCCTGGGATCTTGCAATTTCAAAGAAATTCAGGCATCTTAATAGAGACGAAATACTCAAACTTCATAAAATGGGTGTTGTATTTGGCTCCCATTCCCACACACATCCAGATTTGCGGAAAATAAATGACAAATCATTAACAGAAGAACTTATCTTATCCAAAAAAACCCTTGAAGATCTAATTGGTGAAGAAATGGCATTCTTTTCGTACCCCTTTGGATTATACAATAAAAAAGTAATTGAGGCAGTAAGAGAATGTGGATATAAAGCAGGTTTTATTGCCTCTCCCCTACCCAGAAATGAAACTATTTTTAACATTGGAAGATGGCCCGTTTATACTATTGATACACTCTATAATCTTGAGTTAAAGATTAAAAATAAGGGCATTATTTCCTCTATTGAAGCCTTTAAGTGTAAATCCATAAATTTTATTTCACGGGGAACATATATCCTCAACAGGCTTTCATTAGTTAAAAATCAATCATAAAAAACAAGATTATTTTACTTTTTTCCCATATATTAAAGAAAGATAAATATGGTAAATGCCATTGTCGTATTAAAGGCATAGAATCGCTTTAACCAGATAAAACGGTAGAATCTCCCTGTTCCTTCAGGATGCTGTATAGTTGTCTCTTCTATCCACTGAGTGCTTTCATATTCATTGTAAGGAATGGATACAGAAAGAGAAAAACCGTATTTTCCCTTAACGGGGAATGCAACTCCCACATAAGAAGGTAAAATTTCAGAGGTTTCAAAAGCTACTTTATTCCCGGAATATACTTCTCCCTGGTCTCCCTGCACACTCATAGAAATAATAGCATTGTTCAAATATGCCAATGCAGCAGGGTTTAAAGAGGCGTCCTCGATTTTTTCAGTATTCATCATTTACTAATAGCTTCTTAGCGGTAACTCCATAATAACTGCCTCTTCACCGTTACTATAGTATCCTTTTAGGACCTCTAATATTTTGAATCCGAACATCTTATAGAGATTAATTGCAGATTCATTGTTTATTCTAACCTCAAGAAATATTCGGAGACATTTTTCATTTTTTTCAACCCTTCTGATAAGTTGATAAAGAAGGGACTTTGCTATACCTTCCCTTCTGTATTCTTTCTTTACTGCGATATTCATCAAATGGAAACCCCTCTGCTCAAAACATCCCAATGTATATCCAACAAGTATTCCAAATTTCATTGCCTTCATATTAATACACTTATCTCTATTCATTATAAGCATATAAAAAAAATCACTATCCCAGGGATCCGAGAAAGAAGATTTTTCTATTTCGAGAATTTCACTTATGTCATCCAGTGAAATATCCCTAAAAATAATGCCTTTTCCCTCTCTCTTTGATTCAGCAAGTGATGGAGATAGATAATTCGGTATCACAGGGTTAAGAATATTTCGTATTTTTTTACCCTCCATAATGCCCTTCACGATCATAGCAATTCCTTCTGAGATATTTATGCCCTCTAAAATCTTTTTCCCCTTAAATGCCAATTTATTTTCCTCTACACCACTTCCAATGAATATGCCCCTGTCCCAATTTAAAATATCCCCAACTTTATATACCCCTTCTTTCTCCAATATTTTAAGCTCTCCCCCTTTCTTTTCTATAATTGTAGCATAAACAAGACCTTTTCTTGCATAAATGGTGGGTATGTAAATATTGTCTTTCAGAGGGTAAATCATCCCATCAAAGGTATCAATCCCATATATGGGGATTCGAAATGGATAGGAAATTCCCTTAGAAGCTGCAAGACCAACCCTTAGGGCAGTAAATGAACCTGGACCAATAGTTATTCCTATAGCTGTTATCGTTTCAGGCTTTATGCCTTTATCCTTTAAAAAAGAAGGGATAATCTCCGAATTCTCTGCAGAAAAAGACTCCATTATGCCATTTTTGAGAATTGTAATACCTGTTGAGATTCCGGATGAATCAATTCCTATAATCATCTATTTCTATTTTCCTTGAGTGTTCGTCTACAATGCTAATTTTCACTTCAATTCTGTTTTCAGGCAATATCTCTTCTATTCTTTCCGGCCATTCTACAGCACAGATTCCTTCAGAGTACAAATATTCTTCAATAAATGGAATCTCATTAATACTGAAGATTCTATAAAGGTCAATATGATGTAAAAGCATTCTTCCTGGGTATGTTTTTACTATAAGAAACGTAGGGGAGGTTATCTCTACCTCTACATTAAGTCCCTTTGCGATTCCCTTCACAAAGAATGTCTTACCAGCACCTAATTCTCCTCGCACAGCAAGTACTAAAGGTCTATCCAATTCCTTGCCTATTTGTTCACCTAATTTTATTGTTTCATCTTCTGAGTGTGTTATAGGCAACAATACCCCCTTTAAGTGTCAACAATGGATCATAATTCCAGCCTTTTTTCATAAAGTATACGCCATTGCCCCCGGTTACAACAACTGGTTGTTTAAACTTAACAACCTGGTTTTTGATCCCTTCTACATATAGGGAAAGACCAAAGAGAATTGATTCTCTTGTTGAATTTCCGGGTTTCTCTATGTGTTTTATATCTTCGATATTGATTAACTCTGCCCTATTTAAAGAGTCAAGATACCATCTCAAGCCAGAGAGTATAGCACCTCCTCTAAAGCTGGGACCTTTATCAAAAAAATCAATTGTAATTGCACTGCCAGCATCAATAACTATTGAAGGAATTTTATAGAAATAAGAAACTGCAAGGCCATTTGCAAGTCTATCTTCCCCTGGGGTCCCAATATAATTATAATTCAAAAGATTTAAGGGGAAATCGATATAATTACGTTTACCTAATTGCTCTTTTATATCGTTCTCAACAGAAGGTCTTACAGAGATAATAAGAATATCCTTAATGTTTTCAAAAAATCCTTTTAATTCTTTTATTTTGTTTGTAAAAAGGCTTTCCTTAATTTCGAATCCCTTTCCGATAGCGGCATGGATAAGGGTATTTCCGATATCAATAATTCCAATCATACGAAATTCCTGATATATCTTTTACCACCTACCTCTCTAATTAAACCCTTTAACTCCAGCAAAAGGAGAACAGAAGTAATATGCTGAATTGTAAAACCTGTCATTTCAATGATTGCATCCACAGGAATGGGCTCTGTTCCAAGCATTTCATATATAATCTTTTCATCCCCGGGAAGGGAGAGGGGCACTTCTTCCTCTTTCTCTTTATTATTCTTCTTTTTCGAGGAAATATTCAGGGCTTGAAGAATATCCTCTGAGGAGGTAACCACTGAGGCACCCATCTTTATCAATTTATTAGTTCCCCTACTCTGTCTTATATCTACGTTTCCAGGAACGGCAAAGACCTCACGATTGTAATCCAACGCCCAGCTAACTGTTGAAAATACACCGCTCCTTTTTTCTGCCTGTACGGCTATTATTGCGTTGGAAAGTCCACTTATTATTCTATTCCTTAGAGGAAAATGATAACCGATAGGCGAAGTTAATGGGGGGAAGTCAGTAACAAGAGCACCATTCTTTACTATATGGGAAGCAAGATTTCTGTTAGAAGAAGGATATACTCTCTCAATACCCGTTGCCATTACAGCAATAGTCCTTCCGCCCCCTTCCAGAGCACCAAAGTGAGCAGCAGTATCAATACCTCTGGCAAGACCACTAATTATCGTAATGCCATAGGGTGCAAGTTCCTTTGCCAAAGTTTTTGCAACCGTTCTACCGTATTCAGTACAATTTCTTGAGCCAACTATGCCAACGGCGAGGGAATCTTCAGGTTTTAACTCTCCTCTTAGATATATTATAGGAGGAGGGTCAATTACATTCTTAAGATTTTCAGGATAATCTTCATCATTAATGTTAATAATTTTTGCCCCAACATCAGAGAGAATCTTTTTAGCCTTTTCTACTTTAATATTTTTTATATTTTCCCACTCCTCTTCTTTTATGTTTATGGCATTATTGATTTCAGATAAATCCTTTTCAAATATTTCGTCTATATTAAAAGTTGTTATTAGCCTTGTAATTTTTTTTGAAGTGAGTTTTGAGTAGGAAAGTTTTAAGAGGTTATCAGCTTCATTCATAAATTTCTATAACGCCCTTCAATTTTTCTATCTCTTCTTCTGAGAGTTTATTTTCCACTTCTCCCCAACCATTTTCTTCTATTATCTTTCTAAGCGACCCAACCACATTGTCTCTAACACTTAGATTCCTATCTTCAAGGAGATTAAGAAGAGGTTTGACAGCTCGCAAAGAACCCGTATATCCAAGGGCTTGAGCTACTGAAGCCCTTACGTACCATACTTCGCTTTTCAACATACTGACAAGTTTATCTACAACTTTTCCACCTCTACTGCCCACCAATTTGGCAGCAAAATCCCTTAAATGCCAGCTATCACTTGAAAGTGCGGAAAAAAGTAAAGAATTTGCTTTGGTGTTGTCGATATAGGAAATTTCTTTTAACGCTTCTAATCTGTCAATTAGTTCGCCAGATTCCAGAATCACCTTGAGTTTTGATAAACCCTTCTCATCCATTCTTCCCTTCCCTGAGGGTATTATATATTTCTTCTTTTAATTTTTCAATGTTGGTTCCCTTTAAGGCAGAAATAAGAATAGTTTTCACCTTCATATTAAAATCTCTTCTTTCTTTAAGTTTATCGATCTTATTAATTACAACAATCATAGGCTTCTTCAGGATGTCAGGATTATATTCCATCATTTCTTTTATTATCGTATTATAATTATTATACACATCTTTATCTGTTATATCAAGTAAAATTACAAGTATTTTTGTTCGCTCAATATGGCGTAAAAATTCTAACCCAAGACCCTTCCCAAGGTGTGCATTCTCAATGATTCCAGGGACATCAGCAATTACTATTTTTTTATTGTGAACCTCCATTATGCCGAGATTGGGCTGTAATGTAGTAAAAGGATAATCAGCTATCTTTGGTTTTGCATTGGAAAGTCTTGCCAACAACGTTGATTTCCCGACATTTGGAAAGCCAACGAGACCCACATCTGATATCAATTTTAACTCGAGTTTTATCCATCTTGCTTCTCCATCTTTACCCTCCTCGCAAATTTTCGGTGTTTGGTTCGTGGGTGTTGCGAAACTTGCATTGCCTCGTCCACCCCTCCCTCCTTTTGCAACAACAAGAGATTCCCCATCATTTGTCAAGTCACCTAACAATAAGTTTTTCTTTGCATCATATACAAGGGTACCAGCAGGGACCTTTATAACAGTATCCTCTCCATTTTTCCCATGCATATTCTTGCCCTTTCCATTTTGGCCTCTTCTTGCTTTATAGTGAATTCTATAATGAAAATCTCTAAGTGTATTAAGGTTTTTATCTACCAACAGAATAACATTCCCACCATTTCCTCCATCACCCCCATCTGGTCCACCTTTTGGAACAAATTTTTCTCGACGAAAACTTACACAGCCATTTCCACCTCTACCACCCTGGACAAAAATCTTTGCATAGTCAAAAAAATACTTCATCGGGAATTAATATAATCCCTGAGATGTCCTAATCCACTTCCAATTTCACTAAAAGATGAGGCGTAAGAAATTCTTATATAGCCATCTATGCCAAAACTTACTCCTGGAATAACAGAGAGACCATTATCTATCAAGATGTTACAGAAATGTATAGAATCACCATCGTATTTTGATACATTTACAAAGATATAAAAAGCGCCTTTTGGATAGGGAAAACTCAGCCCAGGTATTTCTCTAAGGAGCTTAATCATAAGATTTCTCCTTTTTTCGAAAGTCGCTCTCATTTCTTCAGTTGCATTATTATTGACTGTAAGAGCAGCGAGTGCAGCATACTGTGAGATAGATGATGGACAGGATGTCGTATGTGACTGGATTGATTTTGCATTATCTATGTATTTTTTTGGTCCAACTGCCCAACCAATCCTCCAACCTGTCATCGCATAGGTCTTTGAAACGCCATTTATTATAAATGTTTTCTCCCGCATTTGTGGAATTTTCGCCATACTGAATATTTTAGTATTATCGTAAACAAGTTTATCATATATTTCGTCTGAAATTATAAAAATTTCCTTTTCTTTTATCAAATCAGCCAATTCTCTCATTTCTTTCTCTGTATAAACAACACCTGTAGGGTTGTTGGGAGAATTAAGCATAATAGCCTTTGTTTTCGGTGTTATATGTCTTTTTATCTCTTCGAGATTAATACTGAAATCTTTTGATGGGGGGACAAAAACTGGTTTCCCTCCTGCCAGCTGTACCATTTCGGGGTAACTTACCCAGTATGGGACAAGTATTATGACCTCATCTCCTTCTTCAACAATAGAAAAGAGTATATTAAAAATAGATTGTTTTGCACCAGAAGAGACAAGCACATTTTCTGGAGAATAATTCAATCCCTCAGTCTTTTTTATTGCATCTACCACTGCCTGTCTCAGTTCTGGAATGCCAGAAACAGGTGTATACTTTGTTTTACCTTCCTTTATGGCTTTTATAGCTGCTTCCTTTATGTAATCTGGGGTATCGAAATCCGGCTCTCCTGCAGCAAGGACAGCAATTTCAAGCCCTTTATTTTTTCGAGAAGCTACCTTTTCAAGTATATTAAAAATTGCTGATGGTTTTATATCTTTCATTATTCCTCCTGTTTATGAAAAATACGCTTTATATTTTCATTTACCAATGGAGGGACAAATGGAGAAATATCACCTCCAAAGGATGCAATCTCCTTAATTATACTTGAAGTGAGATAAGTATACTGCTCATCAGGGAAAAGAAACAAAATTTCAAGCCCGGGGAACATATGCCTATTCATAAGTGCCATCTGGAATTCAAATTCAAAGTCAGAAACAGCCCTCATTCCCCTGATCATTGCCAGAATATTATTTTTTTTGATATATTCAGCGACCAGCCCTTCATAAATTTCCACCTTTGCATTTTTTATGTGTCTGATAGACTCCTCTAACATTTCTTTTCTTTTTCTAATTGGGAAAAGCGTCTTTTTCCCTTTATGAACAGCAACAAGAACAATCAATTCATCAAATATTTTTGCAGCCCTTTTGATGATATCGATATGTCCATATGTAACAGGGTCAAATGTCCCTGGGTAAACTGCTCTTTTCATAAACTCTCCTTTTTTAGAAAAGTTATAACTGTATCTCCATATTTTTTTTCTTTAACAATTTGGAAGTTTTTAGGCAGGATCGGTTCATTTTTATAGTGTTCGGCTATAACAACACTCTCATTATTAATGATCAGGGAGATATTTAGAAGTATCTTCGAGATAATACCCTTGTTATAAGGCGGATCTATAAATACAATATCGAATTCCCTTTTAAGCCATGTACACACTTTAAAGGCGTCACTATTCAAGATTTTATAATTATTGTACAGAAGATTTTCCAGATTTCTTTTTATATAATTAGTATGCCTTCGGCTTTTTTCCACGAAAACAACCTCCGATGCACCTCTTGACAGTGCCTCTATACCTATCATTCCACTACCTGCAAACAGGTCTATGAAACTTTTACCCTTGACATCAATCATAGAGAATATTGCTTCCCTGACCTTTTCGAGAGTAGGCCTGATGTCTTTTGGTGCAAAAATCTTCCTTCCTCTTTCGAGTCCACCCGTAACTCTCATTTCACAAATCTTCCAATCCAGTCAACAGGTTTATATCTATCAATTAATCCTTCCCACTCTTTATCATTCAATCTATCAGTAATAGGTTGTTTAAACTCGTAATAGGAATAAGCACCACCAAAGTACTCATCTACGCCACCACCTATATTTACATTTACCTGCAGTATGAAGGGTTTACCTATTGCCTCCTCAAGCACATAACCAGTATTGGGATCCGTATGGACATCTACGACCTTTATTGAAGGTCTCTCTCCAACAAGTTTTTCAATAATGTCTGGAATTTTTTTGAGAAAATTTTGCTGATAAGGTATTTTACCCTTAAGTTCTTCCTTTGAACAGACAATTAAGGTATCGAGTATCTGGTTGAATTGCAATATACCATCCCGTGGGAAAATATCATTGAGACTTAAGGTAATTTCTTTCAACTCCTTGTAGATATCTATGAATGGTTCAACAATAACATTTGTAGGCAATTTTCTTCTTAGTGAAAGGGTTAGCAAAGAGTAACTTTGTTTTGCATAAAGCACATTTGAGTGTCTTAACTCTGTCCAGAGTCCACCGGCAGTATTTAAGAGTTTATAATTGTAATTATCGTAAAAAAACTTTACTTGTGGATTTAAAAGTCGCTTAAGTGAGTTTAGAAACTTTCCATAAACGATACTTGTATCAATTTCTAAAGAGTCCTTCAGTCTATTAAACATCTCAAAATAATTTTCATAATCTGTATCGCCACCTTTTTTAAGAATGTTCAATGCATAGTTTGAACCCAAAACGGCAAAGAAATCCAGGGATCTTGGAAAAACCCTCTGAATACCCTCATCTGTCAAACCAGATGTAAAGACTGGCTTTTTACCTGTAAAATGCTCCACATAATCAAAGGTTAATCTCTGAAACACATAAGAGTCAAATATAAATCTCTGTGGGAAAAAAGAAAAATATAATTTTTGGCCGCCTTTAGGCTCAATCCTAGGGGTATATTTCTTGAGAGAATCAAGTACGGCAGGTGAATTTAGATACTTTTTTAGAATTAAAGGATTTATACCGTCGGGAGGCCCAACAAGATCAGAAATCATTGAACTTAAGGAATCGTACAGATTTATAACATTAGCATTTATCAATGCCCTGGTTTCACTCTGTGCAAGTTTAAGAAAATTCTCTTTTTCAAGGGGTAATTTAATAGAACTAAGCCACATCATTGATTTAAAGTATGAGGAAAGTTTGGGAGAATGTGTATAATGTCCCCTCACTTTAAATTGGGAGTAATCCAGATCAATTCCAAGGAGGGGGGATTTGTGGAATCCATCCGAACTGTCAACTAATGCAATCTCCCTGCGTTCAATCTCTGTATTTCCCTTAGAATCGTTCAAAAGTTCAAGTGCTATTTTGAAATACTCCTGTGATATACCATACGATACCGGTATTAAACCATTAAGTATATCCTTCAATAAGGGAATAATTTTATTCTTCTCGATTAGAATCAGACTGGAATCATATATATTAATAGCCGTATTCAAGATAAAATCAGATGTGATGATCCTATTTTTTCTATTCAAGGATTTATAGGTCTCGACAAAGTTATCCTTTACGCCTGGTTTAAGCGAAAACTCCTCAATATAGATACCCTTAACAGTACTTAGTGAAAAGATTAACAATAATATATTCATAAGCAAAATATACCAAAACTTGGTATTATGTCAATTGATAAAAACTATCTTGCCATTCAGATAAGGTCATTTTGAAGAGTTAAACGACGTGAAAATCTCGCCGTTTGTCTTTAGTTTGTTTTTTGGTGTTCTAAATCCCGGTCTT
>CAZQRW010000010.1:20003-39429 GCA_964596115.1 uncultured bacterium
TAGAAGACCAAAAGAAAGAACTCAAAGAACCAATGTATAAAATCCCTTTTGACTATTCATATATTTATAATAAGAATAACGAAAAAATTTTTTACTTAAGTAAAAAATTTTTTTTATTTGTCAAATTTTAGTCTGATAAGATAACCAACTATTTTATACTATCGTAATAACTTAATAATCAAGTAACTAAGTATAACATATCCCATTACTTTTCTGTATTAAAGTTCAATTATTAGGCAAAAAAGTGAAAAGAAATTTTTTTTTGCTTGACAAAAGTTAAATTTTATATTATAAAATTTATATGGAAATAATATATTGGGGCACAAGAGGGTCAATCCCATCTCCTGGGCGAGATACTGTTGTGTATGGAGGGAATACACCTTGTGTAGAAGTTAGGCTTAAGGACAAAACTGAAATTATTATTGATGCAGGGAGTGGCATTAGAAAGCTTGGAGATAAACTACTTAAGGAAAAAATAAAGGAGATACATCTTTTTATTACACATTCACATTGGGATCATATTCAGGGATTCCCATTTTTTGTTCCTGCATACATAAAAGGGTACAAAATACATATATATGGTGCCTCTCCCACATTTGGCAGACTCATAAAGGTCCTTTCTGGCCAGATGAAATTTTTGTATTTTCCAGTTGAATTTCACAATCTTGCTTCAGCTATTGATTATAGAAAGATAAACAAGGGTGGTATAGATATCGGTGGTATTCATATTACTGTCATAAGAACAAATCATCCACTTGAAACACATGCGTTTAAATTTCAAGAAGGCAATAAGACATTTGTTTTTATGACAGATAACGAACTCGATTCACAAGATATTGCAACCATTCCCATCAAAGATCATCTGAAATTTGTTGAGGGGGCAGATATCCTTGTGCATGATGCACAGTACCTTAAAAAAGAAATACCACTCCATAAAAATTGGGGCCATTCTTCATGGGAGAGTGCGGTTGCGTTTGCCAACAAGGCTGGTGTAAAAAACCTTTATCTTTTTCATCATGACCCCAACAGAACCGATAAAGAGATCAATTTAATTGTAAAAAAGGCAAAGGAGCGCTCTAAGAAAACTAAGGTTTTTGGCGCAAAAGAAGGAAAGTCTCTGATCCTGTAATCCCTCTTTCTTATTTTTCTATTTTCATAAATATTAGTCTCTCTTATTTCCCATTTTTTCTATTCTGGTTATTATTAAGAAAAGCCTTTCCTCACGATTTACAGTCTTTCCCCAATGTCCTCATTCTGAGGAGCGTAGCAACGTGAGAATCTCGCAGTTAATGTCCTTAGTCACGATTCACGAATCACGGTCTTTTTACTTCCCACTTCTCCTACCTTGCTCTTCGTTCTATATCGACCCTACCTCATCTGACTGAATAGAATGGCAAAAAGAAAAAAATATATGAACCAGAAAGATGAGATTTATGTCTCGTCGTTTGTCTTTGCTATATTCTGTCTCCTGTATCCTGCCTTTTATATCCTCCTTTGCGTCTTGACTACATTTTGACTATATTACCCGCCTTTATGTCTTTAGTAAAATTTAAAATTTAGAGACTGACACCAACTTAGATTATCTCAATTATTTCAGGGATATTGGCAGATTTTCTATATCTTCTTTCAATGGGGATCAAAATAATAAAATAAATGAATAGAAGACCTAAACCACCTATAAAGCCATATATATCCTTGTGAAATAGAATAGTCCCAAAAATCACGCCTACTACAAGAAGTATTACTGGAATTGTGAAGTTAATAAATACTGTATTCCATCCAATTCTGTCGGGTATTTTGACCTTGACCTGGTCATTAATACTCGCACCAATTTTATTCCTTACTTCTATTACCCTTGAGGATGTTACACAGATTGATTTCATTGGACAGGTGCTGCAGGCTGAGCTGGATACATAATTAATTGCTACAGATGCCATATTATCCTTGTATACCTTTTTAACCAGACCTGTATCAATCATTTTTTACTCCTAAGAATGCTTCTTTCGCCCTGTATGAACTTCTTACTAAAGGTCCAGAAACTACGAATTTGATACCCACCCTATATGCATACTCCTCATATTTTTTGAAAGTATCGGGATGTACATATTCTCTCACAGGGTAATGCCTTATGGAAGGTTGCAAATATTGACCTATAGTAAGAATATCGCAATTTACATCTACAAGGTCATTTATCACCTCTTTGACTTCTCTTTCTTTCTCCCCCAATCCTACCATTATTCCTGATTTAGTAACTATTTCAGGGTTTATTTCTTTTGCATTTTTTAACACCGCCAAGGATCTTTTATAAACGGCAAGAGGTCTTACCTCTGGGTATAACCTGGGAACTGTTTCCACATTATGGTTAAGTACATCTGGTAATGCATAAAGGACTGTCTGTAAGGATTGGAAATTTCCCAAAAAATCAGGTATTAACACCTCTACTCTACTCCCAATAATCAACTTTTTTATCTCTTTGATTGTTAAAGCAAAATGATACGCACCACCATCAGGTAGATCATCTCTTGTAACAGAAGTAACTACAATATAGTCGAGACCAAATTCTTTTGCAGCTTCAGCAACATTTTTAGGTTCTTCGAAATCAAGGGGCTCAGGGATCCCAGTTTTAATTGCACAAAATCTACAATTTCTTGTACAAATATTGCCCAAAATCATAAAGGTAGCAGTTTTTTTCCTGAAACACTCACCAATATTTGGACACTTTGCCTCCTCGCATACGGTGTAGAGATTATGCAAGCGAAGAATACTCTTTACATCCTCTATGCCTCTTCTTCTTTCAATACCTTCTTTTATCCATATAGGAACGCTCATATAACCTCGTTTTTTTCATTCATTCTGAGAATAATTGGGGGTTGCACTTCATCAGAATCATAGAGTCCAAAAGCCATAACAATAATCCTATCGCCGACTCTAACCAGATTTGCAGCAGCTCCATTTATGCAAAACTCTCTATTGCTCCCATAAATAACGTAGGTCTCAAATCTATTTCCGGTGTTAACATCTGCGACAAGCACCTTCTCATACTCTCTTAGTCCTGCCATTTTTGCAATATCTTTATCGATTGTTATGGAACCATCATAATATTTGACTCTATTTGTAATAGTAGCCATATGAATCTTTGATTTCAGCATTAATACTTTCATACCTCCCCCTCACTTCCAACCCCCAAATCTATATAATCATCTCCATACGTCTCTTTAAACATCTCTTTCCCAAGATCCCCTGTGCAATGCATAGGGGCAACCTTTTTAACCCTGTATTTTTTGAATGTATTTATTACCTCTTCTATCTGTCGCTTATTTTTATCCAGGAGATGGAATCCACCTGTAACCTGGAATACCAGTGTCCCGAATCTTTTCGAGTTTTCCAGTATATTATTAAGGCCTGGATGGGAACATCCTGTAAATATTGAAAGACCATTCTGGGTTTCCACAATAAGATTCTGCTCTTTAATAACATCGCCAAGAGGACCACTTGAATAGATATCTGGAAGTATCTCCCCTGGTTCTGAAATAACCTTGACATTAAAATCCATTGCATTTAGCATTTCTAAGGTGTCATCAGTGAATCCCTTAGGGACAAATACTGTTCTCTTATCCCCTTTTACTGCATCAATACCACCTATATGATCCCAATGTTCATGAGTAATAAATACGTATCCAATATCTTCTTTTTTTATTCCAAGGATGTCAAAGTTTTCTTCGAGATAGACGGGGCTTTCGCCGGTATCCATCAACAGATGTATCTCAGGAAAAAATACGGATATCCCCCAACCCTTCGAGAGTTTTCTGTTTTTTGCTTCGTTATCAAAAACTATTATAAATTTCATCGCTATATTTTACATTTTGGAGTTAAAAAGTCAATACTAATAAGGGAAAGGACGACAAAGATTAAGATTTAGACCGTAAATTGTTTGACAAATTACTATTTTTGTATCTTTCTTTTACGATCCTTTTAGCCAGTTCAACAGCTTCTTTTTTTGTCCTTATATCCCCTTCTTCATATGCAGTTTGCACCATTTTAAGTATTTCCCCAAAGTATGGTCCAGGTGTTAAACCAAGATATTTTATTAAGTCCTTACCCATAATTATCTGCCTGATGTCTTTCTTTTTATGGAAGTAATATTTCAATATTTCATTTCCTGTATAAATTACTTTCTCCGTTGTTCTGCCATTTGATGCCTCTGCATCAGCAAAAGAAAAAAGAATGAGACCCATTACATCTTCTCCAAGTCTGAATATAATCCTCCGTTTTGCCCTTTCTGTTAGAATTTCCTGGGTTGATAAGAGGTGAATCCACATATGATTGCCTATTATCATTGAAATATAATCTATCTCTTTCTTTGAAAATTTTAGCTCTTTTCCTCTTTTTCTAAACCATTCCGCGCCTTTCTCTTCATGACCGTAAAAATGCACCGATCCAGTATCATCATATGATATAGTTTCTGGCTTTTTTATATCATGTAAAAGCGCTGCTATTTTAA
Organism: uncultured bacterium; assembly: GCA_964596115.1. Classification (GTDB taxonomy): domain Bacteria; phylum Hydrothermota; class UBA3072; order UBA3072; family B12-G15; genus CAZQRW01. The sequence continues at coordinate 24,505 of CAZQRW010000010.1, forward strand.
GTAAGGGAAGTTTATTTTCAAGATAAGGCCTCATCTTATTTTCAAACTTCTTAAAAGGTTTTATATTTCTAATTAATTCTTCAAGCTTTTTTACAGTTAATATTGAATGTTCGAGGAGGGTAATATTTGTGCCTCTCCCACCACCAATTTCCTCCATTTTTATAAATCCAGGAAAGATAATATCAAAAACATTCGGCAGCACACCTCTGTAACTATTATCCTCAGAAAACATTAATAAGAGTTCCTGTCTTATCCTTTCAGGTGCAGAGGAATTTAAATTTTGAGCATATCTAACAAATAGAAATTTTGTCTCTCTCTCGATCTCAAAATTAAGGGCGACAGAAAGTCTAAGCCCCCTTAAAATCCTTAAGGGGTCATCCAATATATTTTTTTCTCTCGAGACACGAATAATCTTTCTTTGTATATCCTCGACCCCCTTTAAAGGGTCATAGAATTTGCCATTTGTTAGGTCATAGGCCATAGCATTAATTGTAAAGTCTCTCCTCGTCAAGTCTTCCTCAATAGATTTATCGCCAAGTCCAAGAACATCCACCGTGTAATTATTTAGCACAACCCTCCATTCATCAAATTCCTCTTTAAGTTTAAAGCACCTTCCAATTTTTGAAGCAAAAAGTTTCCCACTTCCTGATACTGCAATATCAACATCACTTACCCTCCTTCCTATAAGAAAATCCCTAATGCTCCCACCGACAAGGAATACATCTTCATTTTTTCTTTTTTTTATGATTTTATTTATTACAGGATGAGAATATATGCTTCTTTCGAGATATCTTTTCATTGGTTATTTTTCTCCTTATCTATACCTTTATTTCTCTCCTTTCTAAATCTGAGTATTATAAACATAAATACAGCAAATCCGAGAAATGCCCATCCAAAGAGATCGCCAATCCTTGCATACACTGTCATTCTTTTAACTATTGGGATTTTTTCAGATTGCACATCCCTTGTAAAGAGATGAGTTTTTTTGACTATTCGCCCAAATGGATCTATAAAACCACTGATTCCTGTATTTGCGCACCTGACTATAGCCCTTCTATACTCAATGGCTCTAAACACAGACATATCAAAATGCTGATAAGGCCCTGAAAGTTTACCAAACCAGGAATCCTCGGTGATGTTAACGATAAAATTTGCACCGTTTCTTACAAACCTTCTTATAACTCGGGGGAAAATTTCCTCAAAACATATGGGAACAGAAAATTTATAACCAGGACCATTGAAGATAGAAAATTTTCTTCCAGGGAAAAAATCACCTTGACCCAGGTTGATTCTTTCGAATAGAGGAATTACATCATTATATGGAAAACGCTCAACAAAAGGCACAAGATAATTTTTCCTGTATTTTCCAATCAGTATACCTTCTTCAAGATAAGCGGCTGAATTATAGTACACTGTTTTATCCTTTTTAAACTCATATTCTGGCGTTCCTACTATTATACCTGTTTTTAACCGTCTGGATAGATTCTCAAATTTACTTCTACAATTAATATTGTTAAAGATAAAACATGGCGAAGCAGATTCTGGCAGTACATATAAATCATAACCGCTATTTGCATCTATTAGACTGTCGATTACTTCCAATCTATACTCGTCATACCCTGCCCTTTTGGCATCAGGATTTATATCTGTTTGTACAATGCATACATTGAGCTTTTGCGAAGGCAATCTGTATAGATGCACATAGATGATTGAGCCGACGAAAGGAATAATTATGAGTGATATAAAGATATAAAGATATTTTCTTAACCTTAATTTCAAGAATTGATAAAAAAATAAATTAAGATAGATGACCCAAATTCCAACCAGGGGCAATCCCCCAAGGGAGGCAAATTGGATTAAAAACCACATTCTGGATTGAGAGTAACCAATAACTCCCCAGGGAAATCCAAAATTCGATGTAAGGGTTCTAAAAAATTCAATGCCAATAAACACAATTGGCCAGAGAAGTATTAACCCCTTTTGTTTCATCTTAGGGTAAAGATAGAATGCAAGACCAAAGTATACAGAAAGATATCCAACCAAAAGGAGAAACCCGAGTATTATATATATTCTTGTCTGCGGCTCAACATTTGAGAACGGAATCCAGTAAAGTATAAATAAAAAAAAGAAAACGCCAAAGAGAAAGCCAACCTTGAAACCACTTTTTCTCCTATCCAGTAGAAAAAAAATAGGTATAAATGAAAACCACGCAAGGAAGTTTAAATTGAATGGACCAAAGCTTAGGGCCAGTAAAAGCCCCGAAATAGAGGTGATTATGACGGTCTTCTGTAAGCTATTGGCTAAAATATTTTTGTGCATTGTGGCTATACCTTAAAAAGGTTTTACCTCTTTCCCTTCCTCAAACGATCTATAACCTGCCTTTATAACGCTAAGGAGATAGTTTGCATCCTTCACACTGTACGCAGGTTTTACCTTTCTTCTTACCGCATCTCGGAAATGCAGAAGAATGTTATTATAAGCATCTATAAACGGATGACGAGGTATATTCTTAGGTGTTATTTCCATTATTTGATCGTCGTATAGTTTCTCTATTTTGAATGGGTTCAAAATTGCTGTTCCCTTCTCGCAGTATATATTAAAAAATGTAAAGTCCTTTTCGAAAAGTATTGTCCAGCTTACCTCAAAGGAAGTGAATGTTCCATCATCAAATTTAAGGAACATTATGCCAGAATCCTCTACATCTCCAGTTCTGTGAAGTGTAGTATAAACAGAACTTATTTTCCTTCCGAGAGTCCAAACTACATAATCCAATACATAGAGGCCCAGTGTCATAATTACACCACCGCCTGCCTCAACTTTTTCATCCTTCCAGCTTTTCTCTCTTTTTCTTAGACTTTTCAGCCATCCTGCCTTAGAATATGAAACAGAACCAAGTTCTCCCGAAGAAATCAGGCTTTTGAAGATTTTTACATCTTCTCTGAACCTTCCAATTGTTACAGGCATTATAATTCGATCGGTTGTTTCTGCTGTCTTCTCAAGTTCTGCCATTTCCTCTGTTTTAAGACAGAGTGGCATCTCACATAGTATATCCTTTCCATAATCAAGAGCGGACATTATCATTGGATAATGTAGGTAATTGGGCGTTGCAATGATCACAGCATCCAGCTCTGGGTTCCTTATAAGATCTTCATAGTCATCATAAATGTGGCTAACATTGTATTTATTTGCCACAGCCTTTGCCTTTACAATATCATTATCACAAATTGCATAAGGGTAAAGGCCCTCAATCGCACTTAATATGGGAAGATAAGCTACTTGAGAAATTGCGCCAACCCCGGCAATACCTATTTTAACACTTTCAATGTTTTCCAAAACTTCCCCCTTGTTTTATATTTACTTTCCTGCCATTTATCGTCAGGGCACCCTCAGAGAAAAGTTTAATAGCCTCAGAATAAATTCTGTGTTCTTCCTTCAATATTCTTTTAGAGAGAATATCAACATCATCATCCTGGAAGATTGGGACTACCGCCTGGAGAATAATAGGGCCCCCATCTACACTCTCATCAACAAAATGTACAGTACATCCTGAAAATTTGGCCCCGTACTCGAGGGCTTGTTTCTGAGCGTTTAAACCTTTAAAAGATGGGAGAAGGGATGGGTGAATATTCATAATTTTCCCTTTAAATGCCTTTAAGAATTTTGTTTTTAGAATTCTCATAAACCCTGCAAGGCAGACTAGATCGATGTTCTTTTTCTTCAGAATATCAATATACCTCTCTTCACCTTCTCCCATTAGTGTATATTTCCCCTTGCCCGGATGAATAAATTCTGCCTCTACACCCAGCTTTCTTGCTTTCTCGAGGGCAGGTGCATCTTCGATATCTGATATTACAAGCACTACACGTCCATTAATATATCCATTTTGAGTGTTTTTTATTATTGATTCCATATTTGTGCCTCTTCCTGAAACAAGGATTGCTATTTTAATCATTGAGGCCACCTGTAAAAGAAAAATAAGCCTCTTCAAGGGATTTAAAACCTTCTCTAAGAAGCTCTTGCATTCTCTCTACACCTTGTATAATACCCTCATCTATTAAACAGATTCTATCTGAAATTTCTTCTGCAAGGGAAAGTGTGTGGGTTGACATTACAACAATGTTTCCCGTTTTAACAAAACTTCTAAGTGTTTTCTTTATTATTCTCGCACTGGAAGGATCAAGCCCTACCAGGGGTTCATCTATGACAAGTATCTTTGGATTATGTATTAATGCCTGCATAAAAATAACCTTTTGACGCATACCATGTGAATATTCAGCAGAGGGATAATCGATCCATTCATCAACATTAAAAACCTTCAATAATTCCTCAAAGTTATGTTCGATTTCTTCCTTATCCATTTTATAAATCCTTGCAACAAAATATACAAATTCCCTCCCGGAAAGTTCCGGGTAAATAAAGGGTTCATCTGGAATATAACCTATGATAGATTTGAATACTTCAGGTTCTTTTCCTATATCTTTGCCGTCAATAAATATCTTTCCTTCATCAGGTTGAAGTAATCCGGTCAGCAATTTAAGCGTGGTTGTCTTACCAGCTCCATTTGGTCCAAGGATAGTGAACAACTCTCCGTCATTTACTACAAAATCAACCTTGTTCACAGCTGTCTTCTGACCGAATTTCTTTGTCACACCCTTAAATTCAATCATAATTCAACACTTCGATCTGGAGTTTATTGATGATTTTATAAAGTTTTGCCTGGTTTTGAAAACTTCCCTCTTCGAACTTTATATGTGTAGCATCTGCAATATGCTGTCCAAAAGTAGGATCAACAGATACCCACTTCCCCATCCACACGCCTGCCCACGCATGATAATAGAAACCATCCCCAACGTAGACAACCCCAACCTCCACACGAGCAGGTATTCCAATTGCCCTTGCAAGGGCAACAAAGAGAGCGGCATGCTCATTACAATCTCCTTCCATCGTTTTAATTACTTCAAGGGGATCAGGAATAGAGAATGTAGGTTTCTTTTTGATATTTTTATATAGATAATCTATTATCTTCTCTACTGCATTCCATCCATCTGATTTCCCTACAATCTTCTTTGCAAAGTCAACAACGATTTTATCATTGCACGGAATAAATGGTGTGGGTTTCGTATATGCCTTTAATGAGGAAGGAACTTTGTCATATTTCCTCGGGTAGGTAGTTCTTATTTCAAGGATGTTATTTAGAAGTTTTTGCCTGTCATCGTTGATATTCAATCCGCTTAAATCAACATTTTCAATCTTTACTTTAAGATATTTTGTGCTTCTGGGGGAAGGAATTTTTTTCTTTGGTTTGATCGAATATGATTCGTAAAGACCGACAGGTATGCCTGTTATTTTTTTTGCGTTTTTTTCTGTTTCTCTAATCATTTCAAGGCCGATAGGGGAAGACTCTCGGACAAGACTATTTGTTTTATCTACCCAGAATTCTATTTTAATCCCGCTCATTTCAACAAAATATTTTTTTATTTCTACGCCTTGAAAAACATCCTCACCTCCATAAGTAACATTAATGGTAAACAATGATTGCAATGTAGGGTCAAAGAACTGGAATTCCCCTGTTTTGCCGAATTGCACTATTCCTTCAATGGTCGCAGGTACATTGTCTGTTTTAAGATCATATGACAAATGTCTCTTTTTCCCCTCTGAGGTAAAATCTATATTCAGTTTTTTGCCTTTCTTTTGTCCTTCTGCGTGAAATTTGTATCCTTTTGAAAACATATCAAATTTAAATGACAATAGATTGTAATCTTTATCTGTTTTTGCGTCCACGATATATTTTACTTCATTCTCACTACCGCTCATCGGTGTAATTTTCATATATGTATATGATCTTACCCTATAACCTTCTTTTAAGGTATCAATTTTACTTGAAACATAGCCTACCTTATATCCCTTCAAGTAAATACCCATCCATTCCACACCCTTACCCGTAGGTAAACCTACATCCTGCCTCTTTGCCTTTTTACCTGTGTTTACAATATAAATAATCAAAAGAATAATTATTATTGTTGCTGAACCCCATAATATTTTTTTTCTCAATTTACCTCCCGTTTTTTTTCACTTTCTTTTCAATAATATGAAAAATACAAAATCCCTTTATTTTTCCCCTTTTCCCACAAATAGTATAACTGTATCCCCTTCTGATACCTCTACACCTGGAAGCGGATTTTGAACTATTACCATACTATCTTTGCCTACAGTGGATCTTACTTCTCCAAGGGTGAGTTTTTGTTTTTTTATAATACTTAAAGCAGTTTCAAGAGAAAGCCCGACGAGATTGGACATAAGAAAGACATTTTTACTATACTTTCCTATGTATACTGTAACTCTTTCTCCTTTTTCTATCTCACCGCTATCAGACGGGGAAACATCCACTACAATATTTTCGCTATCTTCCTGACTCACAGGAACATTTATAGTGATTAAGTTAATAATACCTGCATCTTCAAGTAACTTTTTCGCATCAGTCCACATTTTTCCTTTTACATCGGGGAACTTTAATCTTTCTGCACCTTTACTCAAAATAAGTTTTACCCTTTTACCAAATCTAATTTTATGCCCAGCAGGTGGTATCGTACTTACAACCTTTCCTCTTTTGACCTTATCAGAAAACACGCTGTCCGCAACAATTCCTTTTAAATCAAGACCCGACAAAATATTTATTGCATTTTCAGCACTTTGATCTTTTAAATCAGGGACTTTTGTAACCTTGCCATATTTTAGAAAAAAGGGGAAAAAAAGGTAAAAAATCAAGAAGCCAAATATAAAAGAACCTATAAGGGTTAAAGCGTAGGCTTTTTTGCTCATTCTGTTATTGCTTCTCTATTGATGACAACATTCACCTTACTACCTTTTTTTACCGTGGAACCTGACCTTGGGTTTTGACGAATAATTATATCAAAGTTATGTTCGGCATCAGTAGTATACCTTACATTACCGATTTCTAATCCGAGATTTTTCAATTTGCGAGTTGCAGAAGAAAGGGATAAGCCTGTTACCCTTGGAACAACTACACTCTCTGGCCCTCCGCTCACTACAATATCAACCTTAAAATTTGGTGTAACCTTCTTTCCTGGCTCAGGTGTAGTATTTAGAATAGTGTTTTCAGGTTTATCCGAAACTTCTTTCTTTATGCTTCCAACAACAAGACCTTTTTCGGCAAGTAAAACTCTTCCCTGATTCAGGCTCATACCTGTCACATCAGGCACTATGATTTCATTCGGCTTTGCCTCTTCTGGACCCAGGCTTTCAACAATTTTAATAATATCCCCTCTTTTGATCTTGGTACCCGGGAGAGGATCCTGGTATATTATCTTTCCGCTTTCAACCATATCACTGTTAATTTTCTTTTCAACTACCAATGAAACTCCCTTCGAATCAAGGAGCGTCCTTGCTGTTTCAACGTCAATTCCTTTCAAATTCGGTACATCAACCCGTTCACTTTTCGCCCTGGTAAAGGTTGGTGAAAAATACCAAAATGAAAATGATACTATCCCTGATACGACCAATGCAGTAAAAAAGGAAATTAAAAAAGTTTTTGCTCCTGATTCATTGTAATACATATTACCTCCTTTTTATTATCAAACCAGCAAATAATCCATCAATTCCATCTCTTTGAGGGAGTGTTTTAAAAAATCCATTATAGCCAAATTTTCCCTCATATGTAATTAAATCAAAATTTTTGTTTTTTGCAAGGAAATTTTTGATAATTTCTTCATTTTCTTCTGGAAATATTGTGCAAGTTGAATATAAAATTCTTCCTCCAGACACGATGTTATTAGCCGCATTTGACAGAATCTCTGATTGAATTTTTGTAAGTCTTTTTATACTATTCTCTTTTATTCTATATTTTAAATCAACTCGCTTTGTAAGTGTTCCAAGACCACTGCAGGGCACATCCAACAATATACGGTTCACTTTCCTTAATCTAACATTCCTTGCATCAGCCCTGAAAATATACATATTTTTTATCCTCAATCTATTCTTATTTTGTATAATTCTATCAATTCCTTTTATATCACTTGCAAGCACAGTGTCTTCATTGTTCATCAATTCTGATAGTAAGGTTGCCTTACCCCCAGGCGAGGCACATAGGTCAGCCACTATATCCTTCTTTTTTGGTGTTAACAACTCAGTGGCAAGGCTTGACGACTCATCCTGAACTGAATATAAACCTAAATTAAAGTATTTTGACTTTAAAGCCTTTCCCTCTGAATAGAGGCTGTAGGGATAATGCCTTGCTTTCTCCACCCATATTCCTGTGGATTTCAGTTTATTATAAACTTCATCAACTGTTGTATACAACCTGTTTATCCTTAATGTAAGTTTTGATCTTTCATTGCTTGCCTTTAAAAATCTGGCGACATCATCTCCAAAGACCTTTTCAAGCCTCAAGATTAGCCATTCTGGGAAAGAATAATATATAGATAAGTATTTTATTCCTTCCCTGGGATATTCAACATCAGAGATATTCCTCAAAACTCCGTTGACAAGCGAAGCAGTTCCTCTATGACCATATTTTTTTGCAAGTTTTACCAGTTCATTTACATTGGCATAGTCTGGAATATTAGTAAATAAATGGGAATAGATACCTATTCTTAAAATATTCCTTATATAGGATGAGAGGGAATTAATGTTCCTCTTTTTTATATGTTTATCTAAAATATAATCTATTCGATAAATCCACCTGACAACACCAAAAAATATCTCCTTCGCAAAATCTATTTCTCTCTGCTCTTTCTGCTTTTTTACCGTGTTGAGAAAAGAGATATCAGCATTTTTACCCTTTTCATATAATACAAGTGCTTTAAGGGCTAAGTCTCTACCTTCCACAAAATCTACACTTTCCTCCAACGAGTGCCAGAAGGAGTGTCCTCGATTTTAACACCCCTTTTTTCTAACCCTTCCCTTATTTTATCTGAGAACTCATACATTCCTTTTTTCCTTAGCTCCTCTCTTACTTCGAGCAATAATTCTACAAAGGGGGCATAGTCAAGCTTCTCTGATTCAATTTTAAATCCAAGCCCCTCAAGGAGAAAAACTACATTACTCTTTATTTTAGACTTATTTGTCTCGCTATCGGATTTGTTTGCTTCCTTTATTAATTCAAAAATATAGCCTAAAACCTTAGGTGTATTAAGGTCATCATCCATATATTCTTCAAATTTGTCTCTCGTTTCTTGTAATACCTTATTATCACTATCAGGTACAGAACTAAGGAAAACCTTGATCCTTTCCCAACCGTTCTTTGCCTGATTGATTATTTTATCGTTATATTCAAGTGGAGATCTGTAATGGGTTCCAAGAATATAGTACCTTATTGCATTTGGTGAAATGCTTCCCTTCATATCGAGTATTGGAACAAAATTTTTTAAGGATTTTGACATCTTATCGCCCCTTAGGGTAAGCATACCGTTGTGAATCCAGTATTTTGCAAAGGGTTTACCTGTAGCTGATTCAGACTGAGCAATTTCGTTCTCGTGGTGAGGGAAAATAAGATCATTTCCTCCCCCATGTATATCAAACGTTTCTCCCAGATAATGCATTGACATACTCGAGCATTCAATATGCCATCCTGGTCTCCCCTTTCCCCAGGGGCTGAGCCAATATGGTTCTCCTTTTTTTGCCTTCTTCCAGAGAGAAAAATCGAGTGGATCCCTCTTTTTTTCATCAATATCAACCCTTGCACCTGACCTCAACTGGTCAATATTCTTGCCTGAAAGCTTACCGTAATCCTTAAATTTCTTAACAGAGAAGTAAACATTACCATCTACTTCATAGGCATAGCCTTTCTCAATTATTCCCTGGATAAGCTCTATTATCTCCTGAATGTGTTGGGTTGCTCTTGGATATACAGTTGCAGGGAGAATATTTAACCAGTTTGAAGCCTCGAGAAATTCCTCTTCATATCGGGCAGTAATTTCCCTATAATCAATTCCCTCCTCAAAAGATTTCTCTATTACCTTATCATCAATGTCTGTAAAGTTAATGAGTAATGTTACATCGTAACCTTTGTATAAAAGGTATCTGTGAAGAATATCGGCAGATATAATTGCTCTCATATGACCGACGTGTGGACTTTCTTGAAGCGTCATACCACAAAAATATATCCCGACCTTACCTTTCTTCAAAGGTACAAATTCTTGCTTTTTTCCCTGCAGGGTATTAAACAATCTCATTTCAGAACCTCCAGGTCAGATTGACTCCATTTCTTCTCACCTCAACGCTCACATTTCTACTGAAGATGCTTGTCGCAACGAAACTTGCTATCCTGTTAATAACTGCAAGACTGGCAATGTTTATGGCGGTATTTAAATATGCCCTCTGCCGTTTTCTTAGTTCGATATATCTTTGAAAATCTTTATCACTTTTCCAATGCCATAGAGAATTATCATCAATACTGTTTTCTTTTATAAACTCTTTCCTTTGCGCAAGAATCCCTGGATCTGTTGTGTCAGGATATAAAGATCTCGCCATCTCCTTTACATACTCGTTGTATTCTTCTCCTGTCATATACCTTTCCATTGCATCAAGGTAATTCTCATCCCTATTATTAGGGTTTGCACTTCCTCTCAGATAGGCAAATTCAATGTAGGAATTTTCTGTCTGCCTGCCCTGCCACTCATATAATAAGTATCCACTCCAGATTCCCGCCTCCGCTATAAGGAAATTTTTACCTCTGTTTTTATTCCCCAGTAGAATATCCCCACTACCAGGAATAATTAGAGAATAAAAAGAGGCCTGGGTAACACTTATGGATAAAAGTAAAAATATCATTAGTATCCTCCTTTCAGAAGTCCAAATGATTTTTTATAAATATACCTTTTGCCCTTTATGTAAGCCTTCATAACAACAAAAAATATACCATTTGCTTCACCTGTAAAACTAACAGGAACCTCATTGTAACTCAAATTATGGGGGGCATTTTTTTGTTCAAAGATTTTTCTCCCGGATGTTGAAAAAATCTGAATTATAATCTTATCCACATCCCCGTTTATGAGATACCTTATTTTTGCGTTATTGCTAATCACAGGGCTTGGGTATATATAGAAATCACTTTCAGGTATGACAGAATCAGGAGCTTCTGCGCGTGCAATTGTAGGAGCAAAGAGTGAATCGGAAAGATATGCAATATGTTCATTGTTGTAATAAATAGTTTTGTACGAAGAGTAATTTGTAAAGTTTTTTCCAATAAACCATCCGTAAAGCAGACCATCATCGGATGAAGAAAAGAGTAAGAGGGAATCATTCCTTACAACAATAAGAGGTGTACTGTAAACCCTCTCAGAAGTGGTTAGAGGAAATTTCGCCCCGATTTTTCCGTCGTTTTCAATACCATAAATTCCTCCGTCTGGAGAGCCATAGATTATCTCAGGTATTGAATCTCCATTTGTGTCAAAAAGCACTATTGATGATTGTATGCTTTCAGAAAAACCTGTATTTAGTGGGAAAAAATCCATAGGTACACCATTATGATTCAACACATATATTTTATTATCGGCAGAAAAGAATATTTCACCATAACCGTCCTTATTTATATCACCTATTGCAGGAGAAGAGAAGAAAGTCTTACCTGGTAGAGAATATTCCCATTCCTTGTCTCCATCCTTATTGTAACAATAAATCTTACTATTCCCAGCAGAATAGACAATGTCTACCTTACCATCACGGTCAATATCTGCTGCAACGGGAGAAGATGTGGTGAATGAAAGGCTCTCCTCACCCCTTCTCCAGACAATTCTACCGGTTGAATCTATTTTGAAAAGTGTTCCATCATCAGATAGGACATATATATATCCATTAAGAAAAACAGGAACGGTCCATACCCATTGGCCCAGATAAATTTTCTTTATTGAATCCTTGTCTGGATAAACAATATCTAAATTACTACCATTATCCCCTATTAATATTTCCTTATTTTTGTCGCCATTTATATCAGCAATGGATGGACTTCCCACAATGTCATCCAACTTATATTGCTTTTCAGTGGTTCCATCATTGATATTAAGAATATAAAGGTCACCCCTAATCGTTCCTGAAACAAGTTCTTTGACACCATCGTTGTCTATATCTGAAACAGCAGGCGTAGTATAAGTTGAATCCCCCATATCAAAAAGAAGATTTTTATCTCCATTTAAATCAATTTTATATATCTTGCCAGTCATATCCCCCATAATAATAAAGGAATCAACAAAAATAGGAGAAACAACATCTGTTGGTGAACCAATTTCTACAGGAAAGCCCTTTAATCTATTTTCAAATTGAATGTCAAAATACATCTTAGGGCCTGATGCAGATATATTCTTTATTCTAATGAATGTCTTTGCACCTCTGTTATCATTGGTATTTGGATCTGTCTCCTGTGTAAATGAATCAAGGTATGCATCTTTTGCAAAGACATCAAGGGGGGAACCATAAAATGTAGCTGAAATATCGTATATGTCCCAAAAACTCTTTTCAAAATCCTGTATGCCATCCGCCTCTTCAATATCAATACCATGTGGGAATCCTGCGTTTACTTCATTGTATTCTATTGTACTGTCAATTTTACCCTGGTCGATATGCCATATCAAAAGGCCACCTTTGTATAAATCTGGTGGCAAGGAAGACTCATAATCATCTACCCTTGTAAGTACATCATTCTTCCAAACCCTTGCTCCATTGGAATCAATATTAGTGGTGCAGGGATTTACATAATGAAATGTATCTGGATTTATATATACGTATCTGTTTTCAATTAAATAGTACTCGTTCTTGTTTATTGGGATTTTTATCAGCCTCACTGCCGTTGAATCATTGTCCCCGTTCCAATCAACCTCAACATTTGCTGTATCTTTATCAATAACTACAGGTGTATCAAAACCCAGGTATTCCCTGTGCCAGGCATCGTGTCTTGGTGGAACAAGTCCCAACTCGTTCCAGTTGCCAGTACCCATCAAAGACCAACCACCACACCCCATCGTTTGACCGCTGACATCATAGAGGTCTATAGCACCAAGGGAATGTGCAAACTCGTGGCAGAGACCTCCCTGTAAAAATGCAATCATAGAATCCTGAAAACCTGTCTCACAGTAGATAACCCCACCATATATTGAATCCCCATCCGCAATAATAGGTTCCCCGAATAGCTGATCCGCTCCATCAATAAATACTGCAGGCAGATCATAAGGGGAGTTTCCAATATCGGTTTGCCACATACTACCCGCATGGAAGATAACAATTCTATCGTATAGTGAAAAATCTACCTCTGGATCAGACACCTGTACTGCATCCCTCAAGAGGCTGAAAAGACCGAGCACATAATTTTCTGGATCGCCATAGTATGTCATTTTGTGGGGAACTGTAAATGATGAATCCAGGGATAGTGGCAGAATAGTCCACTTTATAAAGAGTTTACCGTGCGATACAGCCCAGTAATAATTATGAAGGAATTCCATTAGATGATGAAAATATATGGAGTCATGAGGAGGGTCATAGTATAAGTTTCTTACATATGTTGTCTCAGCATTTCCCCCATTTGTATTTATTATTGTATCACAGGGATGACCAAAAGGTGTCAGTTGCATCTTTCCATTTCCAGTGGTAAGTGTTGTCGAATCCTCAAGAAATTCTACCCTTAGAACAGCAACATTCAGGGTTTCTACAACAGCCTTTCTCAGTCGCAATTTGTTATAAAATCTTAAATCTGGTATCTCCATATATTTTTTGTATTCGGGATGCTGTCTATATAGTTCTCTTTTCTTTTCCGAAACAAATTGAGAAAGTTTCTCACTTCTAATCCTTATCTGATCAGGTGTAAAATGCAGAGATAGCATTATTAATATAATCATTCAATCTCCTTTCTTATTTTCCGGAGGGAGAGGGATTCGAACCCCCGGACCCAAAAGGGTCACACGATTTCGAGTCGTGCGCCTTAATCCGCTCGGCCATCCCTCCTTCTTTCCTTAAAAAATTGTCTCAACAAATCGGCACTTTCCTTTTCCATTACCCCGCCTATGATAGCTAATTTTCTTTTGGGATTAAAATTCATTATATTTAATACAGAGCCAAAAGCACCAAGCACTTCATCCTTTGTACCATACACAACTCTACTTATTCTTGAGAGTATTATTGCTCCTGCACACATTATACAGGGTTCAAGTGTCACATATAGAGTAGAACCATCAAGTCTCCAGTTATTCATATATCTCGATGCCGCTGTTATAGCAATTATCTCTGCATGAGCAGTTGCATCCTTTAATGTCTCAACCATATTATGTCCTTTGCCAATAATTTTATCATTCTTTACTATAACAGCACCCACAGGCACTTCACCCTTATTCATTGCAATGAGTGCCTCTTTATAGGCTATCTTCATAAATTCAGTATCTTTCTTCTTCAATCTTTTATTTTAGGACAAACCCCATTTAATTATTGTTCCAATCGCTTCTACAAATAAATAATAGCAGTTTTCTGATATAATACAAATTTTCTGTAACTTTGCAATGTTATTTTATTTATATTTTCCCTGGTATAACGTTTTCTCTGCATGAAGGATTATCAAAACAGTATCTCTTGCAGGGACCATTACATTTTTAAAGAAATAACCTTCCTTCTCACAATGTATTAAAATAGGTGTCCCCTTTATCTTTTTAAAGATATAAATAATTTTATTATTTGAATTCTGGTATATAAGATGGTTTTCAATAAATATTAAATTTTTGCGATAGGCAATAGTAACCTTAACATTGTTCATTATTTTTCCCTTGTAATATGGGTATATTTCACAATATACATTCTCTCGGTTTAGAAATATAAAATAAGTAATGACTATTACAAATGTTAAAAATAAACTAAGATAGATTAATTGCCACAGCGCATTTTCTTTCTTAAGCATTTAAAAACTTTGATTACCTTACTGGCTTAATATCAAAA
>CAZQRW010000011.1:0-24366 GCA_964596115.1 uncultured bacterium
CTATTCTTTTCATATATTTATAAAATACAGGTTCTCTTTGATTAGTCAAGTAACAATTTTATTCATGTCATTACTATTTTTTTCTTTTTGGTCTCCTGTATGGTAAGACAAGGTAGAAGAGAAGTAGAAGGAGGAGCAAGGTAGGGGTCGATATAGAACGAATAGCGAGGTAGAAGAGAAGTAGAAAGAGAAGCAAGGTAGGAGAAGTATAGAAAGAATAGCGAGAAAAAGGGCAACAGGATATAGTAAAGGCGAACAAAAAAGAAGCAAGGTAAAAAAAGTAGAAAATCAAAAAAGAAAAATGAGCCTATATAAATTGGCATTTTATATAGTAAAAATATATGACATCTTGTATAGAAATAAAAGTAACAGTTTTATTCACAAAAGGCATTGATAAGCTATGAATACTTGAGCATTCTATCAAGAGCCCTTTTTGCCCTTATAATAGTATCCTCTGGCAATTCTATTTTATACTGTTCGTGTCTTAGTGCATTGAGCACTGATGTAAGATTTGTTTTCTTCATATTTACGCATACAGCTGTTTTTATCCTGTAAAATTCCTTGTCAGGATTTTCCTTTTTCAACCTATACGTTAAACCCTCCTCTGTCCCTACAATAAATTCTTTTTTATCCAGTTCTTTTGCGGTTTTTACCATTCCATTTGTGCTTAGGACATAATCTGCTATATCAACTACCTCTGGTGGTGCCTCAGGATGAACCATCAGGACTGCCTCAGGATATTCATTTTTCATTTTTTTTACTTCGTTTAAGGATATTCCAGGGTCATGGACAGGACAGTATCCCCACCAGAGGATAACCTCCTTTTTTGTATTAATTTTTACATAATGCCCGAGATTCTTATCGGGTAGAAATACTATTTTCCTTTCAGGAAGGCTATTTACTACCTTAACGGCGTTTGCTGATGTACAACATACATCTACCTCTGCTTTTACATCTGCATTTGTATTTACATAGGCAACAATAGCTGCATCAGGGTATTTTTTTCTTAAATCACGGACATCTTTGCTTGTAATCATTTCAGCCATTGGGCAGCCTGCGTCTTTTTCAGGAAGGAGAACTGTTTTTTGAGGGGAAAGTATCTTTGCTGTTTCTGCCATAAATTGTACACCGCAGAATACGATAAGATTAATATCTGTAGCTTTCGCCTTCTTTGATAGGTCAAGTGAATCACCAACGAAGTCTGCAATGTCCTGAATATCGGGGATCTGATAATTATGAGCGAGGATAATTGCGTTTTTTTCTTTCTTAAGCTTATTTATCTCATCAACTATCTCATTCATAGGCTAATTTTAAAATAATACTGCACAAAGTCAAGGAGTTTTTTTAGGTTCTCATCCGTTTTAATTTCTTATTACAGGTTTGTACGTAATAATGCAGTCAATCACCTCTAATTGTCTTTCTCTCTGGTAATTTTATTATGATTTTCCTTCCAAATTTCTTCGAAAGAAGATCAGCAAATGATTGTAGTCTCCCTTCAATTTCTGTTCTTGAAGGAAGGAGCTTCTCATTTTTGAAGAAAAAAACAGTCTCATTGTAGAGCATTTCTTCAAGTTCTTTTCTCAAGTCTGGGTTGCCCTTTACCTTATCTGCAATCTTCATCAGTACTGATTTTTTTGTTATAAAACGTACAGAGGGAAGGTCAACAGCAAAATCTAAAACTTCAGACGCAGGCATATGAATAATAATATTATTTTTTGTCACCTCAATAGAATCTTCAGTTAATTTGTTCAAATCTACACCATAGTATAATTTTACTTTAGCTATTAGATATCCTTCTTTTGTCCCAAGGAATGGATTAGATTCTTTTTTTTGTACTACAAGTTGAGTAACCAATCTGTTTGTAACAAGAAAAGAGAGATCCTCTGATCGAAGTATAGTAATTAATGCTTTTTTCTCCACCTTTCTGTGTAATAGTCCTCTTACATAATCTCGTTTTAAGAATAATAGAATACCTGTTGCTACAATCAAAATTACTAATATGGTTAATTTAATTCGGGTAACAAATCTTATTTTCATTTTTCCCTTGCTCTCCTTGAAAGAAGAAGAATACTTTTCAGCTCTTCTTTGCTTGTTGCACCTAACCATTTTGACTCAAAATTTTCTTCTTGAATGATTTGAGCAATTGCCATTAGTGCCTTTAAATGGAATTTTCTTTCATCGATAGATCCTGCAAGGACAAAGGCTGTATTAACTGCTTCTTGTTCATTTTCGAATAATATCCCCCATCTGCACCTTACCGGCATTATAAAAAAAACCTTTTCACCAGGAATTATAATGTGTGGTATTGCAAGTCCTGATTTTATCACAGTAGATGATGTTTTTTCCCTATTGATAAGCTCATTATATATTTCTTCCACTCCAACCCCTGCTTTCTTTGAAATTTTCTGGGAGGCTATCTTGAAGAATTCTTTAAAGTCTATTGGGCCTTCAAGATCCAGGATCTCTGCACTCATTATCTCCTTATCAAATCTATCTTCAATAATTTCCTCTCTCTCTCTCAAAATCTCCATCATTTCCTTTTCAAGGTCTTTTCCTGCTATTTCCTTTGCACCAGCCCTTTTTACTATATATGCAAAAACAGAGGAACCTCGAGCCCTTTTCCTTGCAAAGATAAAATACCACACAACTCCAAGTAAAAAGAAACCACCAGTCAATAATATAGAGATTGTGCCCATTTCAATAATGAGAAAAAGGTAGAGAAATACACTAAAAATTTGAATATATGGATAAAAGGGTGCCTTGAAGACAGGTTTATAGTAAGTTATTTTACTATGTCTCATAATCATAAGTGCAATATTGACCATAATAAACAGAAGAATCATCATTGTAGAAGCCACTTTTACTAATTGCTCTAATCTGAGGAAGAGAATAGCAATCATCATAAAGATGCCAGTAAACAGGACCGAAATCTGTGGTATTTTGTTCTTGGATATTTTCCCCAGGGGTTCAGGGATCAATCTATCCCTTGACATAGCAAATGAAACACGCGATGCCGAAAGAATACCTGCATTTGCTGTAGTAATAAAAGCAAAGGCTGCAGCAAGGGAGAGAATAATCTCTGCGGGTAATCCTCCAAAGCTTTTAGCTACGAGGGAAAGAGGCATTAAAGTTTTCTGGAATTCGGCAGAGGGAAGAGCGCCTACTGTTACAGTAATAACGGAGAGATAGAGGATATAGACAATTCCAAAGGCGAGAAACATACCGAGGGGGATGATCTTTCCGGGATTTTTTACCTCTTCTGCTACGCTGTCAATTTTTGTTACCCCACCATAAGAAATAAAAATCATACCTGTCACACCGAATATAACTCTCCAATTACTTATAAAGAAGGGTGAATAATGTTCTACCTGTGAAAATCTAACACCTCCAAGGATATAAATACCGAGTATTACAATAAGGCTCATAACAAGTATAACCTGGAGTCGAATGGCGCCCTTAATAGAAGAAAGGTTAAGAAGCATAAATATAAATGCAAAACCTGCAGCTATGAATTTAACTTCTGTATATGGGACTGAAGGATTAAGAAGTTGAAAAAGTGCTCCTATTCCTACAAGGGCAAATGCACTCTTTAAAGAAAGGGCAAGCCAGTTTGCAAAGCCCGCGAAAACCCCGGCTATAGGACCCATAGATTTCATTATGTAGAAATATTCTCCACCTGCCTTGGGCATAGCTGTAGAGAGTTCAGCCTTTGTAAACATAGTGGGAATATACATAACGCCAGCTAAGATATAGGCTATTATGATTGCTGGTCCGACCTTTCCAAAAACAACAGCAGGTAGAATAAAAAGCCCAGAACTTATCATTGCACCTGCTGCAATAGAAAAAATCTCTATGAGTCCCAGTTGTTTTTTAAGAGCCATTTTTGACTCCACCAGTCCCAGGCTTCCCTTCAATTTTATTCATATAAAACCTCTCAGTTGGATAGGCAAGGTCAATATCATCCCTTTTCTTAAAAGCGGAGAGAATATCTTCCCAGATTGCCTCTTCTGTTATCCTTCTTTGTCTGGGTTGGCAGAGATATCTTATTGTCAGTCGCACGCCACTATCTACGACTTTTGTATAAACTATAGGAGTTAAAACCTCATAGTAAATAAGGTATTTCTTTGCGGCTTTTTTTATTTCCTCTTCTGCCTTTTTTGTAAGTTTTGCACCATGTTTTCCACCTATTTTTTTTAAAATTTTTTTTGCTTCTTTCCAGTTACTCTCAAAGGTTATGAGCACAGGGATCTCATTCCATATAAACTGAAATTCTCGGGTATAATTGATAATCTCTTCGGTAAAAATTCTACTATTGGGAATGTGTATGACCCTACCCGTACTTTGATCTGCGTCGACCCAGTTTCCAATCTCAATTATCGAAAATTTGAATGGTCTTATGTCAATAACATCACCACTGAATTTTCCAATTTGAATCCTGTCTCCCACATCAAATGGACGTCTTGTTATAAGAAATGCCCAGCCTGCAATATCTGTCACTACATCCTTTAATGCTATGGCAAGCCCAGCAGATATTAAACCCAAAAAGGTTACAAGGCTTTGAACGCCCTCTATCCAGATTCTCCCAATGATTATTAACCCAATTGTTACAATAATATACTCTGTAAATTTTTTCCATCTATACTTTGTCTTGAGGTTCAATTTTGATTTTCTGATTATATATATAGGAATAAACCTGAGGATTAGAAGAACAGCTATCGTTATGACCGTTAATATAAGTTTTGTTTTAACATCCGGTCCAAAATATATTGTAAGGTTTTTTAAATTCCCAAGGCTGTTTGTATTCATAATTACTATTATCCATAAATTTATAGAGAGGTCAAGCGAAAAATTATTTTTAGAGGATTTTCTCCTCAAAAAATATATTACAATTAATGTGAACCAAAAGATGCTAAGAAACTATTCTATTAATGGCTATAGACTAAGTTTGATTTTTAGCAGGACTTTTTATGGAAAGGTAATATAGTTATTCTTTTCCGAGATCTCTGTAAATAATTCTTACATCACTATATTTTCTCGAGAGAAATTCATAAATACTATCTGCAATTACAACAGAACGGTGTTTTCCACCTGTACAGCCGAACCCTATGGTGAGATAAATTTTCCCCTCCTTCATATACTCGGGTAAAAGAAAATTAAAAAATTTATTCAGACTGGAAAGAAATTTTCTTGAGGAGGGGTTACTTAATACATAATTTTTGACCTTCAGGTCTCGCCCTGTCAAAGGCTTTAATTCTTCGATAAAGTAAGGATTGGGCAAAAAACGTACGTCAAAGAGTAAATCTGCATCTTCAGGCAGTCCATATTTGTAACCAAATGATACAATATTGATGAATAAGTTCTTCCTACTAACAAAAATCCTTGTAATTATTTTTTTCAATTGATGTACATTGAGAAAAGAAGTATCTATAATACGGGTTGCTTTTTCTCTAATGAGTTTTAATCGTTCTTTTTCTTCTTTAATCCCTACTTGAAGTGATCCAAGGGGGTGTTTTCTCCTTGTTTCTGAATATCTTCTTATAATAATCTCCTCAGAGGCTTCAAGGAAAAGGAACTCATAATCATCAACCATTTTTTTTATTTTTTTGAAGATACTTTCAAAATAGTCAAGAAATTCACCTTCTCTTATATCAATTACCACAGCTACTTTCCGGATGTTTTTCAAATCTTGTAGTATTTTTAAAAAATCAGGTATTAGGGGTAGTGGCATATTATCAGAACAGTAAAACCCTATGTCTTCAAGGGCATTTAATGCAGTACTCTTTCCAGCACCAGAAAGACCAGAAATAAAGATAACTTTCACTCTTCGTCCTCTTCAAATTTTGCAACAATTTTTGCTTCTTTTTTTAAAATCTTTATTAACTCTATGTCTATTATTTTTGCTGGATCAAATCCATTGATCTTTAATATATGATTTAAAGCAACTAATTCTGATAGTGTGGAGAGATGCTTCCCTGCAACGAGAGGTATTTTCACCAAGGGTAATTCAATTCCAAGAATCTCGGATGATTGAGTTTCAAGACCTGTTCTTACATAATCTTTTTTCTCATCCCAGGGTACAAAATTGACGAGTACCTCAACTCTTTTGTGTAACCTGATGGCCTTTATCCCATACAGTAGCCCGATGTTAACAATACCAATTCCGCGTATCTCCATATTATGTCTTAAAATGTCAGATGGTGCAACCCCTTCACCAATAATAATATGCCCCCTCCTTTTGACTCTAACAAGGTCATCTGCAACTAACCGGTGTCCTCTAACAACCAGATCGAGAGCAGTCTCACTTTTTCCAATTCCACTTTTACCGGTAAATAATAAACCAATCCCATAGACATCCACAAGTGTGCCATGTAAGACTTTGCTTGGAGCAAGTTTATCTTCTAAGTAAAAGTGCAGGGTTTTCTGGATTTCATGGGTTACTTCAGGGGAGGCAAAGAGGGGAATTTCATGCGTATTACATATTTCCTTCATTTTTTTAAATGGTTTGTATCCCCTGGCTATAATCATACAAGGGAAATCAAACGAAAAAAGGTTTTCTATCGCTTTGTTTCGTTCCTCCTTTGTTAGTTTTTTCAAAAAATTCATTTCTCTATTCCCTAAGATTTGTACGGAATTTTTAGGGAAGAACTCAGAATAACCTATAAGAACGAAGGCAGGTCTATTTATATAATCGTTTAGTATGTTTCTTTTCATGCCATTAAAACCTGCTACAAGGGAAAGAGAAAGTATTTCCTTGTTATCTTCAAACAGATCCTGTACAGTAATATAGTTTTTATTATCCATTATAAGATTTTATTTTATCATCAAGTCTTCTAAGCTGCGTCTCAATTTTTTTATATGCGGCGTTGAAAGCAATGTACGGATCATGATCTGATGCCCTTGCAGTAAGAATGTCTTTCTTTGTTTTAACCTGAATCTGCGCATTTCTCATATCCTTTCCATCCAATTCAACAAGTACGTCTATCCTCAAAATAAGGTTTGAGAACTTCTTCAGTCTGTTCATAGTCTTATCAATTCTTTTTTTAAGCTGTTTGGTAGGTTCGAAATGCCTGGTAGTTAAATTGTATTCCATACTTCCTCCCTTTGTAAAATTGTTGGTTTTTGATATGACGCTAGTTTTTCAGGATAATCCTTATTGTAGTGTAATCCTCTTGATTCTTTTCTCTGGAGTGCAGAGAATGTTGTTAAAAGACCAAGATAAGCAAGATTCCTAATTTCAATTTGTTCCCTCGTAATTTTCTCCTTTGACAAAATTTCTTCAACATCTTCCACGATAATTTTAAATCTCTTTAAAGCTTTTTTTAACCTTTCCTCACTTCTAACGATGCCAACATAATCCCACATAACTTGTTTAATCTCTCTTCTAATATGTGAAATTACAACTTCTTCAATTTTGTATTCGGCAGCTTCCTTTGAATATGGTGGTATTTTTACTCCACTGATTTGCCCAGCTACCATATCACCGGCAGCCTTGGCGGCTCTACTCGAGAAAACTAATGCCTCCAATAATGAATTACTGGCAAGCCTATTTGCCCCATGTACACCTGTATATGAAGTTTCACCGGCAGCATAAAGTCCATCAATGTCAGTTTTACCCCATAGATCTGTCTTTACTCCCCCACAAAGGTAATGGGCTGCAGGGACAACTGGTATCGGTTCACTTGTTATATCTACGCCTTGCTCAAGGCAATCCCTATAGATATTTGGAAATTTATCCTTAATTTTTGTCTCTCCCATATGTCTGATATCGAGAAACACGCATTCATCCCCAGTTTCTTTTAAAATCCTGTCTATTGTTCTTGCTATGATATCACGTGGTGCTAGTTCCTTGAGGGGATGATTCTCCATAAATCGCTCTCCTTTTTTATCAACAAGGATACCCCCTTCACCCCTTACTGCCTCAGAGATTAATATATTCCTTTCCATAGGATTCCTTGAAAATAAGGTAGTAGGATGGAATTGTACAAATTCAAGATTTGCTACCCTTGCACCTCCAAGAAATGCCATTGCAATCCCGTCGCCTGTAGCAATTCCGGGATTTGTAGTATGTAGATAGACCTGTCCTCCTCCACCTGTTGCAAGCATAGTAATGGGTGAAATAAATGAGACAATCTCCATTGTTTGGGTATCGAGGGCATAGGCACCAAAGCATTTTTTATCTTCTATGATAAGGTCTATTACAATAAAATTCTCAAGTATTCTTACATTTGGTTTTTCTCTGATGTGGGCGAGCATTGCACGTTCAATTTCTCTACCTGTAAGGTCTTGTGCATGTAATATTCTTCTACGAGAATGGCCACCCTCCTTCCACAGATCCAGGTGTGCCTTTCCATTTTCTCCCATTTTCATTGAGAACCTTACTCCAAGATCGATCAGTTCCCTTACAAGTCTCGGTCCTTCTTTTACCATTACTGTTACCGCTTTCTTATCGGATATTCCCTCTCCAACTTTCAATGTGTCTTCAATGTGGTTTTCAAAAGAATCATCCTTTCCGAAAACTGCTGCAATACCTCCCTGTGCATAGTTGGTGTTTGCATCAGTTCTGCTTTTTTTTGTGAGAACGATTACATCACCATAATAAGAAACCTTAGAGGCAAAGTTTAAGCCTGCTAGTCCACTGCCAATTACCAGAAAGTCCGTTTTTATTCTCTGATTCGCCATATATCAGCTCCTAACCTTTTTAGTTTTTTTTCCATTTTTTCATAACCTCTGTCCAGATGATAGACCCGTGATATCTCAGTTTTTCCGGCTGCTACAAGGCCAGCCAGAACCAATGCTGCGGATGCCCTAAGGTCAGAAGCCATTACGGGAGCGCCACTGAGCATATTTTTGCCTCTTATTATAACACTCTGTCCGTCAATCGTTAGATCAGCTCCCATCCTCATAAGTTCTGGAACATGCATAAATCTATTCTCAAAAATACTTTCATTCACCACACTAACTCCATCAGCAATACAGAGAAGAGCCATAAACTGTGCCTGCATATCCGTTGGAAATCCAGGAAAAGGTGCAACCCTTACATCTGTTGCTTTAAGAGGTTTTCTTGATTTTACCCTTAATTTGTCACCCTGAGCATCAACCTCTGCCCCCGTTTCCCTCAATTTTTTTATTATTGCCTTCATATGTGATTCTTTAGCCCCTTTTATGAGCACATCACCTTCAGTTATTGCAGCAGCTACAGCATAAGTGCCTGCTTCAATTCTGTCTGGAATGATCCTGTATTCTATATCGGCATCAAGTTTTTTAACCCCTTTGATCTCTATTCTTCTTGTTCCATGCCCTGAAATTTTTGCCCCTATCTTTTTCAAGAAATTAGCCACATCTACAACCTCAGGCTCCATTGCAGCACCTTCAATGATAGTTTTTCCTTTTGCCAGAGTGGCGGCCATCATTGTATTTATTGTTGCCCCTACGCTGGGCCCCTTTACTCCTTCAAGAAAAACCTCAGATCCTGTAAGGGATTTTGTGGAGGCTTCAATATATCCATGCACAATAGACACATTAACCGATAGTGCCTTTAACCCTTTTAGGTGGAGATCAACAGGTCGTGCACCAATGGCACATCCACCTGGCAATGATACCCTTGCCCTTTTTAATCTTGCAATAAGTGGGCCCAGCACGTAATAACTCGCCCTCATCTTTTTTACAAGCTCATAGGGCGCTTCATGACCGACAGCCCCTGTTGTGTCTATAAGAACACTATGTTCATTAAATTGAATTTTTGCGCCAAGTGCTTCAAGTACCTCGGCCATTGTATAGATATCCCTAACAAGGGGAATATTATCGATCTTAAATTTACCTTCTTTTAAAAGGGTAGCTGCCATTATCGGAAGTGCTGAATTCTTAGCACCACTAACTTCCACTACTCCTTTTAGCCTATTGCCGCCATAAATTACTAATTTATCCATTGCTCCGCAATTTCCTTTTCAGGTTGACAAGATCATATGTATTAATAATATTTTCAGGTGATATCCATGCCCTTCTTGCTATTCCAATACCCAACCTCATATACCTCATCATTCCAAGATTATGTGCATCAGTATTTATTATTAATGGTATCCCCATACTATTTGCAAGGGAAGCGTTAGTTTCATTGAGGTCGAGTCTGTCGTAGTATGCATTAATTTCCAGTGCGACATTTTTATCTTTGGCAAATTCCATTACTTTTTCTAAATTTACCTCGTAACCTTCTCTTCCAGAAATCAGTCTTCCGGTAGGATGCGCAATAATATCTACAGAGGGATTATCCAACGCCGAAAGCATTCTCTCTGTAACATTTTTTTTGAAGCCCTGGTGAATCGCAGCAATAACAAAATCAAGTTTTTTAAGGATCTCATCAGGGTAATCTAGTGAACCATCTTGAAGAATATCTACTTCTGTTCCCTTCAGTATAACTAATTTTCCTCTATATTTTTTATTTAGTTCATCAATTTCTTCATTTCTTTTCAAAAGCCTCTCAATCTCAAGACCATGAGCGTACTTAGCAGTCTGTGAATGATCAGCAATTCCTATATAATCGTAACCCATTTCTATAGCTTTTTTCGCTATTTCATCGATACTGTTCGCTCCATCAGAGTATTTTGAATGAATATGTAAATCTCCTTTAATATCTTTATAAGAAATGATTTGGGGAAGAATTCCTTTCAATGCAAGTTCAACCTCGCCCCTGTCTTCCCTCATTTCTGGTGGAATCCACTCCATACCTATCGATTTATATACTGTTTTCTCATCCTCTCCAGCTATCTTTTTTTCACCTTTGTATACGCCATATTCACTTACCTTTAGTCCTTTTTCCTTTGCAATAGATCTTATTTTTATGTTGTGTGCCTTGGAACCTGTAAAGTATTGAAGTGCAGAACCAAATGATTCTTCAGAGAGTACCCTCATGTCTATCTGGATTCTAAGGTTTTTCTCTATAATTGAACCCTTTGTGTCACCAGATGCAAGTATTCTTTCTACAAAAGAGGATCCTGTGAAAAAATCTATCACCTTTTTGCCCTCCTTTGAGATGACAAGAAAATCAAGGTCACCAACTGTCTCTTTCATTCTTCTGTAAGAGCCAGCAGGTAATACCCTAACAACATAATTTAAGGAACCTATTCTATTAACAATTTCCTCAACAATTGGTTCAACCAAGCCGATGGGATACCTCTTTTCGCCTTCAACATTCTCACTTTTATACAGCTCGATCCCTTTTTTGATATTTTCGATTTTTTTTTCGCCCATATTTGGCAATTTGGAAAGGGAACCATCTTTGATTACTTTTTCAAGATCAGAGATATTTTTGACACCCAATTTTTCATATGCGAGTTTTATAGTTTTTGGCCCAAGATTTTGAATATTTAGGAGTTCAACAAGTCCTTCAGGAATGTTAGCCATTGCTTCTTCATATTTTTTCATCTTTCCTGTTTCTATATACTCCTTTATTTTTTTTGCTATTCCTTCTCCAATACCAGGAACATCATTGAGATTTCCTGATCTATAGATTTCTTCAATATCCTCGGGAAAATCCTTCAAGATCCTTGCGACTTTGCGATAAGCGAGAACCTTGAATTGATTCTCGCCTTTGATTTCAAGTGCATCAGCAATCTTACTGAATATTTTCGCAAGTTCAAAATTCTTCATTCTATATAGTATAAAACAATAATATTGAAAAGTCAACTCTTTAAATATGTAAGATATCATCAGACCTGTAAATAAATATAGTTGCTCTTTTTAAGGTAGAGCACTTAATTATTTATAAACTAAATTAATGCAAACAGCGATAAATTTTGGAAGATTATTTTTTTGATTTTAATTCTTTTATTTTGGCTTCTAAATTCTCAATAGGCCAATGTAATTCTAATTTTTTATTAAGGGAGAGTGATTTGTTATAGTAGTTTTTAGCTTTTGTATATTCTCCCAAATTTTTGTAAAAATCACCATATGCCTCATAAACCTCCGCAACAAAGGATTCATCTTTTACATTTTTAACAGCAACATCATTCGCAATCTTTAGGTATCTTAGACCCCATTTTTTCCATTCCTTTTTTGAATATGAAAGGCCAAGGAGTATATTATACAAAACAAATGTAAAGTCATTCTTCATATTTTTTAAGATAGGAGAGAGTTTTTCCTTTAAAATAAATATAGCTCTTTCAATATTATTAGTTTGTATAAGATAACGTGCTTCTGAAAGATAATAATAAGCGGTAATCCTTTGGCTCTCAATATGAGGAAGCAATTCTGATGCCTTATTTAAGTTTTCTTTTCCTCTGGTAGGATCCTTCGCAAATTTTAGAAAATGTACTGACAATTGAACGTATAACCTAAATTCCCAATCTATAAGTTTATTAACTTTTGCTAAAGAAAGGGCGTCCTCTAATAGTTTTTTGGCATCTTCCAGCGCTCCTTTGTACCGAAGTATAACTGAAAGATTGGAGAGAAGAAGTAGACGTGTTGATATTCCGCCAGTCCATTCAGAAATATCAAGAGCCTGTCTATAATAGGATTCTGCTTTTTTAAGGTCATTTATTGCTAAATATAGAGAACCAAGATTGTTTAATGCAGTAGCCTCACCTTCTTTAAAACCTGTGTCTCTGTATAACTCCAAAGCCTTTAAAAGCTTTTCTTCTGCTTTACCATATTCATTTCTCTCTTGGTCTATATTAGAAGAATTTAAGTAAATTGAAGCAATACCAATTTTATCACCCAGTTTTTTCCGCAATTCGAGACTCTCCTGAAAATATTTTTCAGCAACCTCATAATTCTTTTCACTCATATTTAAAGTAGCAAATATATTTAAAGCAGTTGCATAATCCTCCTCGTGAGATTTTTTATTAAGATGAGCCATGACTTTTTTGATTTTTCTATATGCTGAATCCAATTTTCCAAGTTGGTTGTATACCCACGCAATTTGAACATCAATGACATATTTTTTTTGCTTGTCTTTAAATGCCCTTCTTGCTTTTCTAAAGGATGAGAGTGCGTTTTCAAAATCACCCTTTCCGGAGTACAATTTTCCAAGTTCAAAGAAAGAATTTCCTCTTCCTTCACCTGAAGAAAGGGAGATAGCCTCTTCAATATACGAGATTGCAGACTTGTATTCACCAATTAAACCACTTACTTTTCCAAGTTTTATTAGCAGAGAAATCTTTGTTTTCTTATCTATTTTCCCCTGTAATGCCCATTGATAAAATTTTAGAGCTTCTTTATGAGCATAAACGGATTCGGCTTTATCACCAGATATTATGGCATAATTAGTAACTTTTGACTGTTCCCCAGCGTGATAGAAATGGGTAGAAAGAAATTCATTTTTATCTGGGAATTCAGTAGTTCTTTCTTCAATTATTTTTCCAATTTTCAAATGAAGGTTCATTTTTTGTCCCTTTGGTATATTCTTATATATAACCTCCCTAAAGACATCTTCTGTAAAGAAGTAATTCTGAGGTGATGTCTCTTTAAAGAGGCCTATGGAGATCAATTTGTCGAGGATGTCATACAATTCTCCCTGGTTGAGTCCAGAAATAAGGGCGAGAATTTCAAAATCAAAATCTCTTCCTATAACAGCAGCTATTTCCACTACATTTTTGATTGTTTTATCAAGTAAAGAAAATTTATATAAAACTGTATCCTCTACTGATTTTGGTATAGTCCAGGTGTCAAAATCCTCTTTAAGAGCCCATTTCCCATCCCTTACATATAAAATTTCCTTTTCTTTCATTGATTTTAAAATTTCTTCAATAAAGAATGGGTTTCCACCTGTTTCCTTATATATATAATCAAGTACATTTTCAGGAATCTCTTCTTGAAGTATGATCTGCACGAGTTCCTTTACATTTATTTTTGTAAGGGGCTGAATAAATATTTCCTGGTACAAATTTTCTCTGCCAAGAATTCTTAATGTTTTTTGAACAGGTGTATTTTCAAGTTCTTCTACTCTATATGTTCCGATTATAGGAAAGTGGCTGTTTCCTCTTTTGATTAAGTAGTAAATCAATTCAAGTGTCGATTCATTTCCCCAGTGGAGATCGTCAAATAAAATGGCAAAATTTATTTTCTTAGATAAAGAAATTAAGAATTTTCTGAAGCTATCAAAAAGCATAATTTTGTCCCCCACCAGGGGTTCAAATCCCGAAGAAAGAGGAGGGATAAGTCTGGAAATCTCTCTTTTCTCCTGGATATTTAACGAATTTACGAATACGTCTCTTGCATCATCTTCAAAATCTTGGAGAATTGAATTATTAAGATCTCTAATGGCATAATATGGGGATGCCCTCATAGTTGCATAAGAGTGACCTGTAAATAGGTTAAGGCCGACTACCTGAGATACTGCCTCTTCTGCCAATCTTGTTTTACCAACCCCAGCTTCACCTTGTATTATTATAAGTTTGTTTGTTTTCTTTGTCATTAAATCCTTTAACATTGATAACTCATCTTTTCTATCAACGAGGGATTTACTTGGTATATTTAATTCCTTAGAGATGGTATCAATGGTGCCAATTCTACCTTTACCCAATCTTTTTGCAGCGTACATTCTTTGGTCAGCAATTTTAAACAATGTCTCCCAGTCATTCCCATCATCAGGAAATGTGGCAATTCCACCAGTCGCGCTGAGTTTATTCCCAGAGAACTCCTGTTTTTTTAAGGAAACCAAAATCCTCTTTGCTACGATTTCTGCCTGTTCCTTTGGCGTATTTGGCAACAACAGTATAAATTCGTCACCTCCATAGCGAGTAATAACGTCGGCATCTCTCAAACTCAACTTAAGAAATTGGGAGAAGAGTTTTAATACGAGGTCACCTTTTATATGTCCCTTTGAATCATTTATTTCTTTAAAGTTATCAATATCAAGGAGAACGAATGAAAAAGGAAGTCTGTATCTTCTACATTTTTTGATCTCTCCATCTACCCAGTGCATGAGATATCTTCGGTTATAAATGCCAGTTAAATCATCAACAAAAACATCCTTTGGTAAAACCATATTAATATTGAACATAAAATTTTGAATTTGTCAAGCAAAAAAATATATTGACTTTTAAAAAAATTAAAATTATTATGAAAAAAAGGAGGAAAATATGAAAATAGTCTCTGTAAAACAGATGAAGGCAATAGACAAAATTTCTATTGAACAGTTTGGTATCGCAGGAGTAGTGCTGATGGAGAAGGCAGGAATGGAAGTAGTTAGTATGATTAAGGATTATATAAAAGAGCTAACAAATATTCCAGCTCTTGTCATCTGTGGAAAAGGAAATAATGGAGGAGATGGGTTTGTGGTAAGTAGGTTGCTATTCCAAGAGGGTGCTGATGTCGTTGTTTTAATATTGGGTAAGGAGAAAGAAATAAAGGGTGATGCCCTTGTAAATTTCAAAATAATAAAAAAATTGGGAATTCAATATACTGAAATTGATAAAATAAATAACAATAAATTAAAAAATCTATTTAATAGTGCAGAAATAATTGTTGATGCAATATTTGGAACTGGGTTCAGAGGAGAACCTAAGGGTGTTTATAAAAAGATTATTGAGATGATTAATTCTATAGATAAGCTTGTCTTTTCTATAGATATTCCATCCGGTGTTGATGCTGACACTGGTCAGGTTTTGGGAGAGGGTGTTTTCGCAGATGCTACCTGTACAATGGGTATGATAAAAAAGGGGATGTTGCTGTACCCTGCACGCTATTATACCGGCAAACTATATATAGGGAATATAGGTATCCCTATGGATAATATTTTGGATGAACTAAATATAGAAACAGAGCTAATAGACGACGATTTTGTGGCTAAAATTTTGCCTTTAAGGTTTCCATACAGTCATAAAGGAAATTATGGAAAGGTATTTGTAATAGCTGGGTCGAAAGGGATGACAGGTGCTTCTGTATTATCATCCGAAGCAGCATTGAGGGCGGGTGCAGGACTTGTATATGTTGGTGTTCCTGATTCCCTTATGGATATATTTGAGGCTAAATTGACCGAAGTGATCAAAGTTCCTTTAAAAGGGGGTAATGGCGTTTTAGAGTTGGAAGCATTGGGGGATATATACGAATTTGCAAAGGATAAAGATGTTGTGCTAATTGGCCCAGGTCTTTCCAGATGCGATGAACTGAAAAAACTTGAAAAAAAATTATTCCCAAAATTCAAGAAGCGGCATTTGGTTATTGATGCTGATGGCATAAACAATATGAATATTTCATTGCTGGAATATTCGCAAGGTAATTGGGTACTTACTCCGCATCCAGGCGAATTCTCCAAACTTTCGGGTTTTTCTATTGATGAAATTGAGAGTAATAGAATAGAAATTGCCAGAAAATTTGCCATAGAGCATAGAGTTATTTTGGTTCTAAAAGGTGTTCCAACTGTTGTGGCTTCTCCAGATGGGACTGCATATATAAATTCAACTGGTAATTCTGGTCTTGCCAGTGGAGGAAGTGGTGATATACTATCTGGTTTGATAGCAGGTTTTATTTCCCAAGGAGCAACTCCATTGGAGGCATCTATTTCTGGAGTTTATATACATGGGCTTTCAGCTGATATAGCTGTGGAAGAAACAACCGAGTATTCATTGATTGCAGGTGATTTACTAAATTACATTGGTAAAGCAATAAAGAAAATTATGGGAGCGTCTTGATTTTAAGAGGAACTTATTCCGAAATTGAATGTTGACAATTGAGTATTTTGCTATAACCTGATGGTATGATAAAGAAAAGATTACTTTTTGCTTTTGACTATGTTGGAGGCGTTTTTGTACTTCTTTGGCAGTCAATCGTTTTTTTTCCGCGAGCATTGCGGAAACCTAATTTAATTGTAGAACAAATTGTATTTATGGGAATTGAGTCCTTATCTATTGTAAGTCTTACCGCACTTTTTACGGGTATGGTTGTGGCTTTTGAGGCATATTATCAGGCTCAAAATTTTATGCCTCTTGTATATGTCGGAATGTCTGTTGCAAAGGCTGAGATGATCGAACTTGGACCTCTAATTACTGGGCTTGTTGTTGCGGGAAGGGTATCTTCTGCCATTGCCGCTGAGATAGGAACAATGAAAGTAACAGAACAGATAGATGCACTTGAAGCGATGGCTATAAATCCTGTGGAATTTCTTATTGTGCCGAGAATTATTACTGGGATTATTGTTTTACCGTTACTTACGATTGTTAGTGAAGTAGTTGCAATATTTGGTGGTTTTATTTATTCGAACATTGGTCTTCACATCTCTGCCGGTCTTTATTTTAGAGGGGTTAGACTAAATTATTTGCCCATTACTCTATATGGTGGTTTGCTAAAATCGGTTACATTTGGAATCATTATAAGTTTGATGGGGTCTTATCATGGAATGAAAGCAAAAGGTGGGGCAGAGGGGGTCGGAGAGGCAACTACAAAGGCTGTGGTCTCTTCAACTGTTCTACTCTTAATATTTGATTATATTGTGTCAAGATTGGTTTTCAGGTAAGGAGGCTATATGAGTAATAAGCGTTTAACAGTAAAGGTTGGTATTTTTATAGTAACTATACTTGTTGTCTTTTTTGTGGGTCAATTGTGGCTTATGAATTTCAAGGCTCATCGCACGGGGTATATTGTTCATGTTTCATTTAATGATGTTAGTGGTTTGAAACCAGGAGATCCTGTGAGAGTGTATGGAATAGTAAAAGGTAAGGTTCTTGGTATGGATGTAACCGAGAAGGGTGTAATCGTTACTCTATGGATAGAAAATGACGTAAAAATTAAAGAGGATGTAAAGGTATCCATTCGTGATGTTGCAATGATAAGTGGAACTAAAACCATTGTCCTTGACCCTGGTAAGGCAGAAAAACTCTGGGATATTACTAAGATTATAATTGGTCAGCCAAGTCTTGGGCTGTCGACAGTAGAGATTGGCTCTCTTGCCTCAGAATTTGGAAGTTTGGCGGAAGTCGCAAGATCCGGACTTGGAAAAACGAGCGGAACTTTAGAACAACTGGAAAAAGTTTTAAGGGATCTTAAAACATTACTTGAGGAGAATAGGAAAAATATTAAATCAACTATTGGAAATGTAAAGGAAGATTCAGATAGTCTTAAATTGGTCCTTGGTAGACTTAATGAAACATTGAGAGAGATAAATTTGATTCTTAACAAAATAAACTCGAAACAAGGAAGTCTTGGTAAATTAATCTATGATGATAAATTATATGAAAATCTAAGTAATGCATCTGCAGAATTAAAGGCCTTGCTTCAGGATATAAAGAAAAACCCCAAGAAATATTTCAAATTATTTTGAATGAAGCCTTGATTTTTCTATCTAACAAACTAATTTTCATATATGTATAGGATAATAGATAAAGAGAAAGAGAAGTTTTTGCTCGTTGGACTTATAACGGATAACAGTAGAAAGAAGGAAAAGATCGATTCATTAGATGAACTTGCTTCATTGGTTGAAACGGCAGGAGGTGGGGTTGTCGAGAGAATTATCCAAAAGAGGGATGACCCTGACCCTGCTTATTTTATAGGGAAAGGTAAGGCACAAGAGATATCATCCTTAGAGGGTTTCAGCACAATACTCTTTGATGATGCCCTTACACCAGGACAGATTAGCAATCTCAGTAAGTTAACCGGAAAAAAAATATTAGATAGAAGAGATATAATACTTGATATATTTGCTCAACACGCAAGAACAAGGGCTGCCAAGATAGAGGTCGAACTTGCACAGCTTAAGTTTACGCTTCCTCGCTTAAAGGGTAGAGGAATAGAGCTTTCCAGACTTGGAGGCGGAATAGGAACAAGAGGACCTGGTGAAAAGAAACTGGAGATAGATAGAAGAAGAATATTTCATAGGATAAGGTACCTTGAGAAAGAACTTGATAAAATATCACGTTCCAGGAAGGTGCAGCGAAAAAGAAGGTCGAAAATTTTCAAGGTGGCACTTCTCGGTTATACAAATGTCGGTAAAAGTACTCTTTTGAATGTGCTTACACATTCTTCTACTTATGTTGATAATAAGTTATTTGCTACACTTGATCCTCTTACGAGGATCTGCCGACTTTCTTCAGAAAAATATTTTGTCGTAACTGACACAATTGGTTTAATACGGAATATTCCTCCTCAGTTAATTGCATCTTTCCATTCAACACTTGAGGAAGCAATAATTGCTGATTTAAGGCTAGTTGTGATCGATATTTCAAGTGGGAATTTTGAGTTTCAAATTTCTGAGGCTAAGAAGCTAATGGAAACATTAGGTATATTAGAGTCCAATCACATATTTGTATTTAATAAGATTGACCTATTCTATGATCAAATACTGCTTGAATCGATAAAAGAGAGATTCCCAGATGATTTATTTATTTCTGCTAAAAAGGGCATTGGTATAGATAAACTCAAAGAAAGGATAGGGGGTTTAATGGAAAAAAGGGAAATAGCCGTATGATTATAAAATCTGTGTCAGGCATTAGAGGAATTGTTGGTAATGGATTCACTCCTGAATTTGTAACTGCTTATGCCGCCGCTTTTGGCGTCTATACAGGTAGGGGGAAGATTATAATTGGAAGAGATACAAGAAAAAGTGGAATAATGCTACGAGATGCCGTTATTGCTGGACTGCTTTCCGTTGGTTGTGAAGTAATCGATCTTGGTATAGTTCCTACCCCTACATTACTCTATAATGTAAAGATATCAGACGTATATGGAGGGATTGTTATTACGGCGAGCCATAACCCTTCTGAATGGAATGCTTTGAAACTTGTAAATAAAAATGGAGAATTCTTAAATGCAAATGAGGGCAATGAACTGGATATTGTGTATAGAGAAGGTTTCGATAGAGTCAATTCCAGCAGGATAAAAGGTGTTCAGTTGGACAAAAAAGGAGTTGAAAGACATATAGATAATGCACTGGCTATCAAGGGGATAGATGTGGCGGGAATAAAGAAGAAAAGGTTTAAAGTGGGGATTGATTGCGTAAATGGTGCTGCATTTTCTGCATATCCAATATTTTTGAGAAGGCTTGGATGCGAAGTTAAAGAAGTCTTTTGTGAAGGTAATGGCAAATTCATAAGAAATCCTGAGCCCATTCCAGAAAATTTAAAGGTCCTTGAGAAAACTGTGAAAGAAAACCATCTCGATATTGGTTTTGCCACTGATGCAGATGGAGATAGGTTAAGTCTTATTTCTGAAAAAGGTCAGGCTATAGGGGAGGAATACACTATAACTCTTGCGCTTGATTACTGGCTTAAAAGAAAAAGTGGTCCTGGTGTTGTAAATTATTCGACAACATCGATGGTAGATTTTATTGGGAATAGACATGGGGTGAGAATTTTTAGGGCTAAGGTAGGTGAGGCAAATGTTGTTAATATGATGAAGAAAGTTAATGCTGCAATTGGGGGGGAGGGGAATGGAGGTGTTATACTTCCAAGTTTTCAATATACAAGAGATGCAGTTGTGGGTATATTGACTATTTTATCATTATTGGTTGAAAAAGAGTTGAAGATAAGTGAAATAATAAACGAATATCCTCACTTGAAAATTGTAAAAAAGGTAGTAAGATTTAATGATTTGAAGGTCAGAGATGAATTTTTTAATAGGGTAAGGAATTACTATGAAAAATATGAAATTGATGAAACTGACGGAATAAAGATTTTTAAAGAAAATGGATGGATACATATACGAAAAAGTGGGACTGAACCTATAATTAGATTAATTGCTGAAAGCAAAAAAAGAGAGGATGCATTGGATATGATTGAAGAAACAAATAAAATTGGGGAAATGTAAATATGTGTGGAATAGTAGGTTACATAGGTAGTAAAGATGTAAGCAGTGTATTAATGGCTGGTCTCTGGAAATTAGAATACAGGGGTTATGACTCCAGTGGTATTGCGACTATTGAAAATAGTGAATTGGGGGTAAGAAAAACTTTTGGAAAATTGATGAGACTCCAAGAGCTCCTTACAAAGGAGCCGTTAGGGGGAGATGTTGGGATAGGCCATACGAGGTGGGCGACACATGGTGAACCCTCTGAACAGAATGCGCATCCACAGGTTGACTGTGAAGGCAAGATAGCAATTGTGCACAATGGAATTATTGAAAATTATTATACCCTCAGGGATAGATTAAAAAAGAGCAAGCATATCTTTAAGTCAAATACTGATACAGAAGTTATTGCCCACCTGATAGAGGAAAATTACAAAGGCAATCTAAAGAATGCAGTGCTGAAGACAGTAAAAATGCTTAAAGGTTCTTTTGCATTCGCTGTTATTTCTAGTAAGGAACCAGGAAAAATCATTGCTTATAGAAAAGGTAGCCCTTTGATAATTGGTATTGGCAAGGGGGAAAATTTGCTTGCCTCTGATATTCCAGCAGTCATTGGTCACACAAGAAGTATTATTGTTATGGATGATGATGAATTAGCTGTTCTCACCAAAAATTCCGTGAGTTTTTTTAATAAGGATGGTAAAAAAATTCAAAAGAAAATACGTAAGGTTCCCTATAAATCAGCTGATCTTGAAAAGGGTGGGTTTCCTCATTATATGTTAAAAGAGATTTTTGAACAACCAGCAGTAATTAGAGATAATTTGAATATAAGACTCAAGAATAGCAAGATTATCCTTGGTGATTCGTTTCATTTCACCCCAGATTCTATTGCTTCTATCAATAACATTTTTATTCAAGCTTGTGGAACTTCCTGGCATGCTGGTTATATAGGTAAATATATTCTTGAAAAACTTGCAAGAATACATACAGAAGTTGATATTTCTTCAGAATTTAGATATCGTAATCCAGTTATTAGTGGGGAGACACTTGTCATAGCCGTTAGTCAATCAGGCGAGACAGCAGATACCCTTGCAGGATTAAGGGAGGCGAAGGCCAAGTTTCTACGGGTCCTTTCATTTGTGAACACACCTGGAAGTACAATTGCCCGTGAATCTGATGGTGTCATATATGTTAATGCAGGGCCAGAAATAGGGGTTGCTTCAACCAAGGCGTTTGTTGCACAAATATTCAATTTATACCTTTTTACACTTTATCTTTCAAGGATAAAATGGACAATAACCAAAGAAGAAATGTTAAGAAGAATAAAAGAATTAAATAAAATCCCTAAGATTATAGAAGATGTATTGAAATTGGACCCTGAGATTAAGAAGATAGCTGAGAGCCTAAAGGAAAAGAAGAATTTTATCTTCTTAGGGAGGGGGATTAACTATCCTACTGCCCTGGAAGGTGCATTAAAACTGAAGGAAATTTCGTATATATATGCATCCGGTTATCCTGCTGGTGAATTAAAACATGGACCACTTGCACTTGTGGATGAAGACATTCCAATTGTAGCAATAGCCACAAAATCAGACGTTTACGAAAAGATGCTAAGTAATCTTGAAGAGGTAAAATCAAGGAAGGGGAAAATTATAGCCATTGCTACAAAGGGCGATAAAAAAATAAAAGATATTGCAGATTCTGTGCTCTACATACCAGACATTATGGAGGAAATCTCTCCCATCCCCGCAGTAATCCCTCTTCAGCTTTTTGCTTACCATATGGCAAATCTTAACGGAAGAGATGTTGATAAGCCAAGAAACCTTGCAAAGAGCGTCACAGTAGAGTAGGAGAACAGTTGATATATTTAATATTTTCTTATGCATTTCTTATTATGCCCATTGATTCGAAGGTTGTTGGGATGGGTTCAGCATCAACCGCTTTAAATCCTGATGTTTCTGGTGTTTTCTGGAATCCAGCAGTTATCGGCAATAACAAATTTACGACAACAATAATGAACTTTGGCGGTTTAAATTATTATGCAGTTGGGAGAACATTAAAAATAAAGGGGATACATTTCGGTTTAGGGATGAAAGGGCTTTATTCAGGCGAAATGGTTAAGAGAGATACTTTAGGCAGGCCATTTGGTTCTTTTCAGTATATTGCTGTTGTTCCAATTATTGGTTTTTCGAAGAAAATGATGAACAATTTTACCATTGGTGCAAAACTTTTCTTACCATTTGAGAAGGTTACATCTTATACTTCTTATGGATTGGGCTTTGAGTTTGGAGCCATATATAAGATATATAGGAAGTTAAACATAGGAGTGTATGGCAGGAATTTTGGCTTTAGTTTGTCCCCATTTATTTCTGAAAAAAGGGAAATGGAAAATGAGATAAGGATAGGCGTAGCATATTTTGATAAGAGATTTATTCTTAGTGGAGACATTTTTTATCCTTTTGGAATAGCAACAGGTGTGAAAATACCCATTAAAGACTTTTTCTCTATAAATTTTGGTTATAATACGTTGTATAATGATCTAAAAATTGGTGAAGGCATAGATCCTTTAACGAATGCCAACTTTGGTTTTTCTGTAAGATTCAGTAATAAAAGTTTAATGTACAATGCTATTTTTGCAGGTCCTTTGGGTATTGTCCACAACGTTGGTATAGAATTTTGATATGCTCAGGGAATCCCCTATTCCTATGCCCGTTATTCTTCTTACAGTAAAAGATGAGGAGAAAATTGGGAACATTACAACCCTGATCTGGATAGGTTTTTTTTCTGAGGAACCACTAACACTTGGTGTTACATTAAAAAAGAAGAGATATTCGTATAAACTATTAGAGAAATACAGAGAATTTGGTATCAATATTCCCACGATTGATATTATTAGGGCCGTTGATTTTTGTGGATATACGACGGGAAGGAAAATTGACAAATTTAGAGAATCTGGTTTAACACCTATTCCGGCTCATTCTATTTCCGCACCTATGATAAAGGAATGCCCTATAAGACTTGAATGTAGATTAAAAGAAATAAAGGAATTTACTGATCATGACGTAATAATTGGAGAGGTTGTTTATTCACATATAGAGCCAGATGTAGTTGACAGTGAAGGGAAAATAGATTTCAATAGACTCAAGCCAATCATTGGGAATTATCATCAGGTTTCTTATTATGAAATAGGTGATTTGATAGAATACTGGGGATTTTCAAGAAAACAGACCTAACTTTTATCTTTTAATGGATATTAAAAAGTATAAAATATTCCTTTTTCCATTACTGTTTACAACTGTTGTCTACACTATTTTATGGTTCGGTTACAGAAAAAGAAAACCAATAATAATTAATGATTCATATCAGTATATTGCCTGTGCAAATAATATGGCGAACCACAGAACGTTTTATGCTGGTGATATAAACAAAGAAAGAGATCCATTCTTATACACTTTAAGAACCCCCATTTACCCAATATTTATATATATCGTAGATAAAACCCATCTCCATATGAATACAATGATACTATTACAGTTTCTTTTAGTGTTGTTCAATGGTTTTTTACTGATTAAAATTCTTGACACCCTAAAAATAAGCGAGAACAGGTACAGTTTTGCTCCTATTTATTGGAGTTTCTTATAATGTTTTTCTTGCCAT
>CAZQRW010000011.1:24466-38390 GCA_964596115.1 uncultured bacterium
CAGGTACAGTTTTGCTCCTATTTATTGGAGTTTCTTATAATGTTTTTCTTGCCATAATGCTTTTTCTGTTTTTGTTTAAAAAACAAATCGACCTGAAGATAAGGGTTATAATTTTTATTATTATTATTTACATTGCACTCATCACAGGCCCAATGAGTGCATCCCGCTTCAGGCTTCCTGTTTACCCTTTGATGCTTTTTGCATTGGGAGGCACAATAATTAAGGATAAATGAGTGCACGGGTATGGTTTGTAAGATACAATCTTACTTGCGTAAGAATCCACAGCTAAAGCCTTCCGCGATTGTTTCTCTTTTTCCACAATTCGCGTTCTTTCTTCAATGTTTATATTATGAGAGCGACCCTCCTGCACCGCGCAGGTGTAATAATATTGTAGTTACTGTCTTTTCTCACGAATCAAGATTCACGGTCTTTTTATGACTTCCGCATTCCGAGTTCTGAATTCCGCATTTTATATTATATATCCTATTCTCTATATCCCGTTTTTTGTGTAGTGCCTCCCTCTTTATAGGGCATTTGTTTTGTTGACATATTGGCTATATAACCTATACTTATAGTATGATTTTATTTATTCTTATAAGTCAAATAGTACTTTTAGGGAATTTTAAGGGGATAATAGGGCCTATATCTGCTAGATACTTTATAAATCTTATTGAGAGAGGGGAAAGAGAAAATGCTGAAGCCGTTGTTATAACGATGGATACACCTGGTGGTTTTGACCAGGCGATGAGGGACATTGTTAAGGCAGAGCTAAATGCAAATGTGCCCATTGTTATATATATCTATCCATCGGGTTCGAGAGACGCATCAGCTGGAGTATTTATTACCCTTGCATCTAACATCGCTGCTATGTCTCCAGGTACAAATATTGGAGCCGCACACCCAGTTGCTATTGGTATGGGTGGAGAGAAAATGGACGAAGAAATGAAGAAGAAAATGACTAATGATGCAGCAGCATATATAAAAGCGATCGCAGAGAAAAGAAAAAGAAATATAAAATGGGCAGAAGAGGCAGTAAGAAAATCTGTATCCATAACAGAAAAGGAAGCCCTTAACTTGAATGTAATAGATCTTATTGCCAACAATGTATCCGAACTTTTGAATAAAATAGATGGCTGGAGAGTAGATCTACCGAAAGGGAAAAAAGTAATTAGAACGAAAAATGCGGAGGTAAAAAAGGTGCCGATGTCTTTCAGGGAATTGTTGCTTTCAAAGATAGCAAATCCTAATATCGCGTATATCTTGTTAATTCTTGGGTTTTATGGGCTCCTTTTTGAAATTACTCATCCTGGCGCTATTGCACCTGGCGTATTTGGGGCAATTTCTCTTGTCCTTGCATTTTTTGCCTTTCAAACCTTGCCAATAAATTATGCAGGACTTGCTTTAATTATTCTGGGAATAATAATGTTCATTCTTGAAGTAATGACACCTACTTATGGACCATTAACTATAGGAGGTATAATTTCGATGACAATTGGATCAATGATGTTAATAAATACAAGTGCGCCATATCTAAAAATATCGATTCCTCTAATTATCGCCGCAGTAGGAACAACTGCTGCGTTTTTTATATTCGCCCTTGGTATGGCAATCAAGGTTATGAGAAGGAGACCAACAACAGGAGATAAGGGAATGATTGGACAGGAAGGCATTGCAAAAACCGATATAGATAATAGAAAAGGGAAGGTTTTTCTGAGGGGAGAGTACTGGAATGCCTTTTCCGATGAACCTATTAAAAAAGGAGAGGAAATCGAGGTTCTTGAGGTAAAAGGCTTAAAATTAAAAGTCAAAAAAAAGGAGGAGTAATGATTGCAGTATGGATTGTCGTAATTATTATTGTTCTCATCATTCTTGCAAATGCAATAAAAATTTTACAGGAGTATGAGAGAGGGGTTATTTTCAGGTTGGGAAGATTTCTAAATGTGAAAGGACCAGGTTTAATACTGCTAATACCGATTGTAGATAGACTGGTAAGAGTTACATTGAGGATTGTTGCCTTTGATGTTCCTCCACAGGATGTTATTACCAAAGATAATGTCTCTGTCAAAGTAAATGCAGTGGTTTATTTTAGGGTTATGGAACCACAAAAAGCAATTATTGAGGTGCAGGATTATTTTTATGCTACCTCGCAAATTGCACAGACAACTCTCAGGAGCGTCCTTGGAGAAACTGAGCTTGATGAACTTTTGTCTTCAAGGGAAAAGTTAAATTTAAAACTTCAGAAGATTATTGATGAGCAGACTGACCCCTGGGGGATAAAGGTTTCCACTGTGGAGATAAAGCATGTTGATCTTCCACAGGATATGCAGAGGGCTATGGCGAGACAGGCAGAAGCGGAGAGAGATAGAAGGGCAAAGGTCATCAATGCAATGGGTGAGTATCAAGCAGCTGAGAAATTGGCTGAGGCTGCAAAGGTTATGTCAGTTTCTCCTATTACAATACAATTAAGATACCTCCAGACTCTGTCTGAGATTGCATCAGAGAATAATTCCACAACCCTGTTTCCTATCCCAATTGACCTGTTTAAGCCTTTCTTAGAGGGATTTACAAAAATTAAGGGTAAAACAGAATAGTTGAGGATAGGCTGGATTACTTATTATTTCCCCCCTCTTGGTGGAGGGGGGATTCAAAGGAACTTCAACGTCCCTGAATATTTAGTAAGACGGGGGCATAAGGTTACAGTTTATGCACCTGTCCCATTTACCAATTTATCGGGTGAGTTTAGTTTTAATGGCAAAGTCAAGAGATTTCTTCCGCTTGATATCTTCCATCTTGGCAGAGGTAAAATAATTACTGCTGGTGGTAGAAGGGACTATTTTTCTTTTCCGGATAACAAGGTAAGTTCGATTCCTCCTTTGATAAAAAACATTAAGGACGAAGATATATACATAATTTCTGCTCCTCCTTTTTCACTATTTTTGTTGGGCATTTATTTAAATAGAAAAGGAAAAAAATGGATTGCAGATATGAGAGATCCATATACAGATTTTGATCTTGGTAGATATATATTTCCATTTTCAGATGAGATTGCATTAGAGTATGAACATAAATTTTTAGTGTCTGCAAATGCCATTGTTGTTACAACAAAGACACTGAAAGATAGACTACTTAAGAAGCATAAAATCGATAGAATATTTGTGATACCTGATGGTTATGAAGAGAGTGATTTCCAGAATTTAAAGGTTACAAAAAAAGATAAATTTAGAATTTCGTATATGGGAACATTTAATAGGGCCCACAGAACCGATGACATTGTAGAGGCATTACAGAAAATTTGTAATTCACCCCTCAGGGATTCATTTGAATTTTTTCATATCGGAAGTGCCACCGACGAAGAGAAGGATAAATTAAAGAATCTCTGCTTTTATCAGTCTCCTGGATATCTTAAAAGGAAGGATGCAATTAAATTACTTTATGACTCGGATTTACTTATTCTCACCAGTGTACCTTCCCCTTACATTATTCCAGGTAAAACGTATGAATACCTGAGAACTGGCATTCCAATCCTTGTTATTTCAAGTAAAGGAGAGTTAAGAAGAATTATTAAAAATGGCATATTTTGTGATAATGGCGATGTTGATTGTATCCACAAGGCTATTTTAGATGCCTACAAGGAAAAAAGAGTAAGGAAGGTATCAAACTTTGTATACGAATACAGCTGGGAGAATATCGCCGCTAAATATGAGGATATTTTATGGTCAGTTTTGTCATAGTTAATTATAATGGTGAGGAGTATTTAGGGGATTGCATCAATAGTATTTTAAAGCAGAACATTGAGAAAGAGATAATTGTAGTGGATAACAATTCTACTGATAATTCTTTCGATATTGTAAAAAAATTTCCAGTTAGATTGATTCAATTAACGGAAAATAAGGGGTATGCTTCTGCAGTTAATAAAGGGGTTGTGATAGCGAAGGGAGATATTGTTTTTTTATTGAACCCAACCTCTATTCTTAAAGATGACATTTCACCAATTATCAGCGCTGTTGCATTGGAAGAGGCAGCTGTAGTTCCTAAACTTGTTGACTATCAAGGCAAATTAATACATTCTGTAAGAAATATTCCTACTAATTTAGATTTTTTTCTACTTTTTTCGGGTTTGTCTTTTATTTTTAAAAAATCATCAATGTTAAATAGTTGGAAATACATTGATTTTGATTATACAAAAGAACAATATGCACCTCAACCTATGTCC
This sequence comes from uncultured bacterium, assembly GCA_964596115.1. Taxonomy (GTDB): domain Bacteria; phylum Hydrothermota; class UBA3072; order UBA3072; family B12-G15; genus CAZQRW01. The sequence goes on from CAZQRW010000011.1 coordinate 28,680, forward strand.
TGTGCATTAATTTTAAGAAAAAAATTGTTTGAAGATGTAGGTCTCTTTGATACCAATTTTTTCTTGTATTTTTCTGATGTAGATTTCGCCAGAAGGTTAAGGGATAAACATATAAAAATACGCTATATACCTTCTGTTGAGGTAGTACATTACACAGGAAAATTGGCAAAGAAACTCGGAGAAAAAAGAATAAGGCACCTTCATAGAGATGTTGTTCAATATCTCAAAAAATATCACAGAGCACTTTTAATGTTTATTGGTGTCTTTATTATTTTAGCGGGGGAGATAAGGGTTATTTGGGAAAGGATAAAAAGGAAATTCAGGATTTAGGGAGGATAATATCAAGGTATTAACGATTGAAAAACTGGTTTATGGAGGTAAAGGAATAGCTAGAGAAAATAATAAAGTTCATTTTGTGCCCTTTTCTGCTCCAGGAGATGTTGTAAAGGTTGAGTGTAAGGGTAAGAATGACTATGAATTATGCAAAATAGTAAAGATCCTTGAACCATCTCCAGACAGGGTTGAACCCAAATGCCCCCACTTTGGATTATGTGGAGGATGCACATTTCAACATATCAAAAGGGAAAAAGAGCTACTCTATAAACTCAGTATCGTTAAGGAAACAATAAATAGGATAGGAAAATTTAATATTGATATTGATGGAATTATTACTGATAAAGATTCACACTATAGAAATAAAGTGGAGTATTCTTTTTTTAGAAGAAAACCATCTTTTTATAGTGTCGATAATAAACCTTTTGCTATAAAAGAATGTATTATTGAGGATTCTCTGATTGAATCGGTGAGGAAAAAGATATCAGATATGGGTGGGGTAAAGAAACTTATTTTGAGGAGGGATGCAAGGTCCAAAGTATTTGGAATAATAAAGGGGGTAAGGAAACAGAGAGACAATGTCGAGAAGTTGAAAAGAGCGGGGGTAGATGTTATTATTGCACCTGGAAACAAGTGGACTGGAGAGGACTTTCTTGAATATGAAGTTGGGGATTTAAAACTTATTGTTTCCCCATTTTCTTTTTTTCAAGTTAATACTGGAATGATTGAGAAAATGGCTGTAGTTGTTTCGGACTTTATCCAACCTGAAAAACAGGATATAATACTTGATGCCTTTTCTGGGGTTGGGACATTTGGCCTTTTTCTGGCAAGATATGTTAAAAAAACAATACTGGTTGAGTCAAATGAATATGCATTTAAGGATTCCATTTATAATAAGAAAAGAAATTTCATAGAGAATGTAAATTCAATCCTTTCCCCCGTAGAGAAATTTCGTGATTATAGGTATATTAACAAAGTAATAATAGATCCTCCTCGAGAAGGTATTGGAAGAGCATTTATGGAAATGATTGATAACTCAAACATTGAAAAAATGGTATATATATCCTGCAACCCTGCTACACTTTCCAGAGATATGTCATTTTTAAAGAGGTTGAGACCAAAGAGAATAATGCTCTTTGACCTCTTTCCGATGACATACCATATAGAAACAGTTGTATTGCTTACGCCTTAACGGAACAAAACAACCTTTTTAGATATTAATCTATTTTGTGTTTATGTCTTATGTAGTAAACTCCGAATGGAAGATTATTCCTGTTGAAGACATAATTTCCAGCTTTTAGTACTTTACTGTCCTTTACAAGTGATTTTCCTGTAATATCAAATATAGAAAAATATATAAGGCAAGACACTATCAATTCTCATTGAATTTGCTATATCTGGCCTTCAATTAATGCTTTCATTTTGATTGCATCATGTTGCAAACTCTTTGAGTTTGAGGGGGATAAATTGTCTGTTGTAAGTGTTGTCTTGGTTATCAAGAGAGGCATCTCTACGAATTGGACACATTTTCATCAGGGCAAGTCTAAAATAAAAAAGAAATAACATAACTGCTTTCTTTCATTTTCGCGCCTGGAGGGATTCGAACCCCCAACCAACGGATTCGTAGTCCGTTGCTCTATCCAGTTGAGCCACAGGCGCATTTATTTTGATATATAATTATATTAATGTAAATTACTAATGTCAATATTATTTTCGACTTTTTTAATCCTTTTTTGGATGTCATTATAAGAAATATCATTGCGAACTATTCTTCTTGCCCGTAGTGCTGTGTAGTTGCTATGCCCTGTTTTCCTTTTACCTTGCTTTTCTTTCTATTTCTCATCTACACTGTCTTTACCCTTTACCTTCTTATAACAAATTCAAATCCACCCCAAAGACTCCCCTTTTCATCTCTTTCAAACAGGACGTTTCCCTTCTTCGTAATGTATTTTAACTGAAATTGGTCAGGAAATTCAGAGAGAATATCGTGTGTATAACTTCCATATACATTTTTTGTGAAATATTTACCTACAGTAATTTGGGTTGATTTTTTCTCCCCAAACAAATTTGCATTGAGATCAAGCGCATCAATCCCGAGGGAAGATTGTATTCTATTCAGCAGTTGGGTTCTTAAAAAGAAGGAAGCCGCCTTTGAGGGTATTGTTTTACTCATTCTCTGGAATGATGCAAGTTCCGACCAGGTCATATCAAGATTTAAAAGGGGTATTATCTCCTGAAGTGTCATTGGAGGAAGAGGTGGCTCTGTGTAAAGGTCAAAATTTAGCTCTCCCAGTGTTCCTGAAACAAGTAGCACAACAGGCCCTTTTATTTCTTCGGTTTTTCTATCATCGGTCTTCCTATATGTGAGTTCTGATTTTGACTTCAAGTTTATATTTGGGATGACAGGTCCGTAAAATTCAAAATTACCTTCTTCAACCTTGAATGGCTTGTCAAAGTAATAAAAATATCCATTTAATACATTCATTTTACCCTCTATCTCAATATGTTGTCTCTTTTTAAATCTTACCTTTCCTCCAAGTTCTATGTCTACAAGTTCATTTCTTACCCAAACATTCTTAGGCATATTAATTGTTATATCGATATCAAGTGGCAGATTTCTTGGTTTGCCAGTTTTCTTTTGTTTCTGAAATGGTATCTTTGCAATTACCTTATGTATATCGATATTACCTTTTAATTGTGGGTTTTCTATATTTCCTGAAAGATTTATTATACCTGATAGGAGTGCCTCTGTATTTTTTATGTTTTTAATATGGAATCTATCGATTTTTGTTTTGATGTTTAATAGTTCAGGTTTAAATCCATGGAGTTTGAGCCTTCCATTCATAGCAATGGTTTTTTCTTTATTTTTTATATCTATTTTGACCCTACTCTTTTTTATGCTCACAGTTCCATTAAAATTCTCCATCCTTATATCAGCCTGAGGGATTCCAAAGGAAACACGCGAAAAATTAACATTACCGTTTAAAAGGGGATTATTCATTGTTCCATTCCCGGAGATATCCATTGTAACACTCCCTCTGTAGATATTTATCTGCGATGTTAAAAATCCAAATAATTTCCCAAAATTTTCAAGATTTAGCGAAAGATCAAGATTAAAAGGTTTGTTCATAGGAATTTTTTCTTTCCCCTTAAAATCAAATGGGATATTGCCTATAATGGAAGATTTTTTGCTATTTTGAATAAGATTTATTCCATATATATTGAGATAGTTATCTTTTATATCCATAAGTATCGATATTGAGTCAAATGATACCTCATCAAATTGAAAATTATTTATAAGGCCATAGGCACCTATTACAGGAGATTCTTTGGTTCCTTTCAGGTTTACATACATATCCATATTTCCCTTTAAAATGTGTTTTAACTCAGAATACATCCCTATCTTCCTCAAATCTGTTGAGGAGATATTTATCATCGCATCCATTTGTTCACCAAGAGTGCCTTTAGATATTATCTGAAAGCCGGGACCTAAAATAGATAAATCCTTAATTTCAACAAATCTCCCATTTTTAACAATAATTATAGGGTTTCTGTTGGTAATATTTCCTTTTCCCTGTTGTCTAACGAGTAATGTATCCAGTCGGATATTTATTTCTTTTTCTTTTTTTATTTTGCCCTTTAAAAATAAAAATTTCTTTTTTAAAAGTGCTGAAATATCGTAATATATCAGGTTTTTTTCCAGATATGTATTCAGAATAAAGCTATCAACCTGTGTTTTACCAATATAGATATTGTTTCCTGACATATTGATATTTCCATTTTGTGGGTTAGAAAGGTTTATAGTAATCCTGGTTTTTTTACCTTTGAATTCCTTATATTCAAGTTTATCGACAAAGACATTTCCCTTTATGGAAGGCGAATTTAGCTTACCCTTTGCGTTAATTTTCATACTCAATGTGCCATTTATTTTTCCGAATGGGAGAAATGAGTTGAACTTTTTAATATCTGTGCTATCAACATTCAAGGCTATTTTTATTGACTCCGGGGTGTAAAATCCAGACGAATTTATAGATATTCCTTGTCCTTTTATAGAAAGATTCTGAAGAATAATATTCTTGTATTTTTTTGTAAGTTGGATAAATAGGTCCGTAATTACCACATCTTCAGCCGTTGATCTCTTCAGTTTTAGTGTATAATTTCCGTTGCCAATTTTATCTGTATGTATTAGCATTGAACCATTTATATTACTTTTAATACCGGTGTAATCAAATATATCAAGATTTTTTATATCAATCTTTCCGGTTATTCTCCTATTTACATTCCCTGTAAATAAGCCCTTAACTTTATCACCAGCAGCAATCGATGCATTAATGGAATTATTATTATATAAAAATGACAGGTTTACGTTTTCAAGCCTATAATTTTTGAAGAATGGGTTTGTAATATATATATTGCCATCAAGGGTAGGGTTTGTCCTTTTCCCGAAGATTTTCATATTCAGGTTTAAATTCCCAGAAATCTTTTCAGTAATATAACCGCGGTAATTTCCGATATGGATATTTTTCATTATAACATCCAGATTCAGGGAATCGGATATAAGACCAGCAAGATAAGCTTCACCCTCTTTCAATTGTGCCTTCATATTAGATATAATTATGCCTTCTTCTACAAGAGAAACATCACCACTTATATTTTTTATTAAATTATCTCCGTTGACATTGATTTGGAATTTTTTTATGGAAGTCTTGATACCCTCGGGGATTTTTGTGATTTTCAGTTCCATTGCTGTTTTTATAGAATAATCCCTAATTTTAATGTTTGAATTTTTTATTCTCAGTTTTTTTATCTGTAGAAGCAGGACATTTGATTTCCCCTTAGACTTTGGCATTAGTTGCTGTATTTCTTTTGCGTAAGTTATAGTTAATCCTGAAATATATACCGATTTAATTTTAAGATTTTTTAGTTCAAATGGATTAAAGGTTACATCTATTCTACTTATACCTATTAATTTTTTATTATTTTTTACAATTCCAAAATTATAAATTCCTGCACTTAAAGGTGTTATGCGAATTCTCTTTAATAAAATTTTTGCATTCAGCGAATCCTCCAGTCTGGAGACAATGGTTTTTTTGACTAATGGGGTGTTTATTGCGATAGTTGTGATGACAAAGATGGATGTTATGAAAATTAACAAGCATACAAAAATTCTCTTGAGTATCTTTTTCATTGTATCATTTCACCTATTGAGAAAATGAGATTTTTATGTCCATCCCCAAAGCCAAATTCAAGTCTTATTGGGCCTATAGGTGTAGAATAATGAACGCCAATCCCATATGTTTTTAGAAACTCAGAGTGGAGGAGAAGAAAGTCTACAAAAGTTACAAGGTATAACCCCCTTGTTATGAGAAATTTTGGCTGAAATGTGAAATGGTTAAACTCTTTTAAATACCATCTGCCTGTTAATGTATCCAGAGTATCCCCATATTCGTATTCCTTATATCCTCTCAGTATATTAATACCGTCAAGATGAAATAGGTTTGTGTAAGAAGGAAGAGAATGGTAGATTATATTGCCCCTCTTGAAGTAATTCTCAAGTACTATTCTTTTAATATTTAAGTAAGTCGCAATGCTAAAATCATATTTGTAAAAATTTTCATCTCCACCAAGGAAACCGCCACCTTTGTAAAATGTAACCTGCGTTTTTATGCCTTTCTTAGGGTCAAGCATGTTGTCTCTATTATCCGATTCAATATGATGGGAAAGTATACGGCTTATACTTTTTCTGAAACTGCTTGTTTCCTGTTTGTATATATAACTTAGGTAAATTCCATATTTGTTATTTTTTGTATAACCAAGTTTTGTTTCGAGGTCCTCATAACGTAGTGCTGTATCTGTTCTCTCTGAAGTTAGTGTGTATGTAAGGATAAAACTGAGAGGCGTGAGGAGAATATCCTTTGATTTGAATTTTGTAAATATGTTAGTCCTTAATCCCCCTTTTACATTAAACCCCTGTTCTAATTCAAATTTTAAACTATGCTCACCTGAAAATAGTCCTTTTTGAGTTAACCTTGTCTTTCCTACAACCCATTCAAGGGATTGTATGCCCCCACCGATTGCTATTTCAGTCCTCTTAGATGAGAGTATATTAAAAATAATATTTACAGAATCTGAACGTAGTGCAAGTCCCTCTGTTTTTACTTCAATCCTTTCGAAGAGGTAGGTCTGTAGAAGTTCCTTTTTAACTTGATTTACTTTCTCAGGGTTATAGATTTCCCCAGATTTTAACCTTTTTGTATATTTGTGTATAACCTTATCCCTTATTCCACTTTTATTTTCTACTATTATTCTTCGAATAAAAACCCTTTTCCCCTCATCTATAAGATATCGTATAATGACACCCTTTCCTTTAGAAACAGAAAATGTATCAGTTATATTTGTATAGGGGTATCCATTTCTTGAATAATAATCCATTATTGCATATCCTGAAAGAGTAGAGTAGAGTGCGCTATAAGGATTATTTTTCTTAATCTTCAAAAGAGGTAAAATAGATTGAATCGGAATAGATCTGTTTCCAAGAATACGTATTTCTAATACAGGATAACGCAGTCCTTCTATTATCTTAAAAACTATTGATATACCCTTCTTTTTGAAATTTACTTTTATATATTTTTTGATATTGATGTCAAAAAACCCATTGTCTTTATAAAGTCGGATTAACTTTATTTCATCATGTCTAAGGGCATACTCGTTATATTCTACACCGGGTTTGCTTTCTACTCTCTTTAATAATTCTTTATTCGAAAAAAATTTATTCCCTTCAAAATTTACATTTATTAACATGAACTTCCCAAATAGGGAAATAGCGAGAAAGAAGAGCAAGAAGGCTTTTTTCAAGGTAGAAATTCCTTCTTTATGGTAAATAGGGCTTTATAGACATTGTTTCTTCCATCGGGGAATTTATCCAGGAGTTCTTCCATATTTTTTCTTTTTGTATTCACACTGTGCGGACAGGGATTTTCAAAATATGGCAAAACTCTTTTCTGGATATATCTTTCAATTTCTATCTTGCTTACATAGTATAATGGACGGATTATAGTTATTTCACCATTGAAGAAAACCTGTTTTGGAGATATTGTTGAAACCTCCCCGTGGTAGAATATATTCATTAAAAAGGTTATGATAGCGTCATCTCTCGTGTGCCCAAAGGCAATCTTTTTAAACCCCTTGCTATGTGCTATTTCAAATATTCTTTTTCTCCTTAAAAAGGAACAGAGAAAACAAGGAGAATATGCTGTTTTTTCGGCTTGTTTTCCAAAATCTGTCTTCTCTACATAGAATGGATATCCCAAATTGTGTAAATATGTTTTAATCCCATTGAGGTCTTCTCCAAATCCCATATCAAGATGAATCACAAATAAATTTGAGATGTTTTTGTTTTTTGAAAGAACATCAAGAAGAACAGCACTATCTTTACCACCTGAATACGCAATAGCTACACTATCACCGCTTTCAAGTAATTTGTATTTATAAATTGATGAAGAAACCTTTGTTTCAAGACTCATTCATTATTTTCAGAAAAAACCAATGCCTGAAATTTATATATTTTTGTTTCGGGTCTCTTCCAACAATCACCTGAAAGCCCAGCCTTGTGGCAGGTTTCCTCCAGGAATGTCCGTTTGTCCCAATTATACTCAGTGGGGACTTGAGGCAAAAGGAGTCCTGAATAAAATCCTGATTCAATATATAAACCATCTCTTCCAACTTTAATCTCATCAGGAGAATTCACCTTCTGAAAAGGTGTTAGGACAGAGATTTCAATTTCTATATCCTTCAACTCAGAATAAGAAACAGGTGGAAATCTCGGATCCTGAGTTGCAGCTGCAATTGCCATTTCTATAACTCCCTCATATAGTGGTTTTAATCCTCTAATTAAGCCAATGCAACCACGTAAGTTCCCTCCCTCCTTTAGTGTTACAAATACACCCGTTTTTGTTTTAAGAGTTTTGTCACTGACATTAAACTCTGGGGTTGTATGGCTTGAAAGATATTGTTCAAGGGTTTTCCTTGCAATGTTCAGGAGTGTTTCTTTCTCCTTTTTGTTCAGCTTAAAAACATTGCTTTCCTGGTTATTTACTTTTTTGTTATTTTCATTTTCTCCGATTATTACTGCAGAGACATATCCTACTACATAGCCCCCATATGAACCCGTAACATCTGCAGAGGTAGTTGTGTGGAGTATTCTAACACTCTTTCCGCCTAATTTTTTTGTCGTCTTTAGTACTACTGCAATGGGACCTCCACCACAGGCAGCTGCTATTCTTCTTTCTTCCATTGATCTTACAAATGAAAAAAGCCCATGACCATCATAATCGGAAATATAATTTATAACATTTTGATCTATCTCCTTTGCCTGCTCATATGAATATCCATGATACAGATCGGAACTGGCAAGAAGGAGGGTATGCTCTGGATCCTTTATTGTTTTAATAAGAGATTGAACAAGAATATTAATATTATCCTCGGTTTGATTACCCATTACGATTGGAACTATCTTAAAGTTTTTTAGTACCTCCTGTAGGAATGGGATCTCTACTTCAATGGAATGTTCTTGAGAATGCCCTTCAGGAAAATAATCTATCTTTTCATTTTGAGCCATTAATCTTTTTGCAAAGTCCTCGTCTATTTTTACAGTTCCAAGGGGAGTACGCCACTCTCCCTTTGGGTATATAGACATCCCGTCAAAAATTGAGTAGTGGGATGGCCCAATTAAAACTACAGTGCTATATTTTTTGCCCATAATTGCCTTATATCCATAAGCTGCAGTTGGACCAGAATAGGGGTAACCTGCATGAGGTGAGATGATGCCGAATATATGCCCCTTTATTGAGATATGTGCATTTTGTAAGTATTCTTTTATCATATGATCCAGGGATTCCGGATTAGCTGGATAAAAGGCACCCGCAACTACAGGTTCTCTAATCATATTACCCCCTTTGTTTTCTATCGCCATTAATAATGATAGTAAGAAAAACATTTTATTTATATTATAATACAAAAAAATTAATATTTCAACCTTTTTCTTCATGTTTGTTATTACTATAAAAAGACCGTGATTCGTGATTCGTGAATTGTGAAAAAAGGCTTTTCTTTACAGAAGACCGGGACAGACAGACAAGGTAGGAGAGAAATAGAAAGAGAAGCGAGGTAGGAGTAGAGTAGAAAGAAGAGCAAGGTAGGAGAGAAGTAGAAAGAGAAGCAAGGTAGAAGAAGTATAGAAAGAATAGCGAGGAAAAGGGCAACAGGATAGAGTAGAGGCGAACCAAAAAAGAGGGGCGAGGATATTGCTGCTCCGCACTCAGGTTCGCTCTCGTGAGATTTCATCTCACGAACCATGCCCGCTCACCCTCCGTGAGGCTT